>NZ_JAMYUW010000015.1:0-148120 GCF_040323315.1 Mesorhizobium sp. M0047 | reverse complement strand
TAATTATCCGCGCCCCACCGATTCTACCCCCCGATTTGGGGGCGGCCGCGTCTTTTTTTTATATTATACTGTCTCCCGTTTCCCCCTAACGGTTTAACCGCTCCAGGATTTTTCAGAGCGCTTTGGAACATCCCACGTCCGCATCAACCGCCATATTGGCTTGGTGGACCATGGAGCGCGGATCAATTGGTTTCGAGCGGCCGATCCTGGCTGGCAATCATCGCGCCGATGGCGTCGGTGTTCTCAGGCGTCGACTGGAACCCCACCATCGTCGCCTCTTGCGGCGCGCTTTGAACCGAGGAGATGACCCTTGTGTTCAGGGTTCCGCCAAAACGGGCGGCATCCGGCTCTTCCATAGGTTCCTGCATCGCCACCACCGTCGGCTCCACCGAGACACGCGCGGATTTCGCGGGCGGCGCAACTGCCGCCGTCACATAGGTCTGTTGGGCAGGGGCGGATCGCACGGTTGCCGTCCTGGCTGGACGTGCGGGCTCGGCGGAAGCGACCATTATCGCCGCTGCAGCCGGCTTCTCGGGCGCCGCAGAGGCAACTGCGACCTGCGGCTCATCCGGCAACGGCTGCCAGTTGCGGCCGCGCTTCTCATAGAAGGCATTGCCGCCGGCAACCATCGTGT
This sequence comes from Mesorhizobium sp. M0047, assembly GCF_040323315.1. Taxonomy (NCBI): domain Bacteria; kingdom Pseudomonadati; phylum Pseudomonadota; class Alphaproteobacteria; order Hyphomicrobiales; family Phyllobacteriaceae; genus Mesorhizobium; species Mesorhizobium sp. M0047. The sequence continues at coordinate 147,486 of NZ_JAMYUW010000015.1, read as the reverse complement.
AGTGCATGTTCTTGTAAGGGAAGCGCAGCCCGGCGGTGTGGAAATACATCGTGTTCTTCAGCTTGGCCTTGCGCTCGCCCTTGAGCACGGCATCGGCGGCTTCCTCGACATCGGGCATCGCTCGCGAATTCATCGGTCTCGTCATGACGCCAGGCGCGAACTGCCCGCCCTCGCCCACCACTTCGCAGATTGTGCTTCCGTGGTTGCCGGAGCGGAGCCGGTTCATCACCACCGTGCCGACGGCGATCATGCCGTCGCGGCTCGAGCGATTGGATTCAAAGAACATCGCCCGTTCCAGGCATTCCTTGTCCTTGGGCGTATGGCTGTAGGCCCGGGAGCTCAGGAAACTCGGCGTGATGGCGTCGGTCAGGCTGGCGACGGACATACCGTGCGAAGTGGTTTGGCTGCATGCAGCCAAAAACAGGGGTGAAATGACGGCGCCGAGCAACAGCGGCGCCTTCCATCGCGTGGCAATCAACAGGTAACCCTCTCACTTCCATGCCCGCCCCCAGGCTGCGGCAAGAATGAGACACTTTCAGGCAAAAAGATGGCCAAAACGTTATTACTGGGGCACTGTTGCCAAATTAGCACAATTGCATGGCTTTATGCGGGCTATCGCCCGGCTGCAATCGCCACCGGCTGGCCAGGTTCAGCCTCTTCGATCTTCTCCGAAAACAGGCCGCGCCGGAGGAACAGCGCCCGCGCATCCCTGGCCGTCGGCGCGATCCTTGCCGGCCAGCCGCTTTCGACGAACTCGGCCTTGGTGAAGTCCGGATTTGTCTCGCTGGCCGCCTCCAGGAATTCGGCGATCTCCAGCACGATCGCACGCTCGTCTTTCGAAAGCGCCGATGTGCCGGCCTCGATCGACGGGCGATGGACGAAGTCCTCGAACAGGTTGAAGTAACCCTTGATACCGACGAGATCGACGCCATCGTCGCAGTCGGCCAGAATTTCCAGGATCTCGTAGATCCTGTTGCGGATACGCTGCTCGATCAATCTTTCGGTAGGCTCTTCGGTCATGTCGACCATGGGGCGCGCCGAACGCTAGAAGGGCAGTTTCATTCCCGGCGGGATCGGCAGACCGGCGGTCAGCGCCTTGGTCTTTTCCTGCATGATCTGCTCGACCTTGGTCTTGGCGTCATTGTGGGCGGCGAGCACCAGGTCTTCCAGGATCTCGACATCGTCCTCCTTGAACAAGGATGGATCGATCTTCAGCGACTTCATTTCGAATTTTCCGGTCAGCGTCACGCTGACCAGGCCGCCGCCGGCCTGGCCCGACGCTTCCAGAGTGGCGATCTCGTCCTGCATGGCCTGGAACTTGGCCTGCATTTCCTTCGCCTTGCCCATCAGGCCGAGAAGATCTTTCATGGTCTGGTCCTTTGCGGATTCGTTCTGTGGTCAGGTTTCGTCGTCGTCAGCCGGCGGCTCGACCGGCACTTCGGCCTCGGCCGTTTCGGCTTCCGGCGCGTCTGGAATGCGCACGTCGATGATCTTGGCCCCGGGAAAGCGCGCCAGGATAGCGGCCACCGTCGGATCGCTCTTGGCATCGAGGAAGGCGTTCTCGCGCTTGGCCGATTCCATCTCGGCGAGCGTCTGGCCACCCTCTTCCTTCGACAGCGAAACCAGCCAGCTGCGGCCGGTCCAGGCGCGCAACTTCGTCGTCAGGTCGTTGAGCAGCATCTTGGGCGCGTCGCTGGTCAGGCCGACGTCGATACGGCCGGGCTCGATACGAACCAGGCGGATATAGCTCTTGACCTGCACCTTGAAGGCGATGTCACGCTGCGCGTCGGCCAGGGCAATGATGTCGGCGAGCGATTTCAGCGGCGCCGATTGCGTCTCGACGACCGGCTCCGGCGGAGCGACGAAAGCAACAGGGGCAGGCGTGCTCTCCACGAGCCGCATGGTCTGCGCACCGCCCGGCCCGGCCGGCGTGCGCGTCTGCGCCATCGCACTGGCGCCACCACCATTGCCCGACCCCGCGGGTGTACCATTCGGGCGTGGGGTGCCATTTTGTACCGGCGTTGCGCCCTCAAGAGATCTTAACGCCTCGTCCAGCGTCGGCAGGTCGGCGGCATGCGCCAGCCGGATCAGCACCATTTCGGCGGCACTCACCGGCCGGTTGGAGGACTGGACCTCGGGAATGCCCTTGAGCAGCATCTGCCATGTCCGCGACAACACTCTGACCGACAGCGTCCTGGCGAAATCCGCGCCGCGCTGCCGCTCGTCCTCGGATAGCGAGGCATCCTCGATGGCCGTCGGCACGAAACGCAGCCGCGTGACGAGATGGTTGAACTCGGCAAGATCGGTCAGCACGGAGGCCGGATCAGCACCAGTGTCGTACTGCGCGCGGAATTCGGCAAGAGCAGCCGCTACATCACCCTTCATCACATGTTCGAACAGGTCGACGATGCGGGCGCGGTCGGCAAGCCCCAGCATCGCCCGAACCGCAGCGGCGCTGACCGAGCCGGCGCCATGGGCAATCGCCTGATCGAGGATGGAGAGCGAATCGCGGGCCGAGCCTTCGGCGGCGCGCGCGATCATCGCCAGCGCGTCGTCGTCGACCGAAATGCCCTCCTTGGCCGAGATCGACGCGAGATGCGCGACCAGCGCACCGGCGTCGATGCGCCTCAAGTCAAAGCGCTGGCAGCGCGACAGGACGGTGATCGGAACCTTGCGGATCTCGGTGGTGGCAAAGATGAATTTGACATGCGGCGGCGGCTCTTCCAGCGTCTTCAAGAGGCCGTTGAAAGCCTGCGTCGACAGCATGTGCACTTCGTCGATGATGTAGACCTTGTAGCGCGCCGAGACCGGCGCATAGCGCACGCGTTCGATGATGTCCCTGATGTCGTCGATGCCGGTGTGCGAGGCGGCGTCCATCTCGATGACGTCGACATGGCGGCCTTCCATGATCGCCTGGCAATGCTCGCCGAGCACGGCAAGGTCGACCGACGGCTGGTCGATATCAGCGGTTTTGTAGTTCAGGGCACGAGCGAGTATGCGCGCCGTCGTGGTCTTGCCGACGCCACGCACGCCGGTCAGCATCCAGGCCTGGGCGATGCGGCCGGTGGCAAAGGCATTGGTGAGGGTGCGCACCGTCGGCTCCTGGCCGACCAGTTCCGAGAAGTTCGAGGGACGGTACTTGCGCGCCAGCACGCGATAGGCGGCCGCCTTGCCATTCTCCAGGCTTTTTGGTCCCGAATTTCCGGCTTCGCTCATTCGCCCATAAGCTCCAAATGGCCGCGCCCGAAGGCGGCCGATTCCTGCGCATAGTCTCGCCCGCGCTGCAATGCGTCGTCAATGTCGCGAGAAGGGCCGGTGAGGTGGGAGGCTGGAACAATGACCCGTTCCGGGCTCGTTAGGGCTGCTTCCTTCCGGACCTGACCCGGTTGGCGAGTGGATCGTCCACCACCAACCTCCCGTCGTCCATATCGGCAATTGTTCGATGAAATGCAAGTGCGCAGAAGAAATCCCGGATTCCTTTGCAGCCTTCGCCGGCGCGTCGGCTGTCGGAGCATCAAACGAAAACCCGCCTGCGCGGCGGGTCACTGGCGCAAATCAGCACCATAAACAAATATATACCATAGCTGAGGTCACGAAATCAAGAAAAAATTCCTATCGTGAAAAGCTGCCGACCGCGAGCGCGCAATGATTCGCTTGCAGCCCCCTTTCCGCCGCTCTAGCGTTCATGCCCTTGAGGAAACCAAGAAAAGCAAGGGAAACGCCGATGATGACGGGCCTGAAGGCCGGATTCACGCTGGACTCCCGGCTGGAGGCGGATAGCGAGCAGTTGATGTGGCTGGGGCTGTGCGAGTTGCGGGTGATGAACGACCGCCGCTGGCCATGGCTGCTCCTGGTGCCGCAGCGGCCGGGCGCTGAGGAGATCCACGAGATGACGCCGCTCGACCAGGCAATGCTGACCTTCGAGACCAATATGGTGGCGCAGGCGCTGAAGAAAGCGACAGGCTGCACCAAGATCAACACCGGCGCGCTCGGCAACATCGTGCGCCAGTTGCACATCCATATCATTGCGCGTTCGGAAGGCGATCCCGGCTGGCCGGGCCCGGTGTGGGGGTACGGCCTGCGCGAGCCCTATAAAGGCTCCGACCTGCGGCGGTTTGCCGAAACGATCAAGGCGGCGCTATAAGCGTTCCCCGTGTCCATCCCGCAACGCAGAGTTTCCATGAGCTTCCGCCTGTTTGACGCGCCCTTGCGCGAGCCGAGTCAGTTCGTCGGCTTTGCCGGCAACATCATCGACCGGCAGTCCGAAAACCGCGCCGACGATTCGGTCGACAAGGCGCTCGCCGACCCGGCGACACGGCTGCTGTTGATGCATGGGGGGCGGCTCTATCTGAAGCTCGGGGATGGCAGTGGTCTCGACCCCTGGTTTGGCGCCTCCGAGAGCGAGCCTTTCGAACCATTTCTCGAACAGGGTGTCCTGCTCGGTTTTTCCGAACAGGGACCCGTGCTGGCCGTGCCCGGCGGCGTCGATCCGGAACGGCTTCCGGAAACCATCAAGGCCATCGACTACCGCTCCGTCTACATGCAGGGGCTGATCGATGAGGCGGCTGCCGGCGCGATGGCGCAAGGTGCGGCCCTGCTGGCCTGGCATGCAAGCCATCGTTTCTGCAGCAAATGCGGCACGCAATCGCAGATGCGGGCCGGCGGCTACAAGCGCCACTGCCCGAATTGCGGCACCGAGCATTTTCCGCGTACCGACCCCGTCGCGATCATGCTGACGGCGACGCGGGAGAAGTGCCTGCTCGGGCGCGGCCGGCATTTCGCGCAGGGCATGTACTCCGCCCTTGCCGGCTTCATCGAGCCGGGCGAGACGATCGAAGCGGCGGTGCGCCGCGAGACTCTGGAGGAGGCTGGCATCCGGCTTGGCCGCGTTGTCTATCACGCCAGCCAGCCCTGGCCGTTTCCCTATTCGCTGATGATCGGCTGCTTCGGCGAGCCGCTCAACGACGATATCCAGGCTGATTTGAACGAGTTGGAGGACTGCCGCTGGTTTGCCCGCGACGAGGTGCGTTCGATGCTGACCAGGGAGCATCCCGGCAATTTGGTCACGCCACCGAAAGGCGCCATTGCTCACCACCTCATCCGCGCCTGGGTCGACTCGGAGTGATGGCAGCGACTATCGAAAGACAATTCAGGAGCAGCAAATGATCCGTCACACCGTCGTCTTCACGCTGAAGCATCCGCCACATTCGCTGGAGGAACGGAGGTTCCTTGTCGACGCCAAGAAAATCCTCACCGCGATCAGGGGCGTCACGCATTTCGAGCAATTGCGGCAGATCAGCCCCAAGAACGATTATCATTTCGGCTTCTCGATGGAGTTCGCCGACCAGGCTGCCTATACCAGGTACAACGATCATCCCGACCACGTCGCTTTCGTGCGCGACCGCTGGGTGCCGGAGGTCGAGACGTTCATGGAAATCGACTATGTGCCGCTGGGCGCGGTGATCTAGTCAGCGACCTTCCACTGCTCACGCGACGCGCTGGCCGGGTAGACGCCCAGAATTCGCACTTCGCGTGAGAAGAAGCGAAGCTCGTCCAGCGCCAGCTTGACCAGCGGATCTTCGGGATGACCCTCTATGTCGGCGTAAAACAGCGTCGCGGTGAAAGCCCCCAGTTGGTAGCTCTCCAGCTTGGTCATGTTGATGCCGTTGGTGGCGAAACCGCCCATCGCCTTGTAGAGGGCGGCCGGCACGTTGCGGACGCGGAAGATGAAGGTCGTCATCATCTTGACGTCCGGTGACGGGCGGTCGGCCCATTGCTTGTTCTTGGTGAGGACGACAAAGCGGGTGACGTTGCTGTCGGTGTCCTCGACATTTCGCTCGAGGATGTCGAGCCCATAGAGCGTCGCGGCCAGCGTCGGCGACAGCGCCGCCATGGTGCGGTCCTTGCCCTCGGAGACCATCTTGGCGGCGCCAGCGGTGTCACCGGCGACGATCGCCTTCCAGCCGTTCTTGCGGATGTATTTGCGGCACTGGCCAAGCGCGTGGATGTGGCTGTGCACGGTCTTGATCTCGTCGCGTTTGACGCCGGGCAGCACCATCAACTGGAAATGGATGGGCAGGAAGTATTCGCCGATGATGTGGAGCTTCGATTCCGGCAACAGATGGTGGATATCGGCGACCCGCCCCGCAATTGTGTTCTCGATCGGAATCATGGCGAGATCGGCCTTCCCCGTCTCGACCGCGTTGAACGCGTCCTCGAAGGTCGGGCACGGCAACGGCTCCATCGATGGATAGACGTTGCGGGAAGCGGTGTCGGAATTGGCACCCGGCTCGCCCTGGAAGGATATTCTGTTGGTCTTTTCAGGCATGGCCAATTCTCGATTCAAGGGGGTCTCAGCTTCGAAGGGATTTCTCAGTTTGCAAGGATGGTTCTGGCGCGTTCGAGATCTTCCGGCGTATCGACGCCAAGCGGCAGCGATTGGACGATCTCGGCGTCGATGCGCATGCCGGCTTCCAGCGCCCGTAGCTGTTCCAGCCGTTCTCGCCGCTCCAGCGGCGACGGCTTCAGCGCGACGAAACGCTCTAGCGCGGCGCGACGATAGGCATAGAGGCCGACATGATGATAGAGCGGCCCCTCGCCCCAAGGTGCCGTGGCGCGCGTGAAATAGAGCGCCCTCAGCCTGGTGCGGGAGAGCGGCGACCCGACGATCTTGACGACGTTGGGATTGGTCTTTTCCTCATCGCGGACGATCTCGACGCCGAGGGTGGCGATGTCCACCGCGCCGTCATCGAACGGCCTGAGCGAGGCGACGATGATGCCGGGATCGATGGTCGGCAGGTCGCCCTGCACATTGACGATCGTTTCGACCTTGCGCTCGGGATCGAGCGCGACCAGAGCCTCGTGAATGCGGTCGGAGCCGGATTGGTGGTCCATGCGCGTCATCACGGCCTCGAAACCATGCGCACGCACCGCTTCGGCCACGCTTTGCGTGTCGGTCGCCACCACGACCCGGCCGAGGCCGGACTCCGTGGCGCGGCGGGCGACATGGACGATCATCGGCGCGCCGGCGATGTCGGCCAGCGGCTTGCCCGGCAGGCGTGTCGAGGCCATGCGGGCCGGGATCAGAATCAGCGTGGACATGCGCGGTGCAAGGCGTCTCGAAGAGGACAGGGAAAGTGGCAAAAGGTCTCACTGGAAGCGCCCTTATAGGTGTTGCAACGCCGCAGCAAAAGACCTAGTTTCCGCCCGATTTGACCGCCCTGGCAGGGTGATCACGATACCGACGGACGGAGTGGACGGTTCGGTCCGCCGGAAAAGGGAGCAAGGGGCGTATGGATTCCAACGAAGTCAACAAACTGCTCGCCGGATTGCTCGGAACCGTTTTCGTCGTCTTCTCGGTCGGCATTGTGTCGGACGCGCTGTTTGCCTCGCCGGCGCCGGAAAAGCCCGGTTTCGCCATCGAGGCCGCCGAGCCCGCCGAAGGCGGTCCGGCCGCGCCTGCCGCCGAAGCCAAGCCGATCGCCGAGCTGCTGGCCACCGCCAATGTCGAGCAAGGCGCTGCCGTCTTCAAGAAATGCCAAGCCTGCCATTCCGGCGAAAAGGGCGGCCCCAACAAGGTCGGCCCCGATCTGTGGGATCTCGTCGACCGCCCGGTGGCCGAGCATGAAGGCTTTGCCTATTCGGCCGGCATGAAGGAATTTTCCAAGGGCGGCACCGAGAAGTGGACCTACGACAACATCAACCACTTCATCACCTCGCCGAAGAAATTCGTTAAGGGCACCGCCATGGGCTTCGCCGGCCTGCCGAAGGACGAGGACCGTGCCAACGTCATCGCCTATCTACGCACGCTGTCCGACAATCCGAAGCCGCTGCCGGCGCCAGGCGCTGCCGCCGACGCAACCGCGCCTGCCAAGCCGGCTGAAGGTGCCGCGCCGGCGAAACCGGCCGCTCCGGCTCCGGCCGCCCCCGCACCGGCGCCCGCTCAATAACCGGATATCCATCTCGACGACCCTGAAAAAGCCGGGTTCAGCCCGGCTTTTTCGTTAGGAAAGCCGCATATGCGGCGACAAAGCCGCGCATGGCGGTTTTCACGAGCGCCAAATCGTCTAGATTGTCCATGAACGGGCATTGCGAAGAGGATAGTGCATGACGGTTGGCCGAACGCTTCTCAAGTCGATGCTGGCGGCAGCCCTTCTGGCGGCAGGATTGCAGACGAGCCGAGCGGACGAATGGCGCACCGCCTCATCGCTGATCGGCGAGTCCAAATACGGCGACAACTTCCAGCACTACGACTACGTCAACCCGAACGCGCCCAAGGGCGGCACGTTGAATTCGGTGGTGCTCGGCACCTTCGACAGTTTCAATCCCTACATCGTACAGGGATCACCGGCCGCCGGCCTGGTCGGGTTCGGCGGCGGCCTGCTCTACGACACGCTGATGGAGCAGGCGACCGACGAAGGCAGCACCAGCCATCCCCTGATCGCCGACGCCTACAAATATCCCGCCGACTATTCCTCGGCGACCTACCGGCTCGACCCGCGTGCCAAATGGCATGACGGCCAGCCGATCACCGTCGACGACGTGATCTGGTCGTTCCAGGTGCTCAAGGCCAACAGTGCGCAATACAGCCGCTACTTCGAAAATGTCACCGATGCGGTGGCGATTTCGGACCACGAGGTCGAGTTCCATTTCAACCAGAAGGGCAACCGCGAACTGCCCAAGATCATCGGCGATCTTGCAGTGCTGCCGAAACATTGGTGGGAAGGCACCGATGCCAATGGCAAGAAGCGTGACATCACCAAGCCGACGCTGGAGATTCCGCTCGGCTCAGCCGCCTACAAGATCGCCAGCTTCAAACCGGGCTCGGAAGTCATCTGGCAGCGCGTGCCGGACTATTGGGCGGCCAAGCTGCCGGTGAAGATCGGCCGCGAGAATTTCGATACGCGGCGTTTCACCTACATACTCGATGACAATGCGGCCTGGTTGGCCTTCACCAAGGGCGGGCTGGAAGACCTCAACCGCGAATTCAGCTCGCGCAAATGGGCGACAGCTTATGATTTCCCGGCGATCAAGGCCGGCGACGTCATCAAGAAGGTCTTCGAGAGCCACTCGCCGCAGCCGATGCAGGCATTCGTGCTCAATCAACGGCGGCCGCTGTTCCAGGATCGCCTGGTGCGCGAGGCGCTGACCTATCCGTTCGATTTCGAGTCGATGAACCGAACGCTGTTCTTCGGTTCTAATACCCGTACTTCAAGCTATTTCCAGGGCACCGACCTGGCGTCGAGCGGTTTGCCGCAAGGCAAGGAACTGGAAATCCTGGAAAAGTACCGCGACAAGCTGCCGCCTGAACTCTTCACCCAGCAGTTCAAGCTGCCGGTCTACGATTCACCGCAAGCGGAACGGAAGTACCTCAAACAGGCCGTCGACCTCTTCGCCAAGGCCGGCTGGGTGATCAAGGGCGGCAAGATGGTCAATGCCAAGACCGGCGCTCCCTTCAAGTTCGAGATCCTGGGCTGGAACGACACCGACCAGGTGATCGCCAGCCCCTATATCGCCAATCTGCGCAAGATCGGCGTTGATGCCACGTTGCGCATCATCGACCAGACGCAATACATCAACCGCGTCAACCACTTCGAATTCGATGTCGTCACCGGCCTGTTCGGCCAGTCCGATTCGGCCGGCAATGAGCAGCGCGATTTCTGGAGCTCGAAGGCCGCCGACACGCCCGGTTCGCGAAATCTGATGGGCATCAAGGATCCGACCGTCGACGCATTGGTCGACCGCGTCATCTTCGCCACCGACCGCGAAGATCTCGTCGCCGCCACTCATGCGCTCGACCGCGTGCTGCTGTGGAATTTCTATGTCGTGCCGCAATATCATCGCTCGGCAATATGGGTGGCCTACTGGAACAAATTCGGCATCCCCGACAAGCAGCCTGCCTATTCCGGCTATGATCCCGACTCCTGGTGGATCGACGTCGACAAGGAAAAGGCGCTGGCGGCCAAATACAGGGGCAGCAATTGATGGCGGTGCTGCCCCGCCGTGATTTCCTGGCGCTGGGCACTGCTGCCGCTGCCGCCGCCATGCTGCCGGGCATGGCCTTCGCCGACATTGCGACCGGCGTGAAGCTGCACGGCTTGTCGGCCTTCGGCGACCTCAAATACAGCCCGGATTTCACCCATTTCGACTATGTGAATGTCGATGCGCCGAAGGGCGGCACCTTCAACTTCTCGCCGCCGAACTGGGGCTACAACCAGAACACGCTGACCTTCAACACGCTGAATTCCTTCACCCAGAAGGGCGATGCGCCGCCGCGCATGGAGATGTGCTTCGACGCGCTGATGGTCAGGGCTCTGGACGAGCCGGACGCCCTCTATGGGCAGCTCGCCGACGGCGTGACGCTTTCCGACGACCGCAACAGCTTCGAGTTCTCGCTGAGGCCGCAGGCGCGCTTCCACGACGGAACGCCGCTGACGGCAGAGGACGCCGCCTTCACCTTCAAGCTGTTCAAGGAAAAGGGCCATCCCGACTTTTCGCTGTCCTTGATCCACCTCGACGAGGCAGTCGCCATCGATCAGCACACGCTCAAGCTCAATTTTTCCGGCAAGCAGTCCGCCCGCACGGTGCTCAATGTCGTGGAGTTCCCTATCCTGTCGAAGGCCTTCTACACGGCCAACCCGTTCGACTCCTCGCAACTGAATCCGCCGCTCGGCTCCGGCGCCTACAAGGTTGGTCGCTTCTCGGCCGGCGCGTGGATCGAATACGACCGGGTGGCCGACTATTGGGGCCGCGACCTTCCGGTCAATCGCGGCATGAACAATTTCGACACTATCCGGATCGAGTTCTACCAGAACCGCATGGCCGGCTTCGAGGCGTTCAAAAAAGGCGAAATCACCTATCGCGAGGAATTCACGTCGCGCGTTTGGGCGACCGCCTACGACTTTCCGGCCCTGACCGCTGGCAAGGTGGTCAAGCACGAATTTCCCGCCGAGAAACGGCCGACGATGCAGGGAACCGCCGTCAACCAGCGACGCGAGCAATTTCGCGACGCGCGCGTGCGCCAGGCGATCGCTCTCTGCTTCGATTTTGAATGGACGCGGCGCAACTTCTTCTACGGCTCCTATGAGCGCTCGCAGTCCTGTTTCGAGAAGTCGGACTTTCGCTCAGAAGGACCGCCGTCGTCACAGGAACTGGCTCTGCTGGAGCCGTTGCGCGCACAGCTCCCAGCGGAGGTCTTTGGCGAGGCGGTAAGCCAGCCCCCGTCCGACGGCTCCGGCCGTGACCGCAAGCTGCTTGGCCAGGCAGCGAAGCTTCTGGCTGCGGCCGGCTGGAAAAGGTCGGGCGATTTTGTTGTCAACGACAAGGGCGGCCGGCTTTCGGCCGAGTTTATGGTCGACGACGATACCTTCGTCCAAATCTATTCGCCCTGGGTCGCCAATATGAAGGCGATCGGCATCGACGCCACGATCCGGCTGGTCGATTCGGCGCAATATCAAGCCAGACAGGCGACGTTCGATTTCGATCTGCTGTCGGCCGCTTTCTCGTTCAGCGCGACGCCAACGCGCGATGACCTCGAAACCTTCTTCCATTCAAGCATGGCAAAAGTGTCCGGCTCGCGCAACCTGCCGGGCATCGCAGATCCTGCGATCGACAAACTGATCGACGCCGTCGGCGCGGCCAAGGATCGGGAAAGCCTGACCGTTGCGATGCGGGCGCTCGATCGGGCCTTGCGCGCACGGCGCGATTGGATTCCAAGTTGGTTCCTGGCGAATCACCGAAGCGCCTTTTGGGACATGTTCGGCTTTCCCGAGCAGAAGCCCGATTTCGGCTTTCCGGTCGAGGCGCTGTGGTGGTTCGACAAGGGCAAGGCGGCAAAAATTGGCAAAGCCTGAGATATCAGTCCAACGAGGACAGAAAGCCTGATGGGCGCCTATATCCTGCGCCGCATCCTGTTGATGATCCCGACGCTGTTCGGCATCATGGCGATATCCTTCGCCGTCATCCAGTTCGCCCCCGGCGGGCCGGTGGAGCAGGTCATCGCCAGGTTGACCAACCAGGGCGGCAGCGACCGCCTCGGCGGTGGTGGCGGTGGCGACGCGGGCGGCAGCGCCAATTTTGACGTTGCCGGCGACGTCAGCTCGAAATATCGCGGCGCGCAGGGCCTCGATCCGGAATTCATCAAGAAGCTGGAAAAGCAGTTCGGCTTCGACAAGCCGCCGCTCGAGCGCTTCGGCATGATGTTGTGGAACTATATCAGGTTCGATTTCGGCGACAGCTATTTCCGCGACATTTCGGTGCTCGACCTGATCCTCGAAAAAATGCCGGTATCGATCTCGATCGGCCTGTGGATCACGCTTCTATCCTACCTGATCTCTATCCCGCTCGGCATCCGAAAGGCCGTCAAGGACGGCTCTCCGTTCGACGTCTGGACCAGCGGCGTCGTCATCGTCGGCTATGCCATCCCAGGGTTCCTGTTCGGCATCATGCTGATGGTGCTGTTCGCCGGCGGGTCGTTCTGGGACTGGTTTCCGCTGCGCGGCCTCACCTCGGACAATTGGGATCAGCTGTCCTGGTGGGGCAAGATCGTCGATTATTTCTGGCACATGACCTTGCCGCTGACGGCGCTGGTGCTGTCGGCCTTCGCCACCACGACGCTGTTGACCAAGAACTCGTTCCTGGAAGAGATCCGCAAGCAGTACGTGGTGACGGCGCGGGCCAAGGGCCTTTCGGAGCGACAGGTGCTCTATGGCCACGTTTTCCGCAACGCCATGCTGATCGTCATCGCCGGTTTTCCCGGCGCCTTCATCTCGGCCTTTTTCACCGGCTCGCTGCTGATCGAGAACATCTTTTCGTTGGATGGCCTAGGCCTGCTCGGCTTCAGGTCTGTGGTCGAGCGCGACTATCCTGTGGTGTTCGCCAACCTCTACATCTTCTCGCTGCTTGGGCTGTTCGTTGGGTTGCTGTCCGACCTGATCTACACCTGGGTCGATCCGCGCATCGATTTCGAGCGGAGAGACGTCTGATGTCGGATGCTACCGCGACCACAGAGGCGGCGCCGCAGCGGATCGCGCGGCCCTGGCTGTCGCCGCTCAACAAGCGCCGCCTGCAGAACTTCAAAGCCAACCGGCGCGGCTACTGGTCGCTATGGATATTCCTCGTCCTGTTCGTGCTGTCGCTGTTTGCCGAGTTCATCGCCAACGACAAGCCGATCATCGCTTCCTACAAGGGCGAGATCCTGTTTCCGGTGCTGGTCGCCTACCCCGAGGAAAAGTTCGGCGGCTTCTATGCCGTCACCGACTATCGCGACCCGGTCATACAGGACGAGATCAACGCCAATGGCTGGATGATCTGGCCGCCGGTGCGGTACTCCTACCAGACCGTCAACAACGCAATCCCGGAAGCAGCTCCCGCCAAGCCGTCCTGGGAGTACGATGCCAAGACGCGATGCAACCAATATCCCCAAGGTCCGGCCGATCCGGCCTGCATCGTCGGCAACTGGAACTGGCTCGGCACCGACGATCAGGCGCGCGACGTGCTGGCGCGCGTCATCTACGGGTTTCGCATCTCGGTGCTGTTCGGGCTGATCCTGACTGCTGGCTCGGCACTGATCGGCGTCGCGGCCGGCGCCGTGCAAGGCTATTTCGGTGGCTGGACGGATCTGCTGTTCCAGCGTTTCATCGAAATCTGGTCGGCGATCCCGGTGCTCTATCTCCTGCTCATCATAGCTGCCATCCTGCCGCCGGGCTTCTTCATCCTGCTCGGCCTGATGCTCCTGTTCTCCTGGGTAGCGCTGGTCGGCGTGGTGCGGGCCGAGTTCCTGCGCGCCCGCAACTTCGAATATGTCAACGCGGCGCGCGCGCTCGGCGTGCCCAACCGCACCATCATGTTCCGGCACCTGTTGCCCAACGCCATGGTGGCGACTTTGACCTTCATGCCCTTCCTGCTCTCAGGGTCGATCTCGACGCTGACTTCGCTCGATTATCTCGGCTTCGGCCTGCCGCCCGGCTCCGCGTCGCTCGGCGAACTGCTCAAGCAGGCGCAGCGAAACCTCAACGCGCCGTGGCTCGGCATTTCGGGCTTCATCGTCATCTCGCTGATGCTGTCGCTGCTGGTCTTCGTCGGTGAGGCGACGCGCGATGCCTTCGATCCGCGCAAGACGTTCAGATGAGCGGAGCCCCCCTGCTCAGCGTTCAGGACCTCAGCGTCGCCTTTAGCCAGGGCGGCGGCCAGTCGACGGCGGTCGACCACATCTCGTTCGACATCGCCAAGGGCGAGACGGTAGCGCTAGTCGGCGAATCCGGCTCCGGCAAATCGGTGTCAGCGCTGTCGGTGCTGAAGCTGTTGCCCTATCCCAGTGCCAGCCACCCCTCGGGAAAGATCCTGTTCCAGGGCGCCGACCTGCTTGCGATGAGCGAGAAGCAGTTGCGGCAGGTGCGTGGCAACAAGATCACCATGATCTTCCAGGAGCCGATGACCTCGCTCAATCCGCTGCACACGATCGAGCAGCAGATCGTCGAGATCCTGAAGCTGCATCAGGGTATGGCCGACCGCCCGGCCAAGGCGCGCACGCTGGCCTTGCTCAACGAGGTCGGCATCCGCGATCCGCAAAAACGCCTCGATGCCTATCCGCACCAGCTGTCCGGCGGTCAGCGTCAGCGCGTCATGATCGCCATGGCGCTGGCCAACGAGCCCGAATTGCTGATCGCCGACGAGCCGACGACGGCGCTCGACGTCACCGTGCAGGCGCAGATCCTCGAGCTGCTGGCCGGCTTGAAGAGCCGCAAAGGCATGTCGATGCTGTTCATCACCCACGATCTCGGCATCGTGCGCAAGATTGCCGACCGGGTCTGCGTGATGACCAAGGGCAAGATCGTCGAGACCGGTCCGACCAAGGAGATTTTCGCCAATCCGCAGCATGCCTATACAAAACATCTGCTGGCGGCTGAGCCGAAGGGCAAGCCGCCGGCGGCCAATGCCGCCGCCAAACCGGTGATGATGGGCAAGGACATAAAGGTCTGGTTCCCGATCAAGCAGGGCTTCTTCCGCCGCACCGTCGACAATGTGAAGGCGGTCGACGGCATCGATGTCACCGTGCGGGCCGGCCAGACGCTTGGCGTGGTCGGCGAATCCGGGTCCGGCAAGACGACGCTCGGCCTGGCGCTGGCGCGCATGATCTCCTCGACCGGAGCCATCCAGTTCAACGGGCGCGACATCAACCAGCTCACCTTCAACGCCATGCGGCCGCTCAGGCGCGAGTTGCAGATCGTCTTCCAGGATCCATTCGGCTCGCTCAGCCCGCGCATGTCGATCGCCGAGATCATCGAGGAAGGCCTGAAGATCCACGAGCCGAAGCTGTCGCCCGACCAGCGCGACGACAAGGTGGCGGCCGTGCTGAAGGAGGTCGGCCTCGATCCGGCGACGCGCAACCGCTATCCGCACGAATTCTCCGGCGGCCAGCGCCAGCGCGTCGCCATCGCGCGCGCCATGGTGCTCAACCCGCGCTTCGTCATGCTGGACGAACCGACATCGGCGCTCGACATGAGCGTACAGGCACAGGTCGTCGACCTGTTGCGCAGCCTGCAGGCCAAGCACGACCTCGCCTATCTCTTCATCAGCCACGATTTGAAGGTTATCCGCGCGCTCGCCAACGACGTCATCGTCATGCGCAATGGCAGGATCGTCGAAGCCGGCCCTTCCCGGCAGATTTTTGAAAATCCGCAAACCGACTATACTCGGGCGCTGATCTCGGCCGCCTTCAAGATAGAAACGGCGCCGGTCGGCATCGTCAGCGAGTAATTTGCGTGCAGAGGGACTAAAAGATCGCAATGGAAAAAGGCCGCATCCTGCTTGCCGTCACCGGCTTCAATCCGCAGCGCTGGCGCGAACTCCTGTCGGCCGAACGCGAGGTGGTGCTGGAACCGGACGGCGCCAGCGATCCTTCGATCACCTATGCGGTGGTGTGGAAGCAGAAGCCGAACCTGCTGGCCTCGCTGCCCAATCTGCGCGCCATCTTCTCGATCGGAGCGGGTGTCGACCACATCTTCGCCGACCCCGGGCTGCCCGACGTTCCGATCGTCAAGGTCGTCGCCGGCAACCTCACCCAGTACATGACCGAATACGTCGTCTGGCGGGTTCTCGACCATCACCGCCAATGCCTGCTTTACCGGTCGCAGCAGTCGAAGAAGATCTGGCACGAGCCGCAGCAAAGGCCGGCCGGCGACATTTCCGTCGGTATCATGGGCCTCGGCAGCCTCGGCCGCGCGGCAGCCTCGGTGCTGCTATCGCTCGGCTTTGCCGTGAACGGCTGGTCGCGCAGCGACAAGGCTATGGAAGGCGTGGCGACCTATTCCGGCGAGGCCGGATTGATCCCCTTCCTCAAGGCGACTGACATCCTTGTCGTACTTTTGCCGCTGACGCCGGACACCAAGGGCATCATCAACTATGGCGTGCTGAAGGAATTGCGGAAGCGCAACGGCCTCGGCGGCTCGGTGCTGATCAATGCCGGACGCGGCCGCCTGCAAAAGGACGCCGACATTTTGCGGGCGCTGGATGACGGCACGCTGAAGGAGGCGAGCCTTGACGTGTTCGAAGTCGAGCCGCTGCCGAAGACCAGTCCTATGTGGGGACATCCAAAAGTGTTCGTCACGCCGCACGCGGCAGCGACTTCCGACCCCGTCCATCTGGCGCCGATCATGCTGCGCCAGATGGACGCCTTCGAGCGCGGCGAAAAGCTCGACAATCTGGTGGACCGCAAGGCGGGGTATTAGCCAGGCAACGCCAATTTCTTCTGCTTGTCCGGTTGGCCGCACTGGCGGCGATTGATCGACCGGTTCATGGCATCGATCTCGCCGCTCGCCTGGTCGGTATCGCGCTTGACCTTGGAGCGCATGTCCGGCGTGAACGGGCCGAAGCCCATCGCCGGGTTGGAGAATGTCGGCTTGGCCGTCGTCGGAAGTTTGTATTGCTGCGCCAACCCGTTGCGCTGTGCTAGCAACTGATCGCACGGCACGCTGTCATACTGCAGGGACGACTGGATGTTGGCGTCCTGGCGTTCCGACATCGAGGTGCCGCCAACGCAGCCGGCTGTCAGCACGCAAGATGCCAAGATCATCATGTTCCAGCGCATCGAGATGCTCCTCCTGATATCGCGCCCTGATCCGACCAGATCGCAAATATCAGTCGCGCATGCAAATCGGACTTTTTTGGCAGCACGAATATTTGTGAGGCCGGCGAGACAGTATCCTCAAGCGGCCGGCAACTTGCCCGCCACAACGACCAGCCCGTTGACGGGTTCGCGCCGGTCTTGCCTGATCACGGTCGTTTCCAGCGACAGGACCGAAAATCCGTTGGCAGCCAGGACGTCACGCACATAGTGTTCCGCATGTGCGTAGCGGCGCGACGGCTGCAAGGCAAAATCGCCATTTCCGGCCAGCCCCTCGACGGAAAACGCAAACAGGCCGTCCTTGGCCAGCAAGCCGGCAATCGTCCTCACCGCGCCATCGAGCGCACCGACATAGATGAAGACATCGGCCACAGTCACCAGATCGGCCGGGCCGGCATGGACAAAATCCCGCAGATCGGCCTTGCCCAGGACATCGTAGACGCCCTTCGTCCGCGCCTTTCTCAGCATCCTGGCCGAAATGTCGTAACCCTCGAGCCGATCGACGATCGGCCGCAGCCTCTGCCCCATCAAGCCGGTGCCGCAGCCGAGATCGAGCGCCAGCGCGAAGCGGCTCGGCCTCGCCGCTCGAATGGCCTGGTCGAGCAGCTCAGGCAGCCGGTAGCCCAGTCTATCGACCAGCGATTCATCGAAGCTCTCGGCATAGTGGTCGAACAAAGTCTCGACGAAGGCGCTGGGCAGCGCGACGAGCGCCGGCGCCTTGCCGATCAATTGAAGGTTCAGGGCGGCGCCTTGTCGATCCGATGGATCGAGTTGCAGCGACATCGTCCAGGCCCGTGCTGCCAGATCCGGCGCGCCCGCCGCCTGCTGCATTTCGCCGAGACGAAACCAGCCCATCGCCCATTGCGGTGTCATTTCCAGCGCGCCGAGCAGCAATTCAGCCGCTGCCGCGTGAGCGCCATCCGCATGGAGCATCTCGGCATATTCGGCACGGCGATCGGCGTTCAAGTCGCCGGACGAGGCCTGAAGCGGTTTCATGACGGTTGGTCCTGTCGGCGGATCGATCCAGCGGTGCTGTATGCGGGAGTCAGCAGTCACTTACAACAGGCTTCCCGCGGCGGAATTATATCCTATCTTGCGACCATGCGCGCCAGCGACTTGCTTCATCCCCGGCCCGAGGGCCTTTATTGCCCGCCAGGCGATTTCTTCATCGACCCGGTGCGGCCGGTCAACCGGGCGTTGATCACGCACGGCCATTCCGACCACGCGCGTTCCGGCCACCGCTCGGTGCTGGCGACGCAGCAGACGCTCGACATCATGGGGCTGCGCTACGGCGAGGATTTTGCGGGAACGACGCAAGCAGCCGGGCTCGGCGAGACGATCGTCCTCGACGGCGTCAGCGTCAGCTTCCATCCAGCCGGCCATGTGCTGGGCTCGGCGCAGATATCAGTTGAGCATCAGGGCACGCGCATCGTCGCCTCCGGCGACTACAAGCGGCAGAGGGACGCCACCTGCGCGCCATTCGAGCCGATCCGGTGCGATGTGTTCATCACCGAAGCGACCTTCGGCCTGCCGGTATTCCGTCATCCACCCGACACCGAGGAGATCGCTCGCCTGCTGAAATCGGCGGCACAGTTTCCCGAACGCTCGCATCTGGTCGGCGCCTATGCGCTCGGAAAAGCGCAGAGGGTGATGCGGCTGTTGCGCGACGCCGGCTACGACCGGCCGCTCTACATCCACGGCGCACTGGCCAAACTGAGCGAATACTACCAGAGCCAGGGCATCGACCTTGGGCAGCTGGAGCCGGCAACCGTAGAAAGCGGCGGCAGGGATGATTTCGCCAGCGCCATCGTCGTCGGCCCGCCATCGGCCTTCGCAGACCGCTGGGCAAGGCGCTTTCCCGATCCGATCTCGTGCTTTGCCTCAGGCTGGATGCGCATCCGCCAGCGCGCCAAGCAAGGCGGCGTCGAACTGCCGCTTATCATCTCGGACCATGCCGACTGGGACGAACTGACCGCCACCATCAAGCAGACCGGAGCCGAGGAAATCTGGGTGACGCATGGCCGCGAGGAAGCGTTGGTACGCTGGTGCGAACTCGAAGGCATCGCCGCCCGGCCGCTGCACCTGGTGGGGTACGAGGACGAGGGCGATTGATGGCATGAACCGCTTCGCCGAACTTCTCGATCGCCTGGTGCTGACGCCGTCGCGTAACGGCAAGCTGACCTTGCTGACGGACTATTTCCGCACCGTGGAGGATCCCGATCGCGGTTTGGCGCTGGCGGCCATCACCGGCGACCTCCACATCGCGGCGGTCAAGCCGGCGATGCTGCGCACGCTGGTCACCGAGCGCATGGATCCGGTGCTGTTCGGCTATTCCTACGACTATGTCGGCGATCTTGCCGAAACGGTCTCGCTGGTCTGGCCGCAAACGTCCGGAAACATCCCCAACCGCGAGCCGACGCTGGGCGAGGTCGTCGCCAAACTGCAGGCGGCAAGCCGTTCCGACGGACCGAAGGTGCTGGCGGGGCTGCTCGATAGCGCCGGCATCTCGGCCCGCTTTGCCATCATCAAGCTGGTCACCGGCGGCCTGCGCATCGGCGTGTCGGCGCGGCTGGCGAAGCAGGCGCTGGCGGATTTCGGCAAGGTCGATGTCACCGAGATCGAAGAGCTTTGGCACGGGCTGTCGCCGCCCTACACGGCGCTGTTCGCGTGGCTGGAAGGCAAGGCCGAAAAGCCCCGGAACACGGCGATGGCGCTGTTTCGCCCGGTAATGCTGTCGAACCCGGTGGGTGACGGCGATCTCGAAAAGCTCGATCCGGCCGATTATGCGGCCGAGTGGAAATGGGACGGCATCCGCGTCCAGGCGGTGGCCGAAGGCGGCATCCGCCGGCTCTATTCGCGTACCGGAGACGATGTTTCGGGTGCCTTTCCCGACCTCGCCGACGCCATGCTTTTTTCCGCGACGCTGGACGGCGAGCTGTTGGTCGGTGATCCCCGAGAGGCGACAGGGACATTCTCGGATCTGCAGCAGCGGCTGAACCGCAAGACGGTTACCGCGAAGATGCAGCAGCAATACCCGGCCTTCATGCGCTGCTATGATGTGCTGCAGATCGGCGACGAGGATTTGCGCGCGCTGCCGTTTCGCGAGCGACGCGGCCGCCTCGATACCTTCGTGAAGACGCTCGACCCAAGCCGGTTCGATCTGTCGCCGTTCGTCGAATTCTCGGACTGGCATGCGCTGGAAGAACTGCGGCGGGTACCGCTGCATCCAATCATCGAAGGTGTCATGCTGAAGCGCTGGGACTCAGCCTATGTCGCCGGCCGGCCGAAAGGCCCTTGGTTCAAGTGGAAGCGCGATCCGCACACTGTGGACGCGGTGCTGATGTATGCGCAGCGCGGTCATGGCAAGCGCTCGAGTTTCTACTCGGATTATACGTTCGGTGTCTGGTCCGGTCCCGAAGGCGAGGAGGAGCTGGTGCCGGTCGGCAAGGCCTATTTTGGCTTCACCGACGAGGAGCTGAGGCAGATCGACAAATATGTCCGCGACAACACGGTCGAGCGTTTCGGCCCGGTGCGCTCGGTGCGGGCCGACCGCGACAACGGCCTTGTGCTGGAAGTCGCCTTCGAGGGGCTCAACCGCTCGACCCGGCACAAATCCGGCGTCGCCATGCGCTTTCCCCGCGTATCACGATTGCGCTGGGACAAGCCGGCCAACGAGGCCGATCGGATCGAGACGCTGCAGGCGCTGCTCGACCGCTAGAGCGGCCTTTTCAGCGTCGGGGCTTACGGCTCGACCGAAACACGGATTTCGTAGATGTCGGCGGCCTTGCCCTGCTTGTCGAAGTCGGAATTGATGGCGATGGTGCCCGCAGAACCGGGACGCTTGTCGGGAAACTTCACGTCGAACAGATATTCGTTCTGCTGCTGGCCGACCGCGTAGCGCTTGCGGCCGCAATCGCCCAGTTCTCCGAAATTGCAGTCGACGGAAACTTGCGTCTCCTTGCCTTCCTCGGAGCGGGCAATGATGTCGAACACGGCATGTTTGCCGGCGAGCTTCTCCAGCACGCCTTGCCCGACATCGAAGCTGATCGCCGAACCGGACGCTCCAGAGCGTATGCGCAGGAACGAGCCGGTATCGTCCTTCATCACCTCGGCCTTGGCGTCGGACGGGGCGCTGACATGTGACGCGTCGGTCGGCGAAAACACGTTGATCCAGTCGTGTGCCTGATCCGCGGCACCGGGCTTTGCCGGTCCGCCGGGCGGTGTGAAATCGTCGTCGTTGACGGTCGGCGGCGCCTGCGGCGGGGCAGTATCAAGCTGCGCCTGTGTCTTGAAGACGCCGGTCTGCACGGCGAAGAACAGGCCGATGCCAACAGCGGCAAGCAGCGTCACGGTCAGGAAGATGGCGGTCAGCGGCAGGCGACGTCCCCTTATGCGCCGTTCATCGCGATCGGGCGCCACTTCCGCGGCGGCACCGGCCGAGCCCGGAGCCGACATGTCGATGGACGGGGCGTCGGGAAGGGCAGCGTCCGGCATGATATCGGGAACGACGGGCAGCACGCGCGAGCGCGGCGCATCTGAGGCAGAGCGCGGCGCATCCGAGGCGGGTTGCACAGGCCCGTCGACGACAGCGGGTGCCGATGGATGTTGGCCGGCCTCGGCCGCTGGAGCGGAGTCCGCACCAAGCTCGACCGCCGGGGCATCGCCCTGCGGGCCGACATCCGGCACCGCCGGCAGGAACTCGGATTCGATCTCGGTGATTTTCGCCTGGATCGCCTTACGGCGCTTGATGGCGAGTTCCACGGTCACGTCCGGATTGGCCTTTAGCGCGCGATCGAGCGCGGAAAAAGCCGCACGATAGACCCTTTCGCGGAACGCGCGGTCCTCGGCATTGCCTTTCTCCAAGGCGTTCCGGATCGCTTTTTCGATCGCGTCCAAGCGGGTCCCTCTGTCCGTTCGCCAACCTTGCCGTGATCGTTAGCCGCAGGCGGCCAATCAATCAACGGGCGAACGGCGCATTCTGCCTTGGAGAGGTATGCAAAGTCCATTGCGGCGCTGTTCCGGCAACGAAATCAGCATGTTTCATCGATTTGCACGCGCCGGAGGCACGCAGCGTGACCTCGCGACCGATTTGCGAACAAGGCGGCGGCCGGCTTTCGACGACGGCATGACACGCTCGCATGAATCGCCAAGTCGCATCTTGAATTCGCGGCCGGTTGCGTCTATCAACCCCCGCATCTTGGAGGCCTTAGCCTCCCGGGCCGCTTTAGCTCAGTTGGTAGAGCACCGCATTCGTAATGCGGGGGTCGCGTGTTCGAGTCACGCAAGCGGCACCATCCCCCCAAAAGAACTATTGATGGCGCCCCACTGGCGCTAAGCCCCTTGCGTCCGGCCTATCATTTCTTTGGTGATTGTGTTCCTGAATGCTTGCCGGACGGGATTGGCATCCGCTGATGGTCCGACAGCAGCTTGGAAAGGTGGAGGCCTCGCCTCGGGATCGAACCGAGGCTTCAGAGATTTGCCGTCTCCAGCGTAGCCGCTCCGCCACGAGGCCATCGGTGTCCAAGTAACGGCCAAATGTTTACGGAAAGGTTAAGACCGAGCAGATCGATCGAACCGCCGCGAACCACATCGACCAGAACGGTCGGCGACCCTCTCGACCTCACCGAAATTCACCCGCGATGCATCGCCTTCGCACCTGTTCATGCTCACGACGTCCTGGCCCGTCGTCGCGCTGCTGGTGCAAAGGAATGCGGCGCCGGCGAAACACATCTGCCATTGTCGAGGCCCTGGTTTGGTGTGAAACTCGTGGCCTCAGCATGGGAGGTCAAAATGCCCAATACTTTCAAGACTGGAGACGTCGTCAGGCTGAAATCCGGGGGCCCCAGGATGACGGTGAGCGATAGCGCTGCCTCGGGCATGTATCTGTGCCACTGGTTCAATCGCGAGGGCGAAGTGTGGACCCCGCAACATGCCGGGTTCAAGCCTGAACAACTGATTGCGGCCGAACAGTCGGACTAGCGGCCAGGCTGACGCAGTGTGCCGGAGGCGTGGTCGATGCCTTTGGCGAAGATGCGCTCGCCCTTCGCCCGTGTCGCCGCCATCCGAAGGGCCGCCGGCCCCGATGGGTGCCTGCCAGCTATTTCAACTGACTGGATCCGGCCCCAGCGTCGCCACCGTCTTCAACGCGCCGTCGAGCATGTCGCCCTTCTCGTCCTTCAGCGCCATCTCGCGCAGGCGACGGATCCAGTCGGCGGCATCCGCTCGGCCCTTGACCAGATCGAGCGCGGACAGCACGCGGTCGAATTTCGACTGGGCGCGGACATGGGTGTCGCTGTAGCCCTTGATCAGCCGGCGGCAATTGAGGATCTCGACGGCCAGCGCGTAATCCCGGGGCACATGGTCGAGCGCCAGCGCGTACCAGCGATCGAGATGCGCCATCTCGACCTTGTGGCGCAGCAGGCTGCGGCGCCAGCGGCGCAGGCCGCCGATGAACCAGAGTGCTGCAAAGCCGGCAAAACTGTCGGTGCGGATGCGGCGGCCATGGTTGACGCGGCGGTCGAGAAAGGCGGCCAGCTTCGGCCGGTCCTCGATGTAGCTGCCCAGACCCGCTGGCAGGGTGCCGCAGAATTCCTCGATGCGCGGATGGAAATACTCGGTCACCTGCAGGATCGAGCCGTCCTTGACGCCGACCTCGTGGCGCACGCGCCTGTTGCGTGTGGAGCGTGTCTTCAGATCGGCGACGCGGATCATGTCGTCGTAACACAGCGCATTGGCCAGATGCTTCGCCGCAGCGATGGACAAGCCATATCCGCGATCCGGCCCGTCCAGCGCAACCGCCTTGTCCAGCCGGTCGAGATACTCGCGCCCGTAGGCGATGTCCTGATAGTCGACGACCTTTCGCAGGCCCCGAAGCGCCATGTCGCGCACCGCCACCGGCATCAGATCGATACGGGCGGCCAGGGCCTGCCAGCCTTGTAGCAGGTTTTGTGGACCGCTGACGCGTCCGGCGCCCAGGACAGATTCGACAAGCGCGGGCTCAGCTTGCTTCTGCGCCGGCGCTGCCGTACCGCGCGTGCGATCGAACGCAGCACCGAAGGCGGCGAGGCTGGCCTTGACGCCCCGGCCACCGGCACCGATCGCCTGTTCGTAGCTCTCGCGAGAGAACGGCAGGGCGTCGGACCCCGCCAGCGCGCCAAGCAGGCTGGCCGAGATCATCGAGCCATTGTCGGCGGCGATCTTTTCCATGTCGAAAGCGATGAAGCGCTTCGCGGCGGCTTCCGCCGTCGCATGCACTTTGGAGGACGAGGCGCGGCCATCGCCCGGTTCGATCTTTTCCGACACGGCAGCGATGCGATGCGACGAGGCGATCAGCGTGGTACGCTCGGGCGTGACGAAGCCGCGGATGATGGCGCGGCCGGCTTCCATCAGTTCCGCCGCGATCAGGATGTCGACGTCACCTTGCGAGGGCGACAGCGCGAAGACCGGCAGCCGGCCGGTGTCGCGGGCCATCTCGACATAGTAAATGGTGGCGCCGGTGCGCTGGGCGACGCCGGCGACCGAGGTCGATTGTGCAACATAGCCGTTGCGCTCGGCGACATCGGTGATCCAGTCGGCCAGCACGCCGCCGCCCTGGCCACCGACCGCCAGCACGGCAAGCTTGATGACGCGCTCGCCGTCCTGGGCGCCGGGCCGGGCGCGAAATGGCGGGACAGCGTCAAGCATCGGCGAAGGTCAGGCGCCGGCTTTCGCGGCGGCGCTGCAACAGGCTGATGGTGGCGCGGCGCACCGCTTCGAGGGTGCGGTCCCAACGGCTCGGATTGTGCACGACGTCGGCACGGTAGAAGGATGGGCACAACACCGCCGCATCGGCGACCTCGCCGCAATTGCCGCAGCCGACGCAGCTCTGGTCGATATGCGCCACCGGATCGTCGCGCAGTGGATCGTCGAGCGACTTGACCGACAGCGACGGACAGCCCGACAGCCGCATGCAGGCATGGTCGCCGGTGCAGACGTCCTCGTCGACGCCGAACTTCGGTTTTATCACCCGCTCGCCGCCCTTGATTGCCTTGTCGACCAGCGGCTTTTCGCGGCGCTGGCGGTTGAGCATGCATTCGGACGAGGCGACGATGACCTTCGGCCCCTTCTCGTCCGTCGTCAGCGCCTCACGCAACGTGTCCTGCATCTTGGTCACGTCATAGGTGCCGTCGACATGGCGCAGCCATTTGACGCCCATCCCTTTCACCGCCTCAGTGATCGGATGCTTCGTCGACTTGGTCTTGTTGCCCGCGCGGGACGACAAGATGTCCTGCCCACCGGTGGCGGCCGAATAGAAATTGTCGACGATGACGATGACGCCATCGTTCTTGTTGAAGACCGCATTGCCGATCGAGGAGGTCAGGCCGTTGTGCCAGAATCCGCCATCGCCGACGAAGGAGATCGAACGGCGCTTGGCATCGGGCGAGTTGAATGCCGAGGCCGAGGCCGGCCCCAGCCCGTAGCCCATGGTGGTGGCGCCGAGCTCGAAAGGCGGCATGATCGAAAACAGATGGCAACCGATGTCGGAGGCGATGTGGTGGTTGCCGAGTTCCTGCTCGACCAGCTTGGTCGCGGCAAAGATCGGCCG
Source organism: Mesorhizobium sp. M0047 (assembly GCF_040323315.1). NCBI lineage: Bacteria > Pseudomonadati > Pseudomonadota > Alphaproteobacteria > Hyphomicrobiales > Phyllobacteriaceae > Mesorhizobium > Mesorhizobium sp. M0047. The sequence goes on along the minus strand of NZ_JAMYUW010000015.1, from coordinate 121,780 downwards.
CTCCGGGCAGCCGATGCAGAAACCGGGCGGTCGTCCTGGAACGACATTGATCAGGTCGGCTGTATCGACGCCGTCGCCGACCTTGTTGGGGGCGCGTACCTCGCCCGGCAGCAGATGCGGCGCCTCGGCGCGCAGGAAGGCGCCGATGCCGTCGAGCATGACCTGGCCGGTGTATTCGCCGGCCATCGGCAGATGCTCCTTGCCGACCAGCCTGGTGCCTCGCCCGGCCTTGTGCAGCATCGCGGCGAAGGCCTGTTCGATGTAATTGGGCTGGCCCTCCTCGACGACCAGCACCGACTGCTTGCCTTCGCAAAAGGACAGGAACTCGTCGTCGATCAAGGGGTAAACGGCGTTGAGCACGTAGAGCGGCACATCGGTGTCGCCATAGGTGTCGGCAAGGCCGAGACGTTGCAACGCGCGAATGACCGAATTGTACATGCCGCCCTGCATCACGATGCCGACCGAGCCGTGATCGGACCCGAAGAATTCGTTGATCCTGTTCTTGGCGATGAACTCCACCGCCGCCGGCCAACGTTTCTGCACCTTCTCCTTCTCATGCAGGAAGGATGCGGGCGGCAGCACGATGCGGCCGGTGTCGCGGCGTGGTGCGTCGAGCGCATCGGCGACCGTCATCGGCGGCCGCTTGTTGTCCTTGGCGATGAAATGGCCGTGGACATGGCAGCAGCGGATGCGAACCTGCAGCATGACCGGCGTGTTGGAGATCTCCGACAGCTCGAAGCCGTCCTCCACCGCCTTGACGATCGACGGCAGATTGGGGCGCGGGTCGAGCAGCCAGACCTGGCTTTTCATGGCGAAGGCATGGCTGCGTTCCTGCATGATCGAGGAGCCCTCGCCGTAATCCTCGCCGACGATGATCAGTGCGCCGCCGGTGACACCGCCGGACGCGAGATTGGCGAGCGCGTCGGAGGCGACATTGGTGCCGACCGTCGACTTGAAGGTCGCAGCGCCACGGATCGGGTAGTGCACCGAGGCGGCCAGCATGGCGGTGGCGGTGGCTTCCGAGGCACTAGCCTCGAAATGCACGCCGAGCTCGCCCAGAATGTCCTGTGCGTCGGCCAGCACGTCCATCAGGTGACTGATCGGCGCGCCCTGGTAGCCGCCGACATAGCCGACGCCGCATTGCAGCAGCGCCTTGGTGATGGCGAGGATGCCTTCGCCGGCAAATTCCTCGCCGGCGCCGAGCCGAAGCTTCTCGACTTCCTTGGCAAAAGACCGTTCGGCCATTTTTTCAATCCTTCCGTTGCCGCCCGAGGCCGGTGGCATAGGTCTAGATGTCGTGCTTGCGAATGTTCTTCAGCATCTTCTGCAGCGTCGCAATCAGCGCAGCGTATTCGGCATCGTCGACGTCGTCGAACATCGCCTCGAATGCGTCATGCATGGCCGGCCAGGCGCGGGTGAACTCGGCGCGGCCCTCGTCGGTCAGGAACACGTGGCGGATGCGGCTGTCGGTGACGCCCTGCTCGCGCCGCACCAGACCCTGGCCCTCAAGCGAGTCGAGCGTCCGGCTCAAGGTCGACTGCTCGATGACGGTATAGACCGAGAGGTCGTTGACAGTGATGCCGTCGATGACCGACAGCACGGCGAGCGTGCGGACCTGCGGAATGGTTAGCCCCTGCTTGCGGAAATCGTCGCGCAGGGTGGCATTGTAGCGACCCATGATGCGGTTCATCAGATAGGGCGCGAATTGCTGCAGGCCGATCTGCCCCAGGGTCGAGATGCGCTGGCGCTTTTGCGCAACCTTCTCTTCCATCACAGCCTCCCCGCCAGGAGAAAACCGGAGCCGCCACCAAGGCCCGCACCCGGATGGGTCGAGGCGCCGATATGGTAGAGGTTCTTGATGCCGGTCTGATGGTTGCGGCTAGTCTTGAACGGCCGCCACAGGAACGACTGGTCGATGGTCGAGGAGCCGCCATAGGGGTCGCCGCCGACCAGATTGATGTTCATCGCTTCGAGGTCAGCGGGCGAATAGGCGCGGCGCGCGATGACGCTGTCCCTAAAGCCGTCGATGTGGCTGGCAAGGATCGCTTCTGCACGGTCGGCATAGGCTTCGCGCAGCAAGTCGGTCCATTGCCCATCAGCCGGTGCCTGCAGCTTGCCTGCCGCATCGCCTTTGATGTGGCGGGGCGCCTCGGGCAGCTGGAGCCACAGGATCGCCTTGCCCTCCGGGCAGCGCGACGGATCGAGCGCGTGCGGCTGGCCGACACAGATGGTCGGCACCTCCGGCAGCACGCCGCGCGCCGCCTCATTGCAGGCTTTCGACACGCCATCCAGTCCCGGCGTCAGGTGCAGCAGGGCGACCTTGTCTAGGCCTTCGCCGCGCCATGCCGGCGGCTTGCTCAGGGCGTAGTGGATCTGGAAATTGCCTTTGCCGTAGCGGTATTTCTGCGTCGCCTCGACATCGGCTTTGGGCGCATCCGCGCCGAGCAGCCGGCCATAAAGCTGCGTCGGCGTGACCGAGCAGATGACGCTCTTCTTGGCATGGACGGTTTCGCCCGAGGCCAGCCGCACACCGGTGGCGCGGCCCCCGGTCACGATGATTGAGGCGACGTCCGCTTCTGTGGAGATGACGCCACCGCGTTCGATAACGAGCGCCTCGAAGGCCGACAGCAGGTTCTTCGCCCCACCCTTGACGATCGGCGCTCCGGCCGCTTCCAGCGCGAAGGCAATGACCTTGGCGATCTGGCCGGAGAACGCGTCCTCCGGTCCAAGACCGGCATGCAAAACCCAGGGCGCCCACAGTGCGTGGATGGTATCGGACTTGTAGGTGCTTTCAAGCCAGCTCCGTGCCGGCACAAGCGCCTCCCCTAGAAAGGCGGCAAGGCCGCGTGGGCCACGCCGCCAGGCATCGCCGGCCAGCAGCTTCGCGGTCGGATAGGACCACAGGCTGCCGCCAAGCAGGCCGAACAGCAGGCCGGCATTGCGCTCGATACCGCCGACATCCTCCGCGTGCCGGTCGCCGTCGCCTGCCGCAATCGTATTGAGGGCGGCGACATTGGCGGCGCGGTCGGTGGTGAGCACGGCATGGCTGCCGTCCGGCCGCAGCACGCCGGTCGGCGTGCCGGTATGGCAGAATTCCAGCCCGTGCCGCGCAAGATCGGCGCCGAGTGCCGCAAAGGCCGGCGAGGTGATGAACAGGACGAAGGTCGTCGCCATCACATCATGGATGAAGCCGGGCGCGGTGATCTCCTCTGTGCGTATGCAGCCGCCAATGCGGTCATTGCGCTCCAGCACGAGCACCTTGGCACCCTTGCCGCCAAGCATCGCCGCGCAGACCAGCGCGTTGATGCCGCTGCCGACGATGATGTGATCGGGCGCCTTCATCGACACTTGCTCTCCATCTCCGGGAGATGCGATTCAATCGAACGAGGTCGCGTTCCTTCGCGCCCCCCTCTGTCCTGCCGGACATCTCCCCCTCTTGGGGGGAGATCGGCTGTCACAACTGCTTTCGCCAATCTGTAACGCTGCAGGAACGAACGGGGTGCCGAAGCTGCCAATCTCCCCCCTTGAGGGGGAGATGTCCGGCAGGACAGAGGGGGGCGCCGTAGAGCGCTAGCGCTGCACGGTTGCCACACCATCAACCCAGTTTCGCCTTCACGCATGATCTTCTCCCGAAGACCCAATCTCACCTATTGCTTCGAAACCAGCGCCAGCGCGCGGATCGGGCTGCCGGTGCCGTGTTCGATCTTGAGCGGTGCGGCGATCAGGATAGCGCCCTTCGGCGGCAGCTGGTCGAGGTTGCAGAGGCTGGCGAGGCCGTAACGGTTGGCCTTGTGCATCAGCGTGTGCGCCGGGAATGGCGGCTCCATGCCGCCGGCCTTGCCGGCGTCGGTGCCGATCGTCTCTGAGCCCCAGCCCTTGATGTCCTTGCTGATCAGGAACTGGATGGCTTCCGCCGTCGGGCCAGGCGTATGCGGGCCGGTCTCGTTGGCGTTGAGGAACTCGGCTTCCGAGCCGTTGCGCTTGTACCAGTCGGTGCGCATCACCACCCATTCGCCGGCATTGATCGCGCCATGCCTGGCTTCCCACGCCTTGATGTGATCGACGGTGAGCAGGAAATCAGGGTCGGCGGCGGCTTCCTTCGAACAGTCGATGACATTAACCGGGCCGACGAAATTCTGCGCCGGAATGGTGTCGGTGGCGCCGTCGGCATAGTCCTTGCCGGAAATCCAGTGCTGCGGCGCATCGAAATGCGTGCCCGAATGCTCGCCGAGCTTCAGCCAGTTCCAGGCCCACCAGGGGCCGTTCTTGTCGTAGCGCGAGATCGAGTGGATCTCGATCTTCGGCGTGTCGACCGCGAGTTCCGGCGGCAGCTTGATCAGCGGCGTGTCGGGCCCGAGCGGCGCCGTCAGGTCGACCACCTTGATGGCGCCTGAAAGAAGCTGGCCGGCGACTTCGCCGAGGAGTTTTTGGGTGTCCATGGTCTCTGTTCCCTCTTTCACGTGATGATCAAAGCTCGTCTCGGCCCTTAATATCCTACTAGACGAAAACATATGCATCTGCAATTATCTTTAAGCATAAAGGAAATGGGACCGGGGCGTGAGCGAATTTGACGCCATCTTTGTCGGGGCGGGCCACAACACTCTGGCATGCGCCGCGCATCTGGCGCTCAAAGGCTGGAAAACCGGGATTTTCGAGCGCAGTGCAACAATCGGCGGCGCCGTCCAGACCCGCGAATTCACCCTTCCCGGCTTCCGCCACGACTTCGGCGCAATGAATCTGAGCCTGTTTGCCGGCTCGGCCTTCCACCGGAAATATGCAAATGAATTGAAAGCACAGGGACTGGAATTCGCGCCGGTCGCCGATTGTTTCGCCAGCGCCTTTCCGGACGGCCGCTGGTTCGGCGTCAGCAACGATCTGGAAAAGACCACTGCCCGCATGGCCGCCTTTTCCGCGGCCGATGCCGCGACGTGGCGCCGACTGGTCTCTGCCTTCCCGGCGGAGGCCGAGCACCTGTTTCGGCTGCTGGGTTCGCCGATGAGCGCACGTGCTCTTGCCGGCACCGCGTGGAACCTGTGGCGCAAGAAGGGCATGTCGGGGGCGCTCGATACGGGACGGCTGCTGCTGTCCTCACCCCGCGCCTGGCTGGAGGAAAACTTCGAGTCGCCTCATATCAGGGCGACGCTCGCCACCTGGGGCATGCATCTCGACTTTGCTCCCGACATCGCCGGCGGTGCCGTGTTCCCCTATCTGGAATCGATGGCCAACCAGAGCTTTGGCATGGTGCTGGGCAAGGGCGGCGCCGACACAATCATCCGCGCCCTGTCAGGCATGGTCACATCAGCCGGCGGCAAGATCGTGACTGGCGCCGAAGTGGCCGAGATCACGGTTTCCGCCGGCAGGGCGACCGGTGTGAGACTCGCTTCCGGTGAGACTCACACCGCCACCAAGGCTGTGATCGCCGGCGTCGCGCCGAAGGCGCTGACTGGCAAGCTGTTGCCCAATGGTTCGGGCGACACTGGTTTCGACACGGCGATGCAGAAATTCCGCCATGCGCCGGGTACAATGATGATCCATCTGGCGCTGGACAATTTGCCGGACTGGCGCGCCGGACCCGAGCTTCGGCAATTCGCCTATGTGCATCTGTCACCGTCGCTCGACGCCATGTCGCGCACCTATCAACAGGCGATGGCGGGCATGTTGCCGGACGAGCCGGTGCTGGTTGTCGGCCAGCCGACCGCGATCGATCCGTCGCGGGCGCCTGAGGGCAAACATGTGCTGTGGGTGCAGGTGCGCATGCTGCCCGCCGAAATCACAGGCGATGCGGCCGGCAAGATCACGCCGGCGCATTGGGACCAGGTCAAGGAGGTCTACGCCGAGCGCGTCCTCGACATGATCGAGACCTACGCGCCTGGCTTGCGAAACAAGATCCTCGGCCGCGCCGCCTTCTCGCCCATCGATCTCGAGCGCGAAAACCCAAACCTCGTCGGTGGCGACCAGGTTTGCGGCAGCCATCATCTGGCGCAGAATTTCCTGTTTCGCCCGGCGCGCGGATATGCGGGCTGGAACACACCAGTGGCGCATCTGCATCTCACTGGGGCGGCGACATGGCCGGGCGCCGGCACCGGTGCGGCTTCCGGACACATGCTCGCGCAACAGCTTGGCGGGAGGTAGGAGCCGAAGATTTCACACAGGCGAAGGAGGCAAGGCGCTGCTGCCCAAGGAGCCTGAGCCAATGAACTGACGACGCCGCGCGACGAAAACAGAAAACCAACAAGGGGAACGACCATGACAATCAACAGACGTGAATTGCTGGGATACAGTGCCGCAGCACTCGGGGTCGCCGCCGTCGGCCTGCCGCAGATCGCCAAGGCGGCCGGTGAACTGACCATCGCCTATAACGTCAACCTGCCATCCTGGGATCCGACCACCGGCCCCTCGGCCGTCAACCCGACGATCCAGGGGCTCTACCAGTCGGTGTTCGACCAATTCATCCCGCAGAAGCCAGACCTGTCCTTCGCGCCGGGACTGCTCACCGAATGGGGCTGGAACGACGACCGCACCAAGATCATGATGACGGTGCGCGAAGGCGTGACCTGGCACGACGGCTCGCCGTTCACGGCCGAAGACGTGGTCTGGTCGCTGCAGCGGGCGGGTGACGAAAAGACCGGCAACCCGATCCAGTTCGTCTGGAAGAACGTCAACAACTTCAAGATCGACGGCAACAAGATCACCGGCGACGTCGTGCAGTTCGACCCGGTGTATTTCAAATGGATGTCGTTCCTGACCGGCTACATCATGCCGAAGGCCTATTACGAGAAGGTGGGCGCTGAAGGTTTCGAGAAAGCGCCGATCGGTACCGGCCCCTACATGGTCGAAAAATTCGAGCGTAATGCCTTCCTGCGGCTGAAGGCCAACCCGAACTACTGGGGCGGCAAGCCGGCCTTCGAGAATATGACGATCAAGTTCGTCACTGACGCGGCGAGCCGCGTCGCCGAGATCGAGTCCGGTTCCTCGCAGGTGACGCTCGAAATTCCCTATGAGGAGTATGACCGGCTGATCGCCAAGGACGGGCTGGCCGGCTCGTGCAAGAACGTCTCCGACATCGGCATGATCTTCTTCAACGACATCGAGGCGATGCTGGACAAGAACGTGCGCCAGGCGGCCGTCATATCGATCGACAAGAAGCTGTTGGTCGACCGCCTGCTGCGCGGCTACGGCCAGCCGATCGACACGCTGGAGACGCCGGAATACGCGGCCTACGACGCGTCGATCAAGGTCGAGCACAACCCGGCGAAGGCCAAGGAACTGCTGGCCGCCTCCGGCTACTCGCCGGAAAAGCCGGTCAAGTTCACCATCCAGACGACCAAGGGCTTCAAGCCCAAGGACTATGAGATGATCCAGGCGATCGTCGGCATGTGGCGCAAGGTGGGCATCGAGGCGACGATCGAAGTCTACGAGATCGCCAAGCACTACGAGCTTCGCGCCGCCGACAAGCTGGCGCCGGCCGCCTTCTACAATTGGGGCAACGCCATCGGCGATCCGACCACCTCGACCGGCTTTGCCATGTATGGCCCGAGCCCGCATTCGGTATGGGACAGCCAGGACCTGATCGACATGATCAACCCGCTATGGGGCGAGAAGGACGAGGCCAAGCGCATCGCCGGCTGGAAGGCAGTCGACAAATATATCGCCGAGCAGGCCTATGTGCTGCCGCTGATCCAGTACGCGCAGCCGATCGTGCATGCCAAGGGCGTCAATGTTGTGCAGCATGTGTCGGGTGCGCTGCTGCCGGCCTTGATGACCCCGGCCTAATCGGCCTGAAATTGCGGCGCGCCGTCCATAGCGACGGCGCGCATTTTCTATCCGGCATACGAGCCAGCGGGCTCCTGCAAGGATTTAGATGCTCCTGCAAAGATTCCTGATCCGTCTCCTGACGATGCTGATCACGCTGTTCGGCGTGGCCGTCGTCGTCTTCATCGTGATCCGCGTAGCGCCCGGCGATCCGATCGCCATGATGGTGCCGCCCGGCGCGACAGATGCAGACATTGCCCGGCTGCGCGCGCTCTACGGCCTCGACAAGACCATCGTGCAGCAGTTCTTCATCTGGCTGTCCGGCGTCGTCAGGGGCGACTTCGGCACTTCGATTTCGCTGCGGCAAGACGTGCTCGGCCTCGTCTTCAACCGGCTGCCGGCGACGCTGGAGCTCGCCATCGTTGCGCTCCTTATGGCGGTGGCACTCGGCGGCACGACGGCGATCCTCGGCGCACGCGAGCGCGGCACCGCGGTCGAAGCCGGCATCGACGTCGCCAGCGGCGCGGCGCTTTCGATTCCCGATTTCCTGTGGGGCCTGGTGCTGATCCTGTTGTTCGGCGTTCTGGTGCCGATCTTCGATATTTCCGGCCGGGTATCGCCACAACTCGACCTGCCCTTCGTCACCCAGTTCTATCTGTTCGAGAGCCTGCTTCGGCTGCGCCTCGACCTCACCTGGGATCTCTTGAAGCACATGCTCATGCCGGCCGTGGCTTTGGCGCTGCCGCTCGCCGCAATCATCTCGCAGCTGTTGAAACAGTCGCTGAAGGAAGTGCTCGACCTCGACTATGTCGTGCTGGCGCGCGTGAAGGGATTCTCGGAAACGCAAGTCATCCTGCGCGAGGCGCTGAAGAACGCCGCTTTGCCGACGCTGACGCTGGTCGGCGTGCAGTTCACCTTCCTCATCGGCGGCACGGTCATCGTCGAGCGGCTGTTTTCCTATGAAGGCCTCGGCAACATGGCGATCGACGCGGTCATCAACCGTGACCTGCCGCTGATCCAGGGCATCGTGCTGGTCTTCGCGTTGCTGTTCGTGCTGATCAACCTCAGCGTCGATATGATGTACGCCCTGCTCAATCCGAGGCTGCGCCATGGATGATAGCCGCATTTCAAGGCATGGCTCGGGCGCAAAGCTGTGGCTGGCCGGCGGCTGGCTGCTGCTGGCATTGCTGGCGGCGATCTTCGCACCGCTGGTCGCACCGCAGGATCCATTGGCGCAGGATCTGATGCTCCAGCGTCTGCCGCCATTCTGGATCGATGGAGCCGAGCCCGGCTATTGGCTCGGCACCGACAGCCTCGGCCGCGATCTGCTGTCGCGGTTGATCTTCGGCGGCCGCATCGCCTTCATCGTCGCTTTTGCCGCGGCCATAGCGGCGTGCCTTGCCGGCTCGACGCTCGGGCTGATTGCCGGCTATTTCGGCGGCTGGGCCGACCGCTTCATCTCGCGCATCGTCGATGTCTGGATGGCGTTTCCGCCGGTGCTGTTCGCCATCCTTCTGGTGGCCGTGCTCGGCACTGGCCTGAGTTCCGTCATCCTCGCCATCGCCATCATCGACTGGACACGCTTCTGCCGGGTGATCCGCGCCGAGACGATGGGCCAGTCGCGCATGGACTATGTCGAGAATGCCCGCATTGCCGGCTATGGCCGCATCGGCATCATGCTGCGCGAGGTGCTGCCCAATGTGGTGCCGTCGATCGTGGCACTGTTGTCGCTGGAGATGGGCATTGCCGTCATCGTCGAGGCGATCCTGTCCTTCGTCAATCTGTCGATCTCTACCGACGATCCGACATGGGGCGGCATCATCGCCGAGGGACGGCTTTCGATCCATCAGGCCTGGTGGGTGCTGGTGTTCCCGCTGATCACGCTGATCCTGACCGTGCTATCGTTCAGCCAGTTCGGCGAGGCGCTGAAGACGCGCTTCGACCCGGTGCTGCGATGAGCGCCTGTCTCGACATCAGGGAGCTGAGCGCGGTGCTGCCCAACGGCCAGCGCGTGCTGCGCTCGGTGTCGCTTGCCGTGCAGCCCGGCGAAGTCCGCGCGCTGGTCGGCGAGAGCGGTGCCGGCAAGACGATGATCGGCAAGGCGGTGCTCGGCGTGCTGCCGCCGAGCGTGCGCATCGTCGAGGGCGACATGCTGCTCGAGGGCGAAGACCTCGGCCGGCTCCAGCCCAAGCCGCGGCGCACGCTGATCGGCGCCCGCACCGCCCTGATCCCGCAGGACCCGCTGACCGCGCTCAACCCGTCACGGCGCATCGGCCCGCAGATGACCGACCGGCTGGTGCGCATCCTCGGCTGGGGTGGCGACAAGGCTGATCGGCGCACCCGGCAGTTGCTGGACGAGGTGCAGATCCGCGACCCCGACCGTGTGCTCAAAAGCTATCCGCACGAGCTTTCCGGCGGCATGCGCCAGCGCGTGCTGATCGCCGCTGCTTTCGCCGCCGAACCCCGGCTGATCGTCGCCGACGAGCCGACGACGGCGCTCGACGTCACCGTGCAGAAGCAGATCCTGCGGCTGATCGCTGCGTTGCAGCGCGAGCACGGCACGGCGATCCTGTTCGTCACCCACGATCTCGGCGTCGTCGCCAAGATCAGCCAGAAAGTGTCGGTGCTCTATGCCGGCAAGGTGGTGGAAGAGGCCGAGACGGCTGCCCTTTTCGCAGCACCCCAGCATCCCTACACACGGGCGCTGATGGCGGCGACGCCGCGCTACACCGACCCATACGCTTCGCTGAAACCCGTGGATGAGGCGGTACTGGCCGGGCTTGCCGCCGAGATTGCGGCCGCCGACCAGGCCTGGAGGCGCCCGCATGGCTGAGCCGCTGTTTTCCGTACGCGGGCTGAAGGTGGCGCTGCCCGATATGACGCGCAAGCCGCTGTTTGGCCGCGCGCCGCTGGCCCAGATCCTGAAAGGCCTGGATTTCGACCTGCCCAAGGGGTCTGTGACCGGCATCGTCGGCGAATCCGGTTCCGGCAAGTCGACGCTCGGCCGTGCTCTGGTGCGCCTCTTGGAGCCCAGCGCCGGCAGCATCAGTTTCGAGGGCCGCGATATCACGCATCTGCCGGAGGCGGAGCTCAGGCCACTGCGTCGCAACCTGCAGATGATCTTCCAGGACCCGATGTCGTCGCTCAACCCGCGCCGCACCATCGCCACCATCATCGCGGCACCGCTGAAGCAGAACGGACTTGGCGACAATCTGAAGGCCCGCATCGCCGAGGCGTTGCAGCGCGTCGGCCTGCCGCAAAGCTTTGCCAGCCGCTACCGCCATGAACTGTCGGGCGGCCAACGCCAGCGTGTCGGCATTGCCCGCGCCTTGGCGCTGTCGCCGAAATTCGTGCTGGCCGACGAGATCGTCTCCGGCCTCGACGTGTCGACGCAGGCGCAGATCCTGACCCTGCTGGAAAAGCTTGCGGCCGAGATGGGCCTGACCGTCGCCTTCATCAGCCACGATCTGTCGGTCATTCGGCGGCTGTGCCGGCAAGTGATCGTCATGCGCGAAGGCGTGATCGTCGAGGCGAGCGCCACCGATGCCTTGTTCGACAATCCGCAGCAGAGCTACACGCGCGATCTCATCGCAGCCATTCCGCTGCCGGAAATCGACCCGGGTTGGCTGGACATCCCTGCCGCCGCCAAGGCCGCGACATGAATGCACACGCACGCCGAAAAGCGAGCCTCGGACATGCGACCGCCGGTCAGACCATCCCCTCCTTCCAGGCGCCGTGGGGGCCGCATTCCAGGCGCCGTAGGGGCTGCAACTGGAAGCGATCAGCTATCCCTCGGGCATGGCTTACGAGAAGCGCGCCGAGACGGTCTTATGGAGCCCGAAGAACCGGATAAGCGATGGCAATGCGTGCTTGCGGATGTTCCGCGACCACGCCAAACAGGTGCGACGTTGAATCATTTCGATATGAAACTTTAAGCTTGAAATAATTTGCCGCCGGCGCGATACTGAAAGCAGCAAGCGAAGAGGAGATCGCAGACATGAAGGTTGCGGTTCTCGGCGGTGGACCAGCCGGCCTCTATTTTGCCATTTCGATGAAACTCAGGGACGCCGCGCACGAGGTGACGGTGTTCGAGCGCAACCGCGCCGACGACACGTTCGGCTGGGGCGTCGTGCTGTCGGCCGAGACGCTCGACAATCTGTCGAAAAACGATCCGGTCAGCGCCGTCTGGATCAAGAAGCACTTTGCTTACTGGGACGATATCGCCGTCATTCATGACGGCGTGCGCACGGTTTCGACCGGGCATGGCTTTTGCGGCATCGGCCGCAAGCGGCTGCTCATCCTGTTGCAGCGCCGCGCCCGAGAACTCGGCGTCAAGCTCCTGTTCGAGACCGACATTGCCGATCCCCGACCTTACATGGATACGCATGATCTGGTCGTCGCCGCCGATGGGTTGAACTCCAGGGCGCGCAACACTTTCGTCGACATCTTCAAGCCCGACATCGACACTCGCAAATGCAAGTTCGTCTGGCTCGGCACCAACCAGAAATTCGACGACGCCTTCACCTTCATCTTCGAAAAGACCGAGCATGGCTGGGTGTGGGCGCACGCCTACCAGTTCGACAGCGATACCGCGACGTTCATCGTCGAATGCAGCGAGCAGACCTGGGCTGCCTTCGGCTTCGGTGCGATGTCGCAGCAGGAATCGATCGCCGTCTGCGAGCGCATCTTTGCGAAGCATCTAGGCGGCCACGCGTTGATGACTAATGCCAACCATATCCGGGGTTCGGCCTGGATCAATTTCCCTCGCGTGCTGTGCGAACGCTGGTCCTACAAGAACCTGGCTTTGATGGGCGATGCCGCGGCATCGGCGCATTTCTCGATCGGCTCGGGCACTAAACTCGCATTGGAAAGCGCGGCGGCGCTGGCCGAGTATGTCGAGTCCGAGCCGGACCTCGATGCTGCGTTCCGCAGATATGAGGATGCCCGCCGCACCGAGGTGCTGAAGCTGCAATCGGCCGCGCGCAATTCGCTCGAATGGTTCGAAGAGGTCGAGCGCTATCTCGGCCTAGATCCGGTGCAGTTCAACTATTCGCTTTTGACCCGCTCGCAGCGCATCAGCCACGAGAATTTGCGGCTGCGCGATGCCGAATGGCTGGGCGGCGCGGAGGAGTGGTTCCAGCGCCAGGCGGGCGCAGGCGGCATACGCCGCGCGCCGATGTTCGCGCCGTTCAAGCTGCGCGATCTAAAGCTGCAGAACCGCATCGTCGTCTCGCCGATGGCACAGTACAAGGCCGTCGACGGCTGCCCGACCGCTTGGCATTTCACCCATTATGCCGAACGGGCCAAGGGCGGCGCCGGCCTCATCTATATCGAAATGACCTGCGTCAGCCCTGAAGGCCGCATCACGCCCGGCTGCCCCGGCTTCTATGCGCCCGAACATGAGGTGGCGTGGAAGCGGCTGGTCGATTTCGTCCACGTTGAGACCGAAGCCAAGATCTGCGCCCAGATCGGCCATTCCGGCGCCAAGGGTTCGACCCGGCTTGGCTGGGAGGGCACCGACGTGCCGCTGACCTCGGGCAACTGGCCTGTCATGGCGGCATCGGCCGTGGCGTGGTCTCCGCAGAACCAAGTGCCGAAGGCGATGGACCGCGCCGACATGGACAAAGTGCGCGACGAATTCGTGGCCTCCGCCGAAATGGCCGACCGTTGCGGCTTCGACATGCTCGAGATCCACGCCGCGCACGGTTATCTCTTGTCGTCTTTCATCACGCCGATCACCAATAGGCGCACGGATGCCTATGGCGGTTCGCTGGAAAACCGCATGCGCTATCCCCTGGAAATCTTCCGTGCGGTGCGTGCCGCCTGGCCGGCGGAGAAGCCGATCTCGATGCGCATTTCGGCCAATGACTGGGTCGGCATCGAAGGCGTAACGCCGGCCGACGCGGTCGAGATCGCGCGGCTGCTGCATGAGGCCGGCATCGACATCTGCGACGTCTCCGCCGGCCAGACATCGGCACTGGCAAAGCCTGTCTACGGCCGCATGTTCCAGACGCCGTTTTCCGACCGCATCCGAAACGAGGTCGGCATGGCCACCATGGCGGTCGGTAACATCTACGAGCCGGACCATGTCAACTCGATCCTGATGGCCGGCCGCGCAGATCTGGTGGCGCTGGCACGGCCGCATCTCGCCGACCCCTACTGGACCCTGCATGCGGCTGTCACGCTTGGCGACCGTGGCGTCAAATGGCCGGATCCTTATCTGCCGGGACGCGATCAGATCTACCGGCTGGCCGAGCGTGATGCGGCGGCGGGGCTGAAAGTATGAGTGCTTTTCGCTTGCTACGTCGGCGCTGTACCCCCAGCCCCTCCCCACAAGGGGGAGGGGGACTATGTTGCGTTCGACCCAGCGGAAACCGCATGAGTTTGCGATCGATAGGGGGTACGTGGCGCCAAGTCTCGAGGATTGGCGCATGATCGCGGGCAAGCATGCGCTGGTCACTGGCGGCGGCTCCGGCGTCGGCCGGGCCATCGCGCTGGCGCTGGCGGGTGCCGGCATCGACGTCACCATTTGCGGCCGCCGGGAAGCGGAGCTTGCCAAGGTGGCAGGGGAAAACGACCGCATCTTCGGCATCGCCGGCGACGTGACCAATGAGGCGGCGATGGTCTCGCTCTATGAAACGGCACAAGCTGCACGTGGGCCGTTCGACATCGTCGTCGCCAATGCCGGCATGGCCGGCAGCACGACGGCGCACAAGACCACACTCGACGACTGGCAGCGGACACTCGACGTCAATCTGACCGGCGCCTTCCTGACCGTGAAGCCGGCGCTGGCCGGGATGGCCGCGCGCAAGGCCGGGCGGATCGTCTTCATCGCCTCGACGGCAGGGCTGAAAGGCTATGCCTATGTCGCGCCCTACGTCGCCGCCAAGCATGGCGTCATAGGCCTGATGCGGGCGCTGGCTGCCGAGACGGCGAAGTCCGGTGTCACCGTCAATGCCGTGTGCCCCGGCTTTGTCGAGACCGAAATGCTGGAGGAATCCATCCAGCGCATCATCGATAAGACCGGCCGTTCGGTCGAACAGGCGCGGTCTGGCCTAGCCTCGACCAATCCGCAAGGCCGCTTCATCCAGCCGCAAGAGGTCGCCGCCGCCGTGCTGTGGCTGTGTGGCGACGCCGCCCAATCGATCACCGGACAGGCGATTTCCATCTCAGGAGGCGAAACATGGTAGCCGGCCCCCTGCCCGCGCCGTCAGGACCCGGCAAGGACCGGCTGCGTCTCTGGATAAGGCTGCTGCGCGCCTCGCGCACGATCGAGGCCGAGCTGCGCGAGCGGCTGAAGAAGGAGTTCAACACAACGCTGCCGCGCTTCGACGTGATGGCAGCGCTCTACCGCGCGCCGGAAGGCATGCTTATGAGCGACCTATCGCGCTTCCTGCTGGTCTCCAACGGCAATGTCACGGGCATCGTCGACCGGCTGGTTTCGGAAGGACTAGTGGCGCGTGCGAGGCGCAATGGCGACCGCCGCACATCGATGGTGCGGCTGACCGAGGAAGGCACGCAGGTCTTTGCCGCCATCGCCGCGGCGCATGAAGGCTGGATCGGCGAATTGCTGGGCAAGGTCAGCGAGGACGACGCGCGCCGGCTGACCGGCATGCTGACCTCGTTCCGCAGCAACTGGGAGGGACGCGAATGACCGCGATGGCCGGCCGCAAGCCAAAGCATTTCCTGTGGGAGGTCGAGGGCAGGATCGCAAAGGTCCGGCTCGATCGGCCGGAGCGCAAGAACCCGCTGACCTTCGACAGCTATGCCGAGCTGCGCGACACGTTCCGCGACCTCGTCTATGCCGACGACGTCGACGCCGTCGTGTTCCTCTCCAATGGCGGCAATTTCTGCTCCGGGGGCGATGTCCACGACATCATCGGTCCGCTGGTCAAGATGGACATGAAGCAGCTTCTTGCCTTCACCCGCATGACCGGCGATTTCGTCAAGGCGATGCTGAATTGCGGCAAGCCGATCATTGCGGCGGTCGATGGCGTCGCGGTCGGCGCCGGCGCCATCATCGCGATGAGTTCCGATATCCGCATCGCCACGCCGGAAGCCAAGACGGCGTTCCTGTTCACCCGCGTCGGCCTCGCCGGCTGCGACATGGGCGCTTGCGCGATCCTGCCGCGCATCATCGGCCAGGGCCGCGCCGCCGAACTGCTCTACACCGGCCGCACCATGACTGCGGCGGAAGGCGAGCGCTGGGGGTTTTACAACCGGCTGGTCGATGCCGCCTTGCTTGAGGCCGATGCGCTCGACATGGCGGCGCGCATCGTCTCCGGCCCGACCTTCGCCCACGGCATCACCAAGACGCAGCTCAACCAGGAATGGTCGATGGGCCTCGACCAGGCGATCGAGGCGGAAGCGCAGGCGCAGGCGATCTGCATGCAGACCCGCGACTTCGAGCGCGCCTACAAGGCTTTCGTGGCCAAGGAAAAGCCGGTGTTCGAGGGGGATTGAGGATGAGCGGTTCGCGCCCAGGCACCCCCCTCTGGCCTGCCGGCCATCTCCCCCGCAAGGGGGGAGATCAGCTGAACGCATCGCTTTCACCGATCGCCGGCGTTGCAGGATGGACGGCAAGATTGAAGTTGCCAATCTCCCCCCTTGCGGGGGAGATGTCCGGCAGGACAGAGGGGGGTGTGCGGGAACGGGGCGGAGAAAGAAATATCCATGCCTGATCGTTCCTTCCTCTCCTGGCCATTCTTCGAAGACCACCATCGCGCGCTGGCCGACCAACTGGAGACATGGTGCGCGAAAAACCTCCCCGTCGATCACCATGATGTCGATGCCGCCTGCCGCGAGCTGGTGGCGAACCTCGGCCGGGACGGCTGGCTGAAGCCGACGGCAATCGACACCGACAATCCGGGACCACTCGACGTGCGCACCCTGTGCATTACGCGCGAGACGCTCGCGCGCCATGACGGGCTCGCCGACTTCGCCTTCGCCATGCAAGGGCTCGGCACCGGTGCGCTCAGCCTGTTCGGTACGCCGCAACAGCAGCAATGGCTTTCGAAGACACGTGCCGGCAAGGCGATTTCCGCCTTCGCCCTGTCGGAGCCGCGTTCGGGATCGGATGTCGCCAACACCGAAATGACGGCGGTGCGCGACCGCGACAGTTACGTTCTGTCCGGCGAAAAGACCTGGATCTCCAATGGCGGCATCGCCGATCTCTATGTCGTCTTTGCCCGCACCGGCGAGGCGCCGGGCGCCAAGGGGCTCTCCGCCTTCCTCGTGCCTGGCGACGCCAAGGGCCTTGGCATCGCCGAACGGCTGGAAGTGATTGCGCCGCATCCGCTGGCGCGGCTGTCGTTCGACCGAGTCCGCCTCCCCGCCTCGGCGCTGATCGGCAAACCGGGCGACGGCTTCCGCATCGCCATGTCAGTGCTCGACGTGTTCCGCTCGACTGTCGGTGCGGCAGCCCTCGGCTTTGCCCGTCGTGCGCTGCATGAAAGCATCAAAAGGGTGGCCGAACGCAAACTGTTCGGCGCGCCGATGGCCGAACTGCAAATGGTGCAGGGCCATATCGCCGACATGGCGCTCGACGTCGATGCTGCCGCCCTGCTGGTCTATCGCGCCGCCTGGACCAAGGACATGGGTGCGCCCCGCGTGACGCGCGAGGCGGCGATGGCCAAGCTGTTTGCCACCGACAAGGCGCAAGAGGTGATCGACAAGGCCGTGCAGCTGCATGGCGGCGACGGTGTCCGCAAAGGCCATATCGTCGAAAGCCTGTATCGCGAGATCCGCGCGCTGCGCATCTATGAGGGTGCCTCCGACGTGCAGAAAGTGGTGATCGCGCGGCAAGTGATGGGCGCGGACTGACGGCAGAGATTTGACGGGCATTCGATTTTGAAAATTGGTTTTTGGAATACCGGGAGGTTTTGAATGCACACGATTCTGCAGCCAGAAGGCTGGGCAAAACCTGTCGGCTACGCCAATGGCGTCGCAGCGCGCGGGCAGCTGGTCTTCGTTGGCGGACAGGTCGGCTGGAATGGGCAATGCCAGTTCGAGACCGACGATTTTGTCGGCCAGGTTCGGCAGACGCTCGAGAACATCATAGCGGTGCTGGCCGAGGCCGGCGCCGGACCGCAGCACATCACCTCGATGACCTGGTATTTCACCGACAAGGCCGAATACCTCGCCAGCCTCAAGGGTATTGGCGAGGTCTATCGCGAAGTGATCGGCCGGCACTTTCCGGCGATGGCCGCCATGCAGGTGATGGCGCTGGTCGAAGATCGCGCCAAGGTGGAAATCCAGGCGACCGCCGTCATTCCGGAGTAAATTACGACCATTCCGAAATGAACCGCATGCTTTGGCAATTAGCGCTAAACACCCATCGCTTCGTCATCCTGGGGCGGAGCAAGGAGCGAAGCGACGCAGCGCAGACCCCAGGATCCATGCCGCGACTTCAACGCGCTGCTGCGGTGCGGAAATTCTGCTCCGCTGCATTCCTCGGTCAAATGCGGAGGGCAGCGTCCGACCCATTGCCGACGAAGACGTGGCTCGCGCAAGGCGTTCAACTATTGGCTAGCCACCTCCGTCGCAGGAAATGAAAGTCGCACAGGAAGAAAAGCCCAACCAGCATGCCAGATGTGGAGCCCACTACATCGCGCCAGCCAAGCTCGGACCAACTCAACAAAGTCTTGGACAGGGCCTACAGGGGGATTGTCAAAGACAATCCGACGAAACAGGCGGTCGTCGCAAGCCAGAATCTTTCGAAGGATAATGCTTTCTGTCCATCGAAGCCACGAATTCGCAGGAACCGAGAAATCAACTGGCTGTAGATAGCGCCGTCTTGCTTTCGTAGGCTCTGGATGAATATGGCGATGGCGCAGAGAAACGCTGCATACATCGCCAAGAGACCTTTGAAAATCCGAAGGTGAGGATCAACGCCAAAGGGAGCCATGCAGTAGAGCGCCCCGAGGCCCGTGGCAGCCAGAAATCCGTAGAAACAAAGCCGGATAGGATGCCACCGGTCTAGCGATGCAAGAAACATTTCTCGGCCTCAACCCACTCCCAATCAGCCAAGAGCTTCTTCCGCAGGTATTAACTTCTGCTTTCCAGTCCGTCTACGATATTGTCGCAATGCCTCAAATGAAATGATGACTAAATCTCATTCCGCAGCTCCAGTCTCGCCAGCGCCTGTTCTTGCCGGGCTGTCACGGCGGGACCGTTACCCCCGATAGCCCGCCCGCTTTAAAATCGGCAGCACGTGATCGCAGAAATAGGGCAGCTCCTGCGTGTAATTGACGAAGGACAGCGCGATGCCCTGATAGCCGTGCCCGGCAATGGCGACCATGTCGGCGGCGATCGTTTCAGGGGTACCGATCAGCGGGTAAGTGCCCGCGCCGCCGGCGAAACGCTGCCGGTAGCGGTCATAGGCATGCGGGTCGTGCGATTGCGAGAATTCCTTCTTGCCGGCCATATGGGCATCGACCGCATCATGGTCGGCCATCTCAACCGCGTAGCGCGTGTAATAGGCCCGCGCCTCTTCCATCGTCGGGCGGCAGACGACATGCGCCACGGTGTAGACGCCGACGTCGCGGCCCGCCTTGTCGGCCCGCTCGCTGATATCGGCGACATGCTTGCCGGCATTGCTCATCTCGGAAAAGGTCGTGAATAGATAATCGCATCTGGCGGCGGCGAAATCCCGCCCGGGCCCGCCGAAAGCTGCGTTCATGGTCAAGGGTCGTGGAAGCTGCAGGCTGGCTGGCCGGCTGACGGCTTCCTTGAGGCGGTAATACGTGCCCTCATAGTCGAGCGGCTCATCCGAGGCATAGAGCTTTTCGAGGATCTCGATCCATTCCGCTGCCTGGTCATAACCCTTCTCTACCAGCGGCGTGCCGAACATGCCGAATTCCTTCGGGTTCCAGCCACAGACGATGTTCAAGCCTGCGCGGCCCTGGCTGATGTGGTCGACCGTCGCCAACGCCTTGGCCGCGTAGACCGGATGCACGAGCGGCACATGGACGGTCATGAACAGGCCGATCTGTTCGGTGGCCATGGCAAGCGCCGCCGCCCAGGTGAAGGTCTCGAACGACCATTCCCGCACCTTGTTGCGACCGCCGAAACCGCGCCAGCGCGCGATCGGTAGCATGAATTCCAGGCCGGCGCGGTCGGCGATCTGCGCCGCGGTCAGATTGTCCTGCCAGCTTGCCGTCCAGCGTTCCGGCACGTCGGTTATGGCAAGCCCGCCATCCGCATTGGTCGAAAAGACGCCGAGCTTCAGCCTGTTCGGGCTGTGCAATGGATGTGGTTTGTGCATGTCGCGACCTCCCGGCGGAGATCGCACGCTACGGCTCCGCAACAATATTTCAAGCATGAAATAGCTTCGCCTCGCGATGGCGAGGCTGGTGCGTCCGAAGGTTCTTTCTACGACGCGTAGCCGAACTGGCGCGACACGAGCTCGGCCAAGGGCGTATCGGCCGGGCAACAATCCGGTCAAACTTTTTAAGCTTAAAACTTTCGCCTTGAAAACCGCGGCACTTTGGATAAGCATTCCAAAATCGATGGCTATTGCCGCGCCGGAGGGGCTTGCTTGCCAGTCCATCGTGGTGGGAGGGGTTTCAGTCCTTGTCGTTCATAGTGCCCCAGTCATCGTCCAGCGCACGCTATGCCTTCGGCGGTGTGCGCGCCCAGATCCGCGACCTGCACACCGAGAACATCGCTACGGCCTTCCTGCGCATGTGCGTCTGCCGTGAACTTGACCGGATAGTGACCGCTCTCGACCGCATGGTCGCTGCCATGAATTGACGCCCTGCCCGAAGCGGGGCGGCAAAAAACCGTGCGGGAGCAACCCGCCCGATCAACAACAGAGGGAACACAAATGAGCTTCACTCGTCGCAAATTGCTTCTTCTCGCCGCCACCATCGGGATCGCCGCCGGCCCCGCCACCGCCTATGCCGCCGACGTGCTCAATGTCGGGGCCTATCCGACCAATCCGCCCTTCGAATACAAGAACGAGAGCGGCACCTTCGAAGGCTTCGAAGTCGACATTGTCAATGAAGCCGCCAAGCGCATCGGCACGACCACCGACATCGCCGATCTCGGCTTCCAGGCGCTGTTCGCCGCCACCACTTCGAAGCGCATCGACGTCGCCATATCGTCGATCACCATTACGGCGGAGCGGCTGAAGTCGCAGTCGTTCACCCAGCCCTATTATGATTCCGATATGGGCATCGCCACCAAGACCGATAGCGCGATCAAGATGGAAGCCGACCTCAAGGGCAAGATCGTCGGTGTGCTGTCCGGCTCGACCGGCGAGACCTGGGTCAAGGCGCATCAGGAAGCCGATGGCTTCACCGACGTGAAAGGTTACGACACGCAGCAGAACCTGCTGCTCGACCTCAGCGCCGGCCGCGTCGATGCCGCCGTCAGCGACATTCCGGGCATGCAGTATTCCTTCACCAAGATGAAGGATCTGACCGTCAAGGAGCGCATCAAGACCGGCGAACAGTACGGGCTGATGATGACCAAGGACCATCCGCTGCTCGGCAAGCTGAACGACGCGCTGACCGCGATGAAGAAGGACGGCACCCTGGCCGCGATCCACAAGAAGTGGTTCGGCAGCGACGCGCCCGCCGACTCTTCGACCGTGAAGGAAATGCCGCTGCCGAAGGCCTGAGCGGCAATGCATTGACATCGTGCCGGCTGTCCAGGCCGGCACGATTCATTTCACGCTCTGACGCCGGCTCCCGTCGCAGACCGCCTCGCCTTCGGTGAGGCCGATTGATTTTAACGCGAGCATTCTTTGCTCTGGGGTTCGGGAACGCTCCCATGTCGCTGCTCGACACCTTCTTCAACCCCGATGTCATCATGTCCAGTCTGCCGGCGCTGCTGCGCGGCTTCCTGAACACGCTGCTGCTCGGCATCTTGAGCATCGGCATCGGCATCCCTATCGGCCTTTTGATCAGCCTGCTGCGGCTCTATGCGCCGAAGCCGCTGCGGTGGCTTGCGGTCGGCTACACCGACATTTTCCGCGCCCTGCCGGTGCTGGTCGTGCTGATCCTGATCTACTATGCGCTGCCGTTCCTCGGCATCCGCCTATCGTCCTGGGCCTCGGCGGTGACGGCGTTCGCCATCATCATGTCGGCCTATTCGGCCGAGGTGTTCCGCTCCGGCATCGAAAGCATTCCGCATGGCCAGTTCGAGGCGGCGCAGGCGCTTGGCCTGCCGTTCCTGCTGACCCTGCGCAAGGTGGTGCTGCCGCAAGCTATCCGCGTCGTCATCCCGCCAATGACCAGCAACTGCGTCTCGATGTTCAAGGACACCTCGCTCGCCTCCACCGTGGCACTGCCTGAACTGCTCAAGGAAGCGACCAATGCGCAGTCGCTCTATGCCAACCCTTCGCCGCTGATCGGCGCGGCTCTTGTCTATCTCATCTTCCTCTGGCCGATGGTCCGCCTCGTCAGCCTGCTTGAGGACCGCTTCAAGACCGGAAAGACCCGCTGACCTCGCCAGCTGATTCCACCCCGCCCAAGTCCTTCGCAGGAGCCTACGCGTGAACAAGCACCAGACCGACAATGCCAACGCCATGACGTTCCCCGTCGACACCATCCGCGCCATGTTTCCAGCCTTGCAGCGGGCCGGCGACTTCGTCTTCATGGACAACGCGGCAGGCGCCCAGATCCCGCAGAGCGTGCTCGACGCTGTGACCAACCATCTGGTTTCGCACAACGTGCAGCGCGGCGGCCGCTATGGCCGCAGCGTGACCGTCGACCAGTCGGTCGCGGACGCACGCGAGAGCGTGGCGCTGCTGATCAATGCCTACAACCCGGCTGAAATCTGCTTCGGCATGAATGCCACCTCGTTCATTCGCTTGGTCAGCCTCGGCATCGGCCAGATGCTCGGGGAGCGTGACGAGATCATCATCACCGACATGGATCACGACGCCAACATCGCCACATGGCTGGCGCTGGAATCGGCCGGTGCGAAATTCAAATGGTGGCGCATGCGCGAGGACGGCAATCTGCATGTCGACGACCTGCGTCCGCTGGTCTGCGACCGCACGCGTCTGGTCGCCTGCACGGTGACCGCGCATTCGATCGGCTCGATCGTCGATGTCGCTTCAGTGGCTGGGATCGCGCACGCCGCCGGCGCCGAAGTCTTCCTCGACTGCGTACATTACGGGCCGCACGGGTTGATCGACGTGCAGGCCTGGGACTGCGACTACCTCGTCTGCTCTGGCTACAAGAATTTCTCGCCGCATATGGGTTTCCTGTGGGGCCGCTTCGAAACGCTGAAGCGACTGCCGACCTTCCGCGAGGATTTCATCCCCGACGAGCCGCCCTACAAGGTCGAGGCCGGCACGTTCATCTACGAGAACGTCTCCGGCATGAATGCCGCCGTACAGTATCTCGAACTGATCGGCCGCAATCTGGCACCCTCCAACAACCGGTCGCGGCGCGACAACATCGTTGCCGGCATGGGCGCCATCCGCGACTATGAACTGGTGCTGGCACGCGAGATGCTCGCAGTGCTCAAGGACTGCGGCGCGACCATCTATGGCGTAGCCGACGAGGCGCGCATCAATGAGCGCGTGCCGACCTTCTGCTTCAATATCGGCAAACTGTCGCCGCAGCGGATCGTCGAGGAAATGGCCGAGATGCAGATCGGCATCCGCGACGGCCACATGTACGCGCCACGGCTAATGAGGCGCCTCAACCTGTCGATGGATAGCGGCGCCATCCGCGCTTCGCTGGTCCACTACAACACGGTTGAGGAAGTCCACCGCTTCGGCGAAGCGCTGCGCGCCATCATCGCCAAATTGTCGTGAGCCGGCTACTCCAGCGTCGTCATCCCTGGGCGAAGCAAGGAGCGAGGTGTCCCGCAGACCTTAGCATGACGAAGAGGCGCTAAGCCGCCTTCTTCTTCGCCAGCCTTGCCTTGATCGAGGCGACGTCGGCGCGCGGGGTCGCGGCGAACAGGGTCCTGGTGTAGCTGTGCTTAGGGTCGGAAAAGACCTCGTCGCGCGAGCCGTATTCGACGGCTTCACCGAAATACATCACCATCACGTCGTCGGCGATGTAACGCACGACGGACAAATCATGGCTGATGAAGACATAGGTCAGTTGGAACTCGTCCTGCAGGTCGGCGAGCAGGTTCAGCACCTGTGCCTGCACCGACAGATCGAGCGCCGAGACCGGCTCGTCCAGCACCAGCAGGCTTGGGTTCAGCATCAGCGCGCGGGCAATGGCGATGCGCTGGCGCTGGCCGCCCGAGAACATGTGCGGATAGCGGTTGTAGTGCTCGTGACCGAGGCCGACCTTCTTCAGCATCTTCATCGCCAGGTCGCGACGCTCGGCCGCCGGCTTGTCGGTGTTGATCAGCAGCGGCTCGCCCAGCACGTCGCCGATCTTCTGGCGCGGATTGAGCGATCCGTAGGGATTCTGGAAAACGATCTGCACCTTGCGGCGCATGTCCTTTGACAGGCCATGTTTGGCGATATCGACCTTATTGCCGTCGATGAACAGCTCGCCCGCTGTCGCCGGATCGATCAGCGTGATGATGCGGGCTAGTGTTGACTTGCCGCAGCCGCTTTCGCCGACGATGGCCAGCGTCTTGCCCTTGTCCACCGTGAAGGAGACGCCCTTGACGGCATGCACGGTGCGCGGTCCGGTGAACAGGCCGCCGCCGATGTGATAGTCGCGGACGATGTTCTTGCCTTCGAGAACGGTCGTGCTCATAACGCGGCTCCCGCAGCCGAAGGCGCCGGCTCGAACATCATGTCGGACACGGTCGGCAGCCGGTCGCCGACAGCGTTCTCCGGCAAGGCCGACAGCAGGGCCCGCGTATAATTGCTCTTCGGCGACTCGAACAGCGAAAGCACGTCGGCCTCTTCCATTTTGCGGCCCTTGTACTGGACGATGACGCGGTCGGCGGTTTCGGCCACCACGCCCATATTGTGGGTGATCATGATCAGGCCCATGCCGTATTTGGCCTGCAGCGAGACCAGCAGATCGAGGATCTGTTTCTGGATGGTGACGTCGAGCGCCGTGGTTGGCTCATCGGCGATCAGCAGTTTCGGGTTGCAGGCGATGGCGATGGCGATCATGACGCGCTGGCACTGGCCGCCCGACATCTGGTGCGGGAACGAGCTCAGTCGCTCCTCCGGGTCGGCGATGCCAACCAGCTTCATCAGTTCGATGGCACGCGCCCGGCGCTGGGCGCGATCCATGCCCATGTGGAAGCGCAGCACCTCCTCGATCTGGAAGCCGACCGTGAAGCATGGGTTGAGGCTGGCGATCGGCTCCTGGAAGATCATAGAAATGTCCTTGCCGACGATCTTGCGGCGTTCGGACGGACTGAGCTCCAAAAGATCGACGCCGTCGAAGGCCATGCGGTCGGCCTTGACCGTTGCCGTGTTGGGCAACAGGCCCATTACCGCCAGCATCGCCACCGACTTGCCGGAGCCGGACTCACCGACGATCGCCAGCACTTCGCGCGGCTCGATCGCGAGATCGATGCCTTGCACGGCCATGAACGGTCCGGCCGCCGTGTCGAAGGAAACAGTAAGGTTCTTGATCTCGAGCAGAGACATGCTCAGGACCTCTTCAGCTTGGGGTCGAGCGCGTCGCGCAGGCCGTCGCCGATCAGGTTGATGGCGAAGACGGTGATCAGGATGGCGAGGCCCGGGAAAGTCACCACCCACCAGGCGCGCAGGATGAACTCGCGCGCCTCGGCCAGCATGGTGCCCCACTCAGGCGTCGGCGGCTGCGCGCCCATGCCAAGGAAGCCGAGGGCGGCGGCCTCGAGAATGGCGTTGGAGAAGGACAGCGTCGCCTGCACGATCAACGGCGCGATGCAGTTGGGCAGGATGGTGACCAGCATCAGCCTGAGATGGCTGGCGCCGGCGACCTTGGCCGAGATGACGTATTCGCGATTCTTCTCGGCCATCACGGCGGCGCGGGTCAGCCGGGCGAAATGCGGCTGAAGCACAAAGGCGATGGCGATCATGGCGTTGACAAGGCCAGGCCCGAGCACCGCAACCAGCACCAGGGCCAAGAGCAGCGACGGGAAGGCCAGGATGATATCCATGATGCGCATGATCAGCGTGTCTACCCAGCCGCGGCAGTAGCCGGCGAGCAGGCCGAGGATAACGCCCGAGATCAGCGCTGACGTGACGACGACGAAGCCAATGGCGAGCGAAAAGCGCGAGCCGTAGATCAGCCGCGACAGCATATCGCGGCCGACGGCGTCGGTGCCGAGCAGGAACTGCGCGTTACCGCCCTCCTGCCAGGCCGGCGGCGTCAGGAAGAAGTCGCGGAACTGGTCGTCGGGCGAATGCGGCGCCAGCAGCGGCGCGAAGATGGCGATCAGGATCAGCAGCGCAAAGACGAAGAGCCCGATCACCGCGCCCTTGTTGACGGAGAAGTAGTGCCAGAACTCGCCGAGCATCTGCAGCCTGGCGTCTTGCGGCTTGACGACGGTCACGGCTTCAATGGTGGCTGGGCCTTCGTTGCTCATGTCAGTTGGCCCGGATACGTGGGTTGATGACGGCGTAGAGCACGTCGACGATGAGGTTCACCGACATGACGATCAGCGCGATCAAGAGCAAGCCGCCCTGTACGGTGAAATAGTCCCGCTTGGAAATAGCGTCGATCATCCATTTGCCAATGCCGGGCCAAGAGAAGATGCTCTCGGTCAGGATGGCGCCGGTCAAAAGCGTTCCGACCTGCAGGCCGATGGTGGTGACGACCGGGATCAGCGCGTTGCGAAAGGCATGCAAACCGATGACTCGGCGCGGCGCCAGGCCCTTGGCACGCGCGGTGCGCACATAGTCCTCGCCGAGCACTTCAAGCATCGCCGATCGCGTCTGCCTAGCGATGACCGCCAACGGGATGGTGCCGAGCACGACGGTTGGAAGGATGAGGTGCGACAGCGCCGAGCGGAAGGCGCCCTTCTGCCCCGAGATCAGGGAATCGATGGTCATGAAGCCGGTCACCGGCTTGAAGAAATAGAGAAGGTCGATGCGGCCGGAAACCGGCGTCCAGTGCAGCGTGCCGGAAAACACGATGATCAGCAGCAGACCCCACCAGAAGATCGGCATGGAATAGCCTGCCAGCGCCGTGCCCATGGTCAGCTGATCGAACCAGGAGCCGCGGCGGATGGCGGCGAAGATGCCGGCGGCGACGCCCAGGATAACGGCAAAGATCATGGCGAAGATGGCGAGCTCGACCGTTGCCGGGAAGCGCATCAGGAAATCCCTCAGCACCGGCGTCTTGGTCGAAAACGAGGTGCCGAAATCGCCGCTCAGGATGTTGGTCAAATAGGTCAGGTACTGTTGCCATATCGGCAGATCGAAGCCGAACTGGTGCATCAGCGCCGCGTGGCGTTCGGGCGACAGGCCGCGTTCGCCCGCAAGCACCAGCACCGGATCACCGGGCAGGATGCGCACGAAGCCAAAGGCGAGGATGGTTATCCCGATGAAGGTCGGGATGATGAGGGCGAGCTTGCCGAGGATATAACGCAGCATGGCGGGCGAGTGGGGGCGTCACCATGCGGTGACGCCCCCGTTTCGCGAACCTTATTCGGCGATATCGACGCCGTCGAAGCGATGGATGCCGAGCGGATCCATCGCAAAGCCGGTGACGGTCTTCTGCATCGGCATGAACACCTTGGAGTGAGCGAGTGTCGCCCAGGGCGCCTGTTCCTTGAAGATGACCTGCGCCTTCTCGTAGAGCTTGGTGCGCTCGGCCTGATCCGAAACGGTCTTGGCCTTGTTGATGAGCGCATCGAAGTCCTTGTTGCACCATTCCGCGCGGTTGTTCGAACCGACGGAAGCGCAGCTCAGGAGCACGCCGAGGAAGTTGTCCGGATCGCCATTGTCGCCGGTCCAGCCAACGATGACGGCGCCGTCGTGATCGACAGCCGAAGCGCGCTTGAGGTATTCACCCCAATCGTAGCTGACGATGTTGACGGTGACGCCGACCTTGGCGAAGTCCGACTGGATCAGTTCAGCGGTGCGGCGCGCGTTCGGCATGTACGGGCGCGACACCGGCATGGCCCAGACGTTCATCTTGAGGTCCTTGACGCCTGCCTTTTTAAGCAGCTTCTTAGACGCTTCCGGATCGTACGGATCGTCCTTCACTTGCTTGTTGTACGACCACATGGTCGGCGGGATCGGATTGATCGCCACCTGGCCGGCACCCTGGAAGACGGCGTCGATGATGGCCTTCTTGTTGATGGCCATGTTGAGCGCCTTGCGGACGCGCACGTCGTCGAACGGCTTCTGCTGGGTATTGTACATCAGCGCGCCGACATTGAGGCCTTCCTGCTCGTCGACCTTCAGGCTTGGTTCAGCCTTCAGGCCGGCGATATCGGCCGGTGCCGGGTATGACATGATGTTGCATTCGCCGGCCTTGAGCTTCTGCGCGCGCACTGCCGGATCGGTGGTGATGGCGAAGACCAGATCGTCGATCTTCTGCTTGCCTCCCCAATAGTCCGGGTTGGCCTTGTAGCGGATGGCTGCGTCAGTCTGGTAGTCGACGAAGATGAACGGGCCGGTGCCGATCGGCTTCTGGTTGAACAGTTCCGGGGTCTTGTCGGCCTGCAGCTTGTCGGCATATTCCTTGGAGACGACCGAGGCGAAGTCCATGCCCAGCGTCGGAATGAAGGTGATTGCCGGCTCCTTGAGGGTGAACTTTACCGTCAAGTCGTCAACCTTCTCGACCTTGGTGATGTTGTCGCCGAATTGGTCATTGTAATACTGGTAGGCAATGCCCGGGATGTATTGGAACCACGGGCCGTTCTTGTCGACCTGACGTTGGAAGGAGAACACCACGTCGTCGGCGTTGAAGTCGCGCGTCGGAGTGAAATAGTCGGTGGCGGCAAACTTGACGCCCTTGCGCAGCTTGAAGACGTATTCCTTGCCATCGTCGGAGATCGTCCAGCTTTCAGCCAGGCCCGGCGAGATCGTCGTCTTGCCGTGATCGAATTCGACAAGGCGGTTGAAGACGGTGCGCGAGGATGCGTCGAAGGTTTGGCCGGCGGTATACGGCGCCGGGTCGAAACCCTCCGGTGAAGCTTCCGCGCAATAGACCAGAGTTTTCGCGTTGGCCACGCCGCCCAGGACGCTTGCAGCCAGCAACGCGGCTGCAAAAGTCAGTTTCTTCTTCATTGAGCACTCCCTGATGTTCTTCCAAGCCCCTCTATCAGGCTCGCGAAGCGCGCATATAAGCACCGTTTTTCCGGCTTTGGAACACCCCGTTTGCTTACCCCGCGGGAAGCAGGAAAAAAATCCGCGATTTCGCTTAAACGCAGAAAAAATTAGCAGTTTTTTCCAATCACGAGATTGTTAACGACCGCATTTTTTTATTGATTGCCGATCTGACGATATTGATGCCGCGCGCACTTCCGAGCCGCCGGGTGTGCGGCAGGACAACGGTCGCGGCAGGAAGTATTTCTCGACGGCAAATCTTTCGCCGCCTTGCCGCAGGGGCAAGACTTGCACGGTCGTCAATGGAGGCAATACATAGGTGGTATAGCGGCGGCAGCGGAGGACGTCTCTGTCAATTCAGGGGCGAGCGCAGCGCGATCGAACAAGAATTGTCGAGGGAGGAACGGGTGGCAAAAGCATCGAGGAAGACGGCGCCGGCGAAGACGGAAGCCAAGGCGGCTCCAAAAGCAGCCGGCGGCATGTCCACGCCGAAAGTGCCCGCTGCCAAAGCCGCCGCGCCCAAGCCGAAGGCGCCCGTGCCGGCGAAGGCAAGCCCAAAGCCGGCAACCAAAGCCCCGATCAAGAAAGCCTCGACAAAGACTGTTGTCGGAAAGACGGTGCCCGCGGCAAAGCCGGCAGCTGCCAAGCCGGTGGCGAAGGCTGCAGCGGCCAAGGCCTCGCCGGCAGTGAAGCCTGCCGAGGCTGCCGCCAGGCGATTGCCGAATGCACTGACGGCGCTGGCCGCAGGACTGCCGGAAAAGCCGTGGCTCAAGAGCTATCCGAAAAACGTGGCGGCCGAAATCGGCCCCCTGCCCTATAGTTCGATCGGCGATTTCCTGGTTGCCGCCTGCAAGCAATTTTCCGCGCAGCCCGCCTTCACCTGCATGGACAAGTCCATCAGCTACGCCGATGTCGAGCGGCTGTCGGCGGCCTTCGGCGCCTATCTACAATCGAAGGGTCTTCAGAAAGGCGCGCGCGTCGCGCTGATGATGCCGAACGTGCTGCAATATCCGGTGGCGATGATGGCCGTCTTGCGCGCCGGTTATGTCGTGGTGAACATCAACCCGCTCTACACGCCGCGCGAGCTCGAACATCAACTCAAGGACTCCGGTGCGCAAGCCATCGTCATCCTCGAGAACTTCGCCAACACCTTGCAGGCGGTGATCGCCAGGACGGCGGTCAAGCATGTCGTGGTTGCCGCGATGGGCGACATGCTCGGGGGACTGAAGGGTAGCATCGTCAATTTCGTCGTGCGCCGGGTGAAGAAGATGGTGCCGGCCTGGTCATTGCCCGGTCACGTCAAGTTCAATGTGGCCTTGAAGGCCGGCGCCGGCGCGACCTTCAAGCCGGCCAAGGTGACGGCCAATGATGTTGCCTTCCTGCAATATACGGGGGGCACCACGGGTGTCTCGAAGGGAGCCACGCTGCTGCACAGCAACGTGCTCGCCAACGTCGCGCAGAACGCGCAATGGATGGAGGACGCCTATACGATCAAGCCGAAACCGGCGCATCCCAACTTCATCTGCGCGCTGCCGCTCTATCATATCTTCGCGCTGACGGTTAACGCGCTGATGGGCATGCAGCAAGGCGCCCGCAATGTGCTCATTCCCAACCCGCGCGACATTCCCGGCTTCGTCAAGGAGCTCCAGAAATACCCGGTGCACATCTTTCCGGGCCTCAACACGCTGTTCAACGCACTGCTCAACAATGAGGATTTCCGCAAGCTCGACTTCAGGCCGCTGATCCTGACGCTGGGCGGCGGCATGGCGGTGCAGAAGGGCGTCGCCGAACGCTGGAAGGCGCTGACCGGTTGTTCGGTCACCGAAGGCTACGGCCTCTCGGAAACCTCGCCGGTGGCCACGGCCAACAAGTTCACGGCCGGCGACTTCACCGGCACGATCGGCCTGCCGCTGCCTTCTACCGAGATCGCCGTCCGCGACGACGACGGCAACAACCTGCCGCTCGGCGAGGTCGGTGAAATCTGCATCCGGGGACCGCAGGTGATGGCGGGCTACTGGAACCGGCCCGATGAGACCGCCAAGGTGATGACCAAGGACGGCTACTTCAAATCCGGCGACATGGGCTTCATGGACGAGCGCGGCTACACCAAGATCGTCGACCGCAAGAAGGACATGATCCTGGTCTCGGGCTTCAACGTCTATCCGAACGAGCTCGAGGAAGTCGTGGCGATGCATCCGGGAGTGCTCGAAGTGGCGGCGATCGGCGTGCCGGACGAGCATTCGGGCGAGGTGCCGAAACTGTTCGTGGTCAAGAAAGATCCGGCGCTGACCGCAGAGACGCTCACCGCGTATTGCCGCGAGAACCTGACCGGCTACAAACGGCCCAGATACATCGAGTTCAGGACCGAACTGCCGAAGACACCGGTCGGCAAGATCCTGCGCCGAGCGCTGCGGGAATAAACGCGATTTGAAGGATGGCCCTGGCAATCGAGGGTTCGCGGACGATGGCCGACGTCCCGACGCGGCTACGTTCATCAAGGCGAATATGCGCCTTGTGCCTGTTCCGGCACTTCCCCAAATCCTGCTCTACACGGCCCATCCGGCAAGTGGTCTCAGGCGGCTGATCGAGTGGCGTGACGATGACGTCGAGCCGGAAGACAGCATCGAGGCCGACGAGGACGGGACCGAACCGCAGCCGCCCTACTGGGCCTATGCCTGGGCCGGCGGCGCGGTGCTTGCCCGCTTCATATTCGAGCGACCGCAGACGGTAATCGGGCGGCGTGTGCTCGACCTCGGCGCCGGTTCAGGCCTCGTCGGTATCGCCGCCGCCAAGGCTGGCGCCCGCGCGGTGCTTGCGGCCGAGATAGACCGTAACGGCGTTGCAGCGATCGGCCTCAATGCCGCCGCCAACGGCGTCACGATCACCGTTGTCGACAAGGATATCACCACTGGCCCGCCACCGGCCGTCGACCTTGTGCTCGCAGGCGATGTTTTTTACGGCCATGAGGTTGCCTTACGCGTTACCCCATTCCTCGACCGCTGCCTGGCCGCCGGCATCGAGGTTCTGGTCGGCGATCCCCGTCGCACCGATCTGCCGCTGTCACGGCTGCGATTGCTCGCCGAGCACCAGGTGCCGGATTTCGGCGACGCGAAGGGTGTCGCGACGAAACCGAGCGGTGTGTTTTCCTTTGAAGCGGATGACCGCTGTCGCTGAGATCAAAACCCAGTCACTCGGAATGTACCGAGTTCGACCGCCAACGCAGATGATCATCCAATCAAAGGCACGTTCAGATAGCAGTCGTGACGGCCGCTAACATCTAAGCTCAGCGTCCCCTAATTCGCCAATGTACTTTTCGCCATACAGATGTATCCGCTCAAGTCGCTCGAAGCAGCTCTCCGCGAATAGAGCGCCCCGTCGCTAACGTCGCCTACGTCACGGTCGTCCTCACGCGCCATGCCAAGTCTAACAGATGCGGTTGCGCCGACGATCTTCTTGCCACGGGCCTCTATCGCACCACCGCTGATCTGCTGGCGTAGGCGCTCTCCCCCAAAAGGAGGTTTTCCGCGACGGCCCGCGGCAACCGGAGAAGGGAACCTGTGCTCTCAAACCAGCATCGACTGCTGGGAGAAGATGCCCGCCATCGCGCCGTGCGATGATGCCGTGGTGACCGAGGCCATGAGGGGGTTGGCGAGGTCGCCGGCGGCGTAGATGCCGGGCATGCTGGTTTCGCGGCGCTCGTCGACCTTGAGGGCAATGCCGAGGGGCGAATCGACCGTGGCGAGGCCCAGTGATTCATGCAGGCTTGCGGACGGCTTGTTGCGCGGATGCGCGAACAGGATGTCGACTGCGACATTGGGGCCGGTATCGAGCTCGACGGTGGCGTGATGGCCCCCGTGATGGGCGATTCCGGTGATCCGGCCATCGACGACAGGTATATTGCGGTGCCCCAGATCGGCCCGAATATCGGGCGGAATGTCGTGACCATCGGCGAAGAGCGTCAACGTGTCGGTCCAGTCGTGGTACAGCCTGACATAATTGTGCGACTGCCGGCCGGACCAGACGAGGCCCCAATGCTGGCCGGCGACTTCAAAGCCGTCGCAATAGGGACAGGGCACGATGGACGTGCCCCAGCCTTCGGCAAAGCCCGGAACATCAGGCATCTGGTCGACGACGCCATAGCTCAGGATCAGCCGGCGCGCCGCAAGGCTTTCGCCGTCGCCAGTGAGGACGGAGAAATCGTCGATGGCGCCAGAGATGCTGTCGGCCCGGGCATTGACCAGCCTGATCGTGGGATAGCGCGCCAGTTGCTGCCGCGCCTCGGCCAGGATGTCCAGCGGTGGCTTGTGGTCGTGGCCGAGCAGGCCATGCGAGTGGCCGGCAAAGCGGTTGCGCGGCAGGCCGGTATCGAGAACGGTGACCTTGCGGCGGGCACGGCCGAGCTGCAGGGCGCCGGCGAGACCGGCAAAGCTGCCGCCGATGATGATGACGTCATCCATGATGGGCTCCGTGTTGTGGATGGAGGGGGTTGGGCTGGGCCGGGCGCGAAATATCGTCCACCGATACGCGCTCGAGACGGTCAGCGAGCAGGGCTTCGGCATCGACGAGAATGTCGCCCATCACTGTGTTGACCGGCCGGACAATGCCGCATTCGATATCGCCGGGCGGCCCGGGGAAACTTGATTTGGAGGACAAGTTGAAACCGACCCGTTGGCTTGCACATTTCAGATACTACGTGGTATCGTAATGCACGAATTAGGATACTGTCAAGGACTGGAATTGTCGTGACCGTAAACAGCCAGGGCCGGCGCGGCCGGCCGGCCAACGAGGCGCTTGGCCAAACGATAGTCGACGCCGCGTACGAACTCTTTGAGGAACTGGGTTTTCATGCGACGACATTGGACAAGGTCGCCCAGCGAGCGAAGATATCCAAGCTCAGCATCTATCGGCACTTCGAGAACAAGGAGGCGCTGTTCAGCGCGGCCATCGCGGCCCGCTGCCGTCAGTTTGCACCACAGGCCCTTGTTGAAGGCGTCGACGGTTCGGCCGAAGATCAGCTCATGGCGGTGGGATCATCGCTGCTTCGCACGCTGTTGAGCCCGGACGTCCGCAGTGTCGAAGCCATGATCATGGCCGACAAGACGAATCAAAATTCGTTAAGCAAGGTCCATTACGAAGCCGGCCCCGCCCATGTCATCGCCCAAATCGAGGCCCTGTTGCGCCGGTTGCACGCGAAGGCGGTTCTGAACGTGCCCGATCCTCTCCGGTCCGCCCGCTTGTTTGCCGCGCTTTTCAAAGGGTCCGATCTCCTGATTATCGCACGCTTCGATCAGGCGAGAGCAGAGGACGACAACGAAATCGAATCCTATTGCCGGTCGGCCGTCGCCATGTTCATCGCCGCGCACGGCGGCAAAGGCCACGCAGGATACTAATCCCGCACATCTTATGTCACGGGGTGAAGTGAAGAACGGCAGCTAACCGTCGGTTTCGACTACCTGCAGACGTTCGGCTCACCACCCCATCTCAGCCGTTGGCGGGAAAGTCCCAAGTCGATTTGCCAAGCCTAGCCCGGTCAGATCGTCTCCTTGACCCGTGCCGAGAGGAAGTCGGGCAGATCGGCAACCGAATCAAGAACAATGTCGGCAATCCCGGCCAGCGATTCGCGGGTGCCGGTGCCCGAGAGCACGCCGACCGCCAGCCCGCAGCCGCCGGCCCGCGCCATTTCGAGGTCGTGGCGGTTGTCGCCAACCATGGCGATTTCAGCCGGCTTCAGCCCGGTGAGATCGCTGAAGGCCAGGATGGTGTCGGGCGCCGGCTTCGGATTGGCCACCGCGTCGTAACCATAAGCCGCGTCGAAGAGCTGGGCGACGCCCAGCGTGACAAGCGTCTTTTCCGCACCGCTGGTCGAATCGTTGGTGGCGACGCCAAGCCGGTAGGATTTTCTGTGCAAGGCCGTCAGCGTGTCGACGATGCCCGGCAGCGCCACAGCCATCGCCGAGCCCTGCACCGAGGTGATCTCGTTGAAGCGGGCAACCGCAAGCATCTGGTCCTCATTGGACAGCCGCGGGAACCACAATTCGACGACGTCGAGATTGGTGCCGGAGGCAAAGATGGAGTCAGGCTTGAAGCGCTTGCTGGTGAAATCGAAGCCGGCGGCCGCCAGCAGCCTGTCGGCTTTCCAGCGATCACCCTCGGACGCATCCATGGCCATGAAGTCGGCAACTCCAAGCCAGGTCGCGTTGAAGTCGACAAGCGTTCCATCCTTGTCGAACAATATACCCTTGATGTCTGCCAAGCTTTTCACTCCGATCCACGCAAATGGTGGATGAATCCCACGAGACCAGCGGTCGATGCATCCCGCTTGGCGGCACTTTCCTTGCCCTCCACGACAGGCAGAAGGCCGGTGGCGAGTTCCTTGCCGAGTTCGACGCCCCACTGGTCGAAGGAGTTGATGTTGAACAGCGTTCCCTCGACGAAGACGCGGTGCTCGTAGAGCGCGATCAGCCGGCCAAAGGTGCGCGGATCGAGTTTGCGGTAGAGGATGGTCACGGAGGGCCGGTTTCCGGAGAAGACGCGGTGCGGGGCAATTTTGTCGACCTCGGCCGGCTTCATGCCCTTGGCCAGCATCTGGGCGCGGGCCTCCTCAAGCGTCCGGCCCTTCATCAGCGCTTCCGACTGCGCCAGGCAGTTGGCGAGCAGCAGATCGTGCTGGTGCTTGAGCTCGGGCTCGTGGCCGACGGCCGCGGCAAGGAACTCGACCGGGATGAAATCAGTGCCCTGGTGCAGCAGCTGGAAGAAGGCATGCTGGCCGTTGGTGCCGGGCTCGCCCCAGACCAGTGGTCCGGTCGGCGTCGTTACGTCGGCGCCTTCGAGGGTGACGCTCTTGCCGTTGGATTCCATATCGAGTTGCTGCAGATAGGCCGGTAGCCTGGATAGGCGCTGGTCATAAGGGATGACGGCGCGCGCCGGATACCCGCAGATCACGCGATGCCACCAGCCGACCAGTCCCAGCAACGTCGGCAGGTTCTCCAGCACGGGCGCGGTGCGGAAATGCTCGTCCATCTCGTGCGCGCCATCGAGGAACGCGCGGAAATTCCGCGGGCCGACAGCGATCATCACCGGCAGGCCGATCGCGCCCCAGAGCGAATAGCGGCCGCCGACCCAGTCCCAGAAGCCGAAGACGCGATCCGGCGCGATGCCGAACTTGGCCACCAGGTCGAGCGCGGTCGAGACGGCGGCGAAATGCTTGCCCACCGCTTCCTTGCCGAGCGCTTCCTGCACCCATTTGCGCGCCGTCTGCGCATTCGTCATCGTCTCGACGGTGGTGAAGGTCTTGGAGGCGATGATGAACAGCGTGGTTTCGGCCGACAGGCCCTTCAGCGTGTCGTGGATATGGGCGCCGTCGATGTTGGAGACGTAATGCGCGCGCGGCCCGTCATGATAGGGCGCCAGTGCCAGCGTCGCCATGGCCGGACCGAGATCGGAACCACCGATGCCGATGTTGACGATGTCGGTGATCTTCTTGCCCGTGGCGCCAGCCGCCTTGCCCGACCGCACGGCGTCGGCAAAGGCGCCCATCGCGTCGAGCACGGCTATGACGTCCGCCTTGACGTCCTGGCCATCGACGGTGACGCCCTTGCCGGTCAGGTTGCGCAACGCCGTATGCAGCACGGCGCGATCCTCAGTGAGGTTGATCTTCTTGCCGGCGAACATGGCGGCGCGACGACCTTCGAGATTGGCCGCCTTGGCGAGCCGTTCCAGCAAGTCCATGGTGAGCCCGTCGACGGCGCATTTCGACCAGTCGAGCAGAAGGTCGCCGTCGGTGGCGGAGAATGTCTCGAAACGCTTGGGATCAGCGGCGAAGGCCTGGCGCATGCTGGCGGGCGCCGCCGCGCGATGATCGCGCAAGGCAGCGAGCTGTTTTTGGAAGGACGATTGATCCACTGCCGAACTCCGAAACCTCGAGCCATCATTACGAACCGGATGTTTCCGGCGCGTGTCGTCGCGACAATCTATCGAACCTAATTCGAGCCATTTCAATGCGCAGCGATGACGCACGAAGTCATCGCCGGGACGAGGCGCCGCGTCACCCCGCGATGCCGCAGCGCAGCATCAAAATGGCGTGAAGGATCACTGGCATAAATCCCAACGATCAGAAAAATTGATTGGCGCAACCCCTTGTGCCACGGTTACGTTCGGCTGGTCCAGCCAAGCGAAAAAGACTGGCCATCGAGGAACACCTCCCATGCCACAGCGTAACGACACGGCCATATGGTCCGGCCTGTTCCGGATTTCGGCGGAATCGGGCCAGACCCTGCAGGCGCAGATCCGCCAAGCCATCGTGGCCGCCATTCTCGACCGCCAGATTGCCGCTTCGATGCCGCTTCCTTCGTGCCGGATCCTGGCTGAAAAGCTCGGCGTTGCGCGCGGAACCGTCGTGCTGGCGTTCCAGCAGCTCGTCGACCAGGGCTTCCTGGTGGCACGCGAGCGGCGTGGCCATTTCGTCAATCCCGATGTGCTGGCAACGCCTGCCAAGCCGCACCAGAAGGCGCCCGACCAGGCCAACGAAATCGACTGGAAGGCACGCCGCAAGATCGCCGCCAGCGACATGCCGCCGCCGGCCAAGCACGAGAACTGGATCAAGTCGTCCTACCCCTTCGTCTACGGCCAGTTCGACCCGGCGCTGTTCCCGACCGCCGAGTGGCGCGAGTGCAACCGCATGGCGCTTGCCGTGCTCGAAATCCGCAACTGGGCGTCCGACATGGTCGACCGCGACGATCCGCTGCTGATCGAGCAGATCCAGGCGCGGCTGTTGCCGCGACGCGGCATCTTCGCCAATCCCGACGAGATCATCGTCACGCTGGGCGCCCAGAACGCGCTTTACATGCTGGCGACGCTGCTGATGTCCAAGGGCTCCAAGGTGGCGATGGAGGATCCCGGCTACCCCGATGCACGCTCGATCTTCCGCCTTGCAGGCGCCGACATACAGCCGGTGCCGGTCGACCAGTCCGGCATCGTAACCGCTTCTATTCCCAACGATTCCGGGTTCGTCTTCGTCACGCCCAGCCACCATTGCCCGACGATGGTGCCGCTTTCGGCGGAACGGCGGCAGGATCTTCTGGCGCGAGCCAACCGCTACAACCAGATCATCATCGAGGACGGCTATGACAGCCAGCTTCTCGACGAAGCACCGCAGCAGGCGCTGAAAAGCCTCGATCGTTCCGGCCGTGTCGTCTATGTCGGCTCGATGTCGAAGACGCTGGCTCCCGGCCTGCGGCTTGGCTACATCGTGGCGTCTGCCGGACTGATCTCCGAGCTCAGGGCACTGCGCCGCTTCATGCTGCGTCATCCGCCGGCCAACAATCAGCGCGCCGTAGCACTCTTCCTGTCGCTCGGCCATCATGAGGCGCTGGTACGACGGCTGTCGTCGGCCTTCGACGAGCGGCGCAAGCGGCTGGTCCATGCGATTTCCGCCTTCCTGCCGGAGTGGCGCTCGACTGATTCGGCCGGCGGCACGTCGCTGTGGCTCGAGGGACCGCGCGGCACCGATTCACGCGGGCTGGCCGAGGCAGCAGCCTCGCGCAGCGTCATCATCGAGCCGGGCGACCGTTTCTTCGATCGGACCGAGAAGCCTTCGCGTTTCATGCGGCTGGGCATCTCGTCAATCGCGCTGCAGCACATCGAGCCAGGCATCCGTGAACTCGCCACCGCCGCCGGACGCAGGCCGGCGGCCGCCTGATCCATCGCCCACCCCTTTGGACCGCAGCCGTGCAGGCGTGGCTCCGGTCCTTTAGTGTTCTGGCATATGCGACCGGACCCTCTGGCTCATAGTCTGGGCCAATGCCGGCGGCATAGTCGGAGCACAAAGGGGAAGAAGCAGCCGATGGTGGACCAACCGCCGCGCCCTGCTTCTCGGAAAGGTGGAGTGTCTCCATGTCAGTTCTTGAAAAGCAGGAAGCGGCGGCGGACCAGCGTTCGCGTCGCTCCGGCGGGCGCGAAGCGCGCCGCGCCATGCGGGCAGCACCCTTGGCCGACGACATCAAGCCGGTGCGCGCCGGCCTCGAAGGCGGCAGCTACGGACCGCTGACACAGAACGACCAGGAACGCATCCACGAAGCGGTGTTGACGCTCCTGGAGACGGTTGGCTTTGCCAATGCCATCCCCTCTTGCATCGAAGCCTTGACAGAGGCCGGCGGCACCTATGGCGACGATGGGCGCATCCGCTTTCCACGAGCGCTCGTGCTCGACACGATCAAAAAAGCGGCACGGCATTTCACGCTACACGGCCAGGACCCCAAGCACGACATGCTGATCAAGGGTAAGCGCGTGCATTACGGCACGGCCGGAGCTGCCGTGCATCTGGTCGACGTCGAGAAGCGCGAATATCGCGAGTCGCTGCTGCAGGACATCTATGACGCCGCCCGCCTCGTCGAAGGGCTCGACAATATCCACTTCTTCCAGCGGCCGATGGTGCCGCGCGATATTCCCGATCCGCTCGAAATGGATTTCAACACGCTCTATGCCTGCGTGATGGGTACGTCCAAGCATGTCGGCACCTCGTTTACGGTGCGCGAGAATGTGCAGCCGGCGCTCGAAATGCTCTATGCCATTGCCGGAGGCGAGGAGAACTTCCGCGCCCGGCCGTTCGTGTCGAACTCGAACTGCTTCGTGGTGCCGCCGATGAAGTTCGCCGAGGACGCCTGCGGCGTGCTCGAGGCTTGCGTCGAGGGCGGCATCCCGATTCTCCTGCTGTCGGCCGGGCAGGCCGGCGCCACGGCACCGGCGGCGATTGCCGGTGCGGTGGTGCAAGCGGTGGCCGAAGTGCTGGCCGGTCTGGTCTATGTCAACGCCATCAAGCCGGGCCACCCGGCGATCTTCGGTACCTGGCCGTTCGTTTCGGATCTGCGCACCGGCGCAATGTCCGGCGGTTCGGCCGAGCAGGCAGTCCTGACTGCAGCGTGCGCACAAATGGCGCAATACTACGACTTGCCTGGCGGTTCAGCCGCCGGCATGACGGATTCGAAACTGCCCGATATCCAGTCCGGCTACGAAAAGGGCATCACCGACGTGATGGCCGGTCTCGCCGGGCTCAATCTCGTCTATGAATCGGCCGGCATGCATGCCTCCCTGCTCGGCTTTTGCCTGGAAAGCCTGATCATCGACAACGACATGCTCGGCCACTGCCTGCGCTGCGTGCGTGGCATCGAGGTGAGCGACGAAGCGCTGTCGATCGATACCATTGCCGATGTCTGCCTGAAGGGTCCGGGCCACTATCTCGGCAATGAGCAGACGCTGCGGCTGATGCAGACGGAGTATTTTTACCCCGCCGTCGGCGATCGCTTTTCTCCCAAGGAATGGAACGAGAAGGGCCGGCCCGACATCTTGCAGCGGGCGATCATCGAGAAGAAGCGGGTGCTTGCCGAGCGCTTTCCGCGCCATGTGCCGAAGCCGATCGACGACCGGCTGCGCGCCCGCTTTGGCGAAATGATCAAATTGCCGCGCGGCAGGATGGGCGGGTAAACAACGCTCCCGGAACAGCTATTCGGTGCCCAGCCCATAGCGCTCGACGACCTCGGCGCTGATCAGCTTGGCGTGCAGGGTCATCAATACGATTTGCGCATCGAAACTGTCGCCGGCCTGCACCGCGGCCTCGACCCGGCGCTCGACGTCCTGCCGTTGCGGCAGGCCGTGGGAGCTTTCGAAGGTTTCTGGCCCAGCAACGCAATAGCTGAACAATTGCGCCACTTCCGCA
The DNA here is from genome assembly GCF_040323315.1 of Mesorhizobium sp. M0047. Lineage (NCBI taxonomy): Bacteria > Pseudomonadati > Pseudomonadota > Alphaproteobacteria > Hyphomicrobiales > Phyllobacteriaceae > Mesorhizobium > Mesorhizobium sp. M0047. Next base: position 81,161 of record NZ_JAMYUW010000015.1, on the reverse strand, counting down.
TACGCCTGGGTGGGCGGCTCGTCGGACCAGTGATCCTTCATCAGATTGACGATGGTGAGTTTTACGCCCTCCGGCACAAGGGCTGGGTGAAGGTCGGCGGCCCGCAATGCGACGTCGAGCTGTCTCAAATCGCTTGAGCGGCCGAACATTCCGAGGAAGCCGAGAGAAGAGCGCCGTCCCGCCATGAGTTCCAATCCGTTTCAACGCAATTAGGAGGTTCGCAAGCGGAATACAAAGGCCGTGGCTTTGGATCCTTCCTTATGCGTGTCTCTCCCCTGCCGGGGACGCCAGCAGACCGATGAGCCGGGACAATTGCGGTATGGCGATAGCGGTTGTTGACGGATGGTTCTCGACCCTCGACCGGGACACGCCGAACGGAGCCCGAGAGGCAGCCTGATAGTTCAGGCCGCCTGTCAATGATCCAGCATCAGCAATCGTCGCCTGGAATAATCAGCGATTATCCCGAGGATAATCAGCGATTATCCTGGAATATCAGTGATTGTCCCTGGGAACACCGCTGGTATGCGCGACATCCTGGTATTTCACCGCTGGCTCCAGCACCATTCCCTCTGAGAACTGCGCCACCATGCCACGCTGGATCTCCTGCCAGGGCGTCTGGTGCTTGGGATAGTGATAGCCGCCATCGTTCTGCAGTTCGGCGCGGCGGCGGGTGATCTCGTCATCGGTGACGAGGATATCGGCCGTGCCCTTGCGCAGGTCGATGCGGACACGGTCGCCCGTCTTCAACAGCGCCAGCCCGCCGCCGATCGCCGCTTCCGGCGAGGCGTTGAGGATCGACGGCGAACCTGACGTGCCCGACTGGCGACCGTCACCGATACAGGCAAGCGCATGGATGCCCTTCTTGATGAGGTAGGCCGGCGGCTGCATGTTGACGACCTCGGCACCGCCGGGATAGCCGACCGGGCCAGCGCCGCGCATGAACAGGATGGTGTGTTCGTCGATGCCTTGCGCCGGATCGTCGATGCGGGCGTGGTAATCCTCCGGCCCGTCGAAAACCATGGCGTTGCCTTCGAAAGCCTCGGGGTCCCTGGGGTTGGACAAATAGCGCTCGCGGAACTCCGGCGAAATGCCGCTGGTCTTCATGATCGCCGAATCGAACAGATTGCCCCGCAGGTTGATGAAGCCGGCATTGGCTTTCAACGGCTCGGCCACGGTGCGGATGACCTCGATGTTCTCGTTGACGACCCCCTTGCAGTTGTCGCCGATCGATTTGCCGTTGACGGTGATGGCTTCGGGGAAAGGCAGCAATCCGCCCTTCATCAATTCGGCCACGACGGCGGGCACGCCGCCCGCGTGGTGATAATCCTCGCCGAGATATTCGCCTGTCGGCTGCAGATTGACGATGAGCGGGATCTTGAGCCCGACCTTCTGCCAGTCGTCATTGTCGAGCGGCACGCCGAGATGGCGGGCGATGGCGTTGAGATGGATCGGTGCATTGGTCGAGCCGCCAATAGCCGAGTTGACGACGATGGCGTTCTCAAAGGCCTTGCGCGTCATGATATCCGACGGCTTCAAATCCTCGTGCACCATCTCGACAATGCGCTTTCCCGTCTCATAGGAAATCTGGCCGCGCTCGCGGTACGGCGCGGGAATGGCGGCCGAACCAGGCAACTGCATGCCGAGCGCCTCGGCCAGCGAGTTCATCGTCGTGGCGGTGCCCATGGTGTTGCAATAGCCGGTGGACGGCGCCGAGGAGGCGACGATATCCATGAACTCGTCATAGCCGATCTCGCCAGCCGACAGGCGCTGGCGTGATTCCCAGACGATGGTGCCCGAACCGGTGCGCTTGCCCTTGTGCCAGCCATTGAGCATCGGGCCGACCGACAGCGCAATCGCCGGGATGTTGACGGTGGCCGCCGCCATCAGCAGGGCCGGCGTCGTCTTGTCGCAACCGATGGTGAGCACGACGCCATCGAGCGGGTAGCCGTAAAGCACTTCGACCAGGCCAAGATAGGCAAGGTTGCGGTCAAGAGCGGCGGTCGGGCGCTTGCCGGTCTCCTGGATCGGGTGGCAGGGAAATTCGAAAGGGATGCCGCCCATCGAGACGATGCCTTCTCGCACGCGCTTGGCGAGTTCGATATGGTGCCGGTTGCAGGGCGAAAGATCGGAGCCGGTCTGGGCGATGCCGATCAGTGGCTTGCCCGACATCAGTTCGGCGCGCGTCAGGCCGTAATTCAGGTAGCGCTCGAGATAGAGCGCCGTCATGCCCGGGTTGTCGGGATTGTCGAACCACTCCTGCGAGCGAAATTTTTTCTTGTGGGTGGGGGCGCCTGCCATTGGTGGTCTCCGTATTTGTAAGACAAATCGATATGGCAACGCGCGAGAGCAGGCAAGAGGGCGTGCGGTCGCAACCGGACTTTGGTGTGATAGACAGGCAGCCAGCCGTGCGTTAGGGCTTCATTCAGTCTTGTCCGGGAGGTTTTCATGGCTTTGGTGATCGAAGGCGAGGAGCGCATTGCCGCTTCCCTGCAAAAAGTGTGGGAAGCGCTGAACGATCCCGAGGTCCTGAAGGCGACCATTCCCGGCTGCCAGAGCCTGGAGATGAAATCGCCGACCGAAATGGCGGCGACCGTGGTGGTGAAGATCGGACCGATCAAGGCGACGTTCAACGGCGAAGTGACGTTGAAGAACCTGAAGCCGCCGCACTCCTACACCATCCAGGGTGAAGGCAAGGGTGGCATTGCCGGTTTCGCCAAGGGTGGTGCGGACGTGACGTTGGCATCAGATGGGCCCGATACCACGGTGTTGAAATACGCCGCCAAGGCCGATGTCGGCGGCAAGATCGCCCAGCTCGGCAGCCGGCTGATCGAATCGACCTCGAAGAAACTCGCCGGACAGTTTTTTTCCTCGTTCGGCGAAAAGGTCGGCGGCTAACCCTCCCCTTGAGAGGAGGGTGCCTCGCAAAGCGATGCGGGAGGGGTCGCCTCAGCTGCCTCAACTTTTCACTGAACTGCCTCGACCTTCGACAGAAGAAGTTGGAGCGCGTCACCGCCGGCCCCACCCGGCCCTCCGGGCCACCCTCCCCTCAAGGGGGAGGGATATCCGTGCTACTCGAACACGATGCTCGGCACCGCCGCAGCAGCGGCACCACGCTCTTCGTTGACCCGGTCCCAAACCTTCGAAGCGATGTCGCGGTAGACTTTCGCCTCGGCGCCGTCGGGCTTCGAGACGACAACCGGCGCGCCGGCATCCGAGCTTTCGCGGATGCCCATCTCAAGCGGCACTTCGCCGAGGAAGGTGACGCCGAGACGCTCGGCCTCGCGGCGCGCACCGCCATGGCCGAAGATGTCGTAGCGTTTGCCGGTGTCCGGCGCGACGAAATAACTCATGTTTTCGACGATGCCGAGCAGCGGCACGTCGACCTTCTTGAACATGTTGAGGCCTTTTCGTGCGTCGATCAGGGCCAGATCCTGCGGCGTCGAGACGATGACGGCGCCGGCCAGCGGCACCTGCTGGGCCATGGTCAGCTGCGCGTCGCCGGTGCCGGGCGGCATGTCGACGACGAGCACGTCGAGCCGGCCCCATTCGACCTCGCGCAGCATCTGCGTCAGTGCCGACATCACCATCGGGCCGCGCCAGATCATCGGCGTTTCCTCATCGACGAGGAAGCCCATCGACATCACCTTCAGGCCGTAATTCTCCATCGGTTTCAAGATCTTGCCATCGACGGTCTGCGGCCGGCCATGAATATTGAGCAGCCGCGGCATGGATGGGCCGTAGATGTCGGCGTCGAGCACGCCGACGCGCAGGCCGTTGGCGGCGAGGCCGAGCGCGATGTTGACGGCGGTGGTCGACTTGCCGACGCCGCCCTTGCCGGAAGCAACGGCAATGATTGCCTCTATGCCGGGCACGCCGCGTTTGCCGGAGCTGTGCGAGGCCGGCGCGTGCGGAGCAGCACGCGGCGCGGCAGCAGCGGGTGGAGCCGGCCTGGGTGCGGGGCGAGACGGGACCGGAGCCTCCATGCCGCCGCCCTTCTTTTCGGCCGTCAGGGCGACGACGGCGCCGGCGACACCGGGGATCGCCTTGACGACACGTTCGGCGGCGGCACGCAGCGGCTCCATCTCCTGGGCGCGGGCGGCGGGAACGGTAATCGAGAAGAAGACCTTCCCGTCGGCGATGAAAATCTCCGAAACCATGCCGAGGTCGACGATGTTGCCGGTGAAATCCGGCCCGTTGACCGTCTTCAGACGCTCGGTGACGATTTCCTTGGTGACGTTCTGCTGGACGGCGGACATGATATTTTCCTTGGACGTTCAGGGCTTCAGATAATGCAGTTTCCGGACAGAACCAAGCCGTGGAGCAATAGCTGCCTCGGCGTGCCCGGAAAAACGACGAGGCCCGTCTGACCTCCTGATCGAACGCAACCGCGGAAAACGGCAGCCAAGGTGGCCGATCACTCCAGAGGGTTGACGGTCGCCAATCAGCCGGTGCGACCTATCTGCATGACCATGAGGAGCACGACAACCAGGGAAGGAGATCATCATGCTCGCAAACTGCAACGCAACAGCCAATCTCGCGGTAAAGGATCTCGCGAAAGCCAAGGCTTTCTATGGGGGAACGCTTGGCCTGAAGCAGGTGCACGATGAGGGCGGTGAACTGATCGTGTATAAAAGCGGCGACACAGCCATCAATGTCTATCATTCCCAATATGCCGGAACCAACAAGGCAACAGCGGTGACGTGGACCGTGGGCGACGAGATCGGCAATGTCGTCAAGGCGCTGAAGTCGAAGGGCGTCAGCTTCGAGCACTATGATATGCCGGGCTTGACACTGGAGGGCGACGTCCATGTCGGCTCCGGCATGAAGGTCGCCTGGTTCAAGGACCCAGACGGCAACATCCTGAACCTTGTGGACAGCTAGATGTCTTCGCGTCACCTCGCCAGGCCGACAGCGAGGTAGGTGAGCGCCGAGATCATAGCGGTCGCCGGCAAGGTGACGATCCAGGCAATGACGATGCTGCTGGCAATGCCCCAGCGCACCGCCGAGACCCGGCGAGCGGCGCCAACGCCTATGATGGCGCCGGTGATGGTGTGCGTGGTCGAAACGGGAACTCCGAGCCAGGTGGCGGCAAACAGGGTGATGGCGCCACCGGTCTCGGCGCAAAAACCCTGCATCGGATTCAGCCGGGTGATCTTCGAGCCCATGGTGTGAACGATACGCCAGCCGCCGAACAGGGTGCCGAGGGCCAGCGCCGACTGACAGGTGAGTACGACCCACAGCGGCACATAGAAAGTCGCGCCGAGCATGCCTTGCGAATAGAGCAGCACGGCGATGATGCCCATGGTTTTCTGGGCGTCGTTGCCGCCATGCCCGAGCGAATAGAGCGAGGCGGAAAAGAACTGCAGGACGCGGAAGGTGCTGTCGACCGCAAACGGCGACTGGCGCAGGAAGAGCCAGGAAACGGTCAGGATCAGGACGAGTGCCAAGACAAAACCGGTCGCCGGCGACACGACGATAGCAGCGACAGTCTTGCCGAGTCCCGTCCAGACGATGGCGCCGAGCCCGGCCTTTGCCACCCCGGCACCGACAAGACCGCCGATCAAAGCATGCGAGCTGCTAGACGGAATGCCGACCATCCAGGTTACGATGTTCCAGACGATGGCGCCGACAAGGGCGGCGAAAATCACCGCCGGCGTGACGACGCTGACGTCGACGATACCCTTTCCCACTGTCTCGGCGACGTGGAGGCCGAAGAACATGAAGGCAATGAAATTGAAGAAGGCTGCCCACAACACCGCATATTGCGGCCTCAGCACCCGGGTGGACACGATGGTGGCGATGGAGTTGGCCGCGTCGTGCAGGCCGTTGAGAAAATCGAAGAACAGCGCGACGACGACGAGGCCGACCAGCACGGGAAAGGCAATGGTGGCTTCTTCCATCACCTAAACATTCTCGATGACGATGCCGCTGATCTCGTTGGCGACGTCCTCGAAGCGATCGACCACCTTTTCCAGCTGGCCATAGATCTCTGAGCCAATCAGGTAGGCCATCGGGTCGCTGCTGCCATGCTTCCTGAAGAGATCCTTCAAACCCTGCTCGTGCAGATCATCGGCCCGGCTTTCGACGCGCATGACCTCTTCGGCGATGGCATTGAGGCGCACGGTGTGCGCACCAACCTTGCTGAGCAGCGGAATCGCCTCGGCCACCAACTTGGCGGCGGCGACGATGACGCCGCCCATTTCCTGCATCAGCGGATCGAATTCCTTCTTTTCGAACAGCCTCACCGTCTTGACCGTCTTGTGCATCATGTCGATGGCATCATCCATCGATTGGATCAGGTCCTTGATGTCGCCGCGATCGAAAGGCGTGATGAAGGAGCGCCGCACCGCCAGCAGCACTTCCGCGGTGATATGGTCGGCTTCGTCTTCGAGATCGATGATTTTCTGGCACCAGCGCTCGATGTCCTTGCCCTGGAGAAGCTGCTCCAGCGCCTCGGCGCCGCCGACCACCGTGCGGGAATGTCGTTCGAACAGTTCGAAGAAGCGATCTTCGCGCGGCAAAAGCTTGCGGAACCAGCCCAGCATGGTCGATCTCCCAGTTTCATCCACATAGCGCCGCATTCAGCCGGGGGGAACAGCTAGCCGGCTTAAAGATGTGGATGCAGGCCAATTGCGCATGGCGCTTGCGATAAAATGCGATTTCCCCGACCTTGCGTCGAACGACCGGAAAGATCGCATGATCGACAAGCTGGAATTCTTCATTGCGCTGGCCAGGGAGGAGCATTTCGGCCGGGCGGCGGAATTGTGCGGCGTGACCCAGCCGACGCTGTCGGCCGGCATCAAGCAGCTGGAGGGCCAGCTCGGGGTGATGCTGGTTTTGCGCGGCTCGCGCTTCCAGGGGCTGACGCCGGAGGGAAAACAGGTCCTGGTGTGGGCGCGCCGCATCGTCGGCGACACCCGCACCATGCGCGAGGAGATGCGCGCTGCGCGCTACGGTCTTTCGGGCCGCATCCGCATCGCCGCCATCCCGACGGCTCTGGCCATGGTGGCGCGGCTGACGACGCCGTTTCGGGCAAAGCATCCGGGCGTCACCTTTTCGGTGCTGTCGCGAACCTCCATCGAGGTGCTGTCGCTGCTTGGCAATTTCGACATCGATGCCGGCATCACCTATCTCGACAACGAGCCGCTGGGGCGGGTCACCAGCGTGCCGCTCTATGACGAGCGCTATCAACTGATCACCGCGATGGGAAATCCCTATTCCGACCGCGACAAAGTGACATGGGCGGAGCTCTCAAGCCTGCCGCTGTGCCTGTTGACGCCGGACATGCAGAACCGCCGTATCATCGACCAGCATCTGGCCGAAGCCGGCGTGCAGGTGCGGCCGACGCTGGAATCCAACTCGATGATCGTGCTGTTTTCACATATCCGGACCGGCAAATGGTCGTCGATCATGCCACTCAACCTCACGGAAACATTCGGCTTTTCCGAACCGATCCGGGCCATTCCGATCGTCGAACCGGACGCCAGCCACACGGTCGGCCTGGTGGCGGCGCCGCGCGAACCGCACACGCCACTGGTCTCGGCGCTGTTGGACGAGGCGATGGCGCTGGCGGACGATTTCCACGCCCACCGCTAGGCTAGCAATGCTGGATAACCAGACTGATAGAAATTTTCTATCAATCAACGAAACAGCTTTATTGATTCAGCGGGTTTCCTCTGATTTTGTAACGGCTTAGCGATAAAAGCTATCGACCAGGGAGGGCGCTGCTTGACGATGCAGCCTGCAAGTACCGAGATCACATCGCGCACAGCCGCGATCATCCAGGAGTTGAACGGCCTCGAAGGCCCGCTGCTGCCGATCCTTCACGGCATCCAGGAAGAGTTCGGCCATGTGCCCAAGGATGCGCTGCCGGTCATTGCCGAGGCGCTGAATATCTCCAGGGCCGAGGTGCACGGCGTCGTCAGCTTCTACCATGATTATCGCAGCCACCCCGCCGGCCGGCATGTGCTGAAGCTCTGCCAGGCGGAATCCTGCCAGTCGATGGGTTCGGACGCCATCGCCGCCAAACTTAAACAGTTGCTTGGCATCGGCTTCCATGAGACGGCCCGCGACGGTTCGGTGACGCTGGAGCCGGTCTATTGCCTGGGCTTGTGCGCCTGTTCGCCCGCCGCAATGCTCGATGGCCAGGTGATCGGGCGGCTCGATGACGAAAAGCTCGACGAAATCGTTGCCGAGGTGCGCTCATGATCCCGCGTATTTACATTCCCGGCGACTCCGGCGCGCTGGCGCTGGGTGCCGAAAAAGTCGCGAAGGCGATCGCAAGTGAGCTTGCCGAACGCGGCATCGAAGCCAAAATCGTGCGCAACGGCTCGCGCGGGGCTTACTTCCTCGAACCGATGGTCGAAGTGGCGACCGCCAATGGCCGGGTCGCCTATGGGCCGGTCAAGCCGTCCGACGTCAAAAGCCTGTTCGACAGCGGCTTCCTCACCGGCGGCCATCACAAACGCTGGCTGGGCGTGCCGGACAAAATCCCCTTCCTGGCCAAGCAGACGCGATTGACCTTCGCACGCTGCGGCGTCACGGATCCGCTGTCGCTCGAATCCTACAAGAAATATGGCGGGTTGAATGGACTGACGAATGCGCTGGGACTGACGCCGGCCGCCATTGTCGCCGAGGTGACCGAATCCGGGCTGCGCGGGCGCGGCGGCGCGGGCTTCCCGACCGGCATCAAGTGGAAGACGGTGCTCGATACATCAGGCGACCGCAAATACATCGTCTGCAACGCCGACGAAGGCGATTCAGGCACCTTCGCCGACCGCATGATCATGGAGGGCGATCCCTTCGTGCTGATCGAAGGCATGACGATTGCCGGTATCGCGACAGGCGCGACCAAGGGCTTCGTCTATGTCCGCTCGGAATATCCGCATGCGGTGGCGGTGATGAACAAGGCCGTCGAAATCGCCCGCAAGGCCGGCGTTCTTGGCGCTAGCGTGCTGGGTTCGGCCTATGCTTTCGACATGGAGATCCGGGTCGGCGCAGGCGCCTATGTCTGCGGCGAGGAGACGGCGCTGCTGGACTCGCTCGAAGGCAAGCGCGGCATGGTCCGGGCAAAACCACCGCTGCCGGCTCACAAGGGGCTGTTCGGCAAGCCGACGGTGATCAACAACGTCATCTCGCTGGCTTCGGTGCCTATCATCATGGACAAGGGTGCGGCCTTCTACAAGGATTTCGGCATGGGCCGCTCGCGCGGCACGATCCCGATCCAGATCGCCGGCAATGTCAAATATGCCGGCCTGTTCGAAGCCGCTTTCGGCATGACGCTCGGCGAGATCGTCGACGACATCGGCGGCGGCACGGCCACGGGGCGTCCCGTCAAGGCAGTGCAGGTCGGCGGACCGCTCGGCGCCTATTTCCCGCGCGCGCTGTTCGACACGCCATTCGACTATGAAGCCTTCGCGGCCAAGGACGGGCTGATCGGCCATGCCGGCATCGTGGTGTTCGACGACACCGCCGACATGTTGAAACAGGCCCGCTTTGCGATGGAGTTCTGCGCCATCGAAAGTTGCGGCAAGTGCACGCCCTGCCGCATCGGCTCGACGCGCGGCGTCGAGACCATCGACAGAATTGCCGCGGGCATCGAACCGGAGAAGAACCTCGCTCTGGTCACCGACCTCTGCAACACGATGAAATTCGGCTCGCTGTGCGCGCTGGGCGGCTTCACGCCCTACCCTGTCATGAGCTCGATCACCCATTTCCCCGACGACTTCAAGCCCGCGCCCGTGCGCGTGGCTGCTGAATAGGAGCTGGCAGATGAACATCAAGGCCGACTTCCCGTCCCTCGTCGAAGAGATCGACTACGGAACCCCGGAATCGAAGGCGCAGAAGCAGGTCACGCTGAACGTCGACGGCCGCAGCATCACCGTCCCGGAAGGCACCTCGATCATGCGTGCCGCGATGGAAGGCGGGGTCGAGATCCCGAAGCTTTGCGCCACCGACATGCTGGACTCCTTCGGTTCGTGCCGTATCTGCCTTGTCGAGATCGAAGGGCGCGGCGGCACGCCGGCCTCCTGCACGACACCCGTCGGCGAGGGCATGGTGGTGCGTACGCAGACCGAGCGGCTCGACGCCATTCGCCGCGGTGTCATGGAACTCTACGTCTCCGACCATCCGACTGGCTGGAACGAGAAGGCCGGAACCGGCGCCAGCGAGTTCGATGCGGTGGCGAAGTCGATCGGCCTGACCGAGAACCGCTATGGCATCGAGGGCCGCAACCACGTCAAGCCGGAAGGTGGCGTGGCGCCCGGCCACGGCTCGCTGGCGGTCGATTACATCGCCCGCGATGAGTCCAACCCCTATTTCACCTATGACGCCTCGCAATGCATCGTCTGCTCGCGCTGCGTGCGGGCTTGCGAGGAGGTCCAGGGCACTTTTGCGCTGACCATCGAGGGCCGTGGTTTCGAATCCAGGGTCTCGGCGGGAATGCACGAGGCATTCATCGATTCGGAATGCGTTTCCTGCGGAGCCTGCGTGCAGGCCTGCCCGACCGATGCTCTGCGCGAGAAAACGGTCCTTGCCAAGGGCCTGCCGGAACGCTCGGCCGTCACGACCTGCGCTTATTGCGGCGTCGGCTGCTCGTTCAAGGCCGAAGTGAAGGGAGACGAGGTCATTCGCATGATGCCTTACAAGGAGGGCAAGGCGAACCACGGCCATTCCTGCGTGAAGGGCCGTTTCGCTTATGGCTACGCCACCCACAAGGACCGCATCCTGTCGCCGATGATCCGGGAAAAAATCACCGATCCCTGGCGCGAGGTGAGCTGGGAAGAGGCGATCGCCCACACGGCCAAGGAATTTCGCCGCATCCAGTACCAGTACGGACGCACCGCGATCGGCGGCATCACCTCGTCGCGCTGCACCAACGAGGAAACCTACCTCGTCCAGAAAATGGTTCGGCAGGGCTTCCGCAACAACAACGTCGACACCTGCGCGCGCGTCTGCCACTCGCCGACGGGCTACGGGCTCGGCCAGACCTATGGCACCTCTGCCGGCACGCAGGATTTCGACTCCGTCGATTACACCGACGTCGCCGTCGTCATCGGTGCCAATCCCGCTTCGGCCCATCCGGTGTTCGCCTCGCGGCTGAAGAAGCGGCTGCGCCAGGGCGCCAGGCTGATCGTGCTCGATCCGCGCCGCACCGAGATGGTCAAGTCGGCACACGTCGAAGCGGATTATCATCTGCCGCTGAAGCCCGGCACCAATGTCGCCGTGCTGACGGCGCTTGCGCATGTCATCGTCACCGAAGGTCTTTTCGACGAAGCCTTCATCCGCGAACGCTGCGACTGGACGGAGTTCCAGGATTGGGCGTCGTTCGTCGCCCTGCCGGAGAACAGCCCCGAAACCGTCGGCAAGCTGTCCGGCGTCGATCCAGAGGCGATCCGCGGCGCGGCCCGTCTCTACGCCACCGGGGGCAACGGCGCGATCTACTACGGCCTCGGGGTGACGGAACACAGCCAGGGCTCAACCACGGTGATGGCGATCGCCAACCTCGCCATGGCAACCGGCAATATCGGCCGGCCAGGCGTCGGCGTGAATCCGCTGCGCGGCCAGAACAACGTGCAGGGCTCGTGCGACATGGGCTCCTTCCCGCACGAACTGCCCGGCTATCGCCATATCTCCGGCGAAGCCGTGCGCGACATCTATGAGACCTTGTGGGGCGTGAAGCTGGACGACGAGCCCGGCTTGCGCATCCCCAACATGCTGGATGCCGCCGTCGACGGCAGCTTCAAGGGTATCTACATCCAGGGCGAGGACATTCTTCAGTCCGACCCCGACACCAAGCATGTCGCCGCTGGCCTTGCCGCGATGGAATGCGTCGTCGTGCACGACCTCTTCCTCAACGAGACGGCGAACTACGCCCATGTCTTCCTGCCCGGCTCGACCTTCCTGGAGAAGGACGGCACCTTCACCAACGCGGAGCGCCGCATCAACATGGTGCGCAAGGTTCTGGAGCCGAAGGCGCGCTATGCCGATTGGGAGGCGACGCAGGAGCTTGCCCGCGCGATCGGGCTGGACTGGAACTATCAGCATCCTTCCGAGATCATGGACGAGATCGCCATGACAACGCCGAGCTTCGCCGGCGTCTCCTTCGAGCTGCTCGACCGTGTCGGATCCGTGCAATGGCCTTGCAACGAGAAGGCGCCGCTCGGCACCCCGATCATGCATATCGACGGGTTCGTGCGCGGCAAGGGCAAGTTCATCCGCACCGAATATGTGGCGACGGACGAGAGGACCGGCTCGCGCTTCCCGCTGCTGCTTACCACCGGCCGCATCCTTTCGCAGTACAATGTCGGAGCGCAGACCAGGCGCACCGACAACATCATGTGGCACGGCGAGGACCGGCTGGAGATCCATCCGCACGACGCCGAGAACCGCGGACTGCGCGACGGCGACTGGGTCCGGCTGACCAGCCGCTCGGGCGAGACGACGCTGCGCGCGCTGATCACGGACCGGGTGTCGCCAGGCGTCGTCTACACGACATTCCATCATCCGGACACGCAGGCCAACGTCATCACCACCGACTTCTCCGACTGGGCGACCAACTGCCCGGAATACAAGGTGACGGCGGTGCAGGTCGGCGCCTCGAACGGGCCGTCGGAATGGCAGCGCGATTATGACGAGCAAGCCAGGCAGAGCCGTCGCATCGCGAAGCTGGAAGCGGCGGAGTAGCTGTGTCGAGGCTTTCGACAGCAAGAGCTTCAATCTCGACGGTTGGTCGACCCCCACTCCTCGAGCTTCGCTCGACACCTCTCCCCCGATCGACGGGGGAGAGGAAAGGCGCGAGCCTTTGCCGGGAGGCACCCTTCCTCTCCCTCCGGAGAGGGGAGAGGTGGCGCTGCGCAGCAGCGACGGAGTGGGGGACGGCTTTTCCGGCAGGCCAGAGGGGCGTGCTGCGTGACCCGCCAACGCCAGCCAATCAGCCAGATTTCCCGTCTCGCGCACCGCGCCAGCGGCACCGCCGCGGCCGACCGCATGGTGCCGGAAGAGACGCCGGTTGCGTTCTCCTTCGCCGGCACCACGCATGCGGTGATGATGGCGAGCCCAGCCGATTTCGAGGATTTCGCGCTCGGTTTCTCGCTAACCGAAGGCATCATTGCGCAGCCCGACGAGATCGAAGCGATCGAGGTCGAGGACCATGGTGCCGGCATCGACATCCAGATCCGGTTGAAGGACACCGCCAACACGCGTTTCGAGGCGCGGCGCAGGCGATTGGCCGGCCCGGTTGGCTGCGGGCTCTGCGGCATCGAATCCATCGAAGAAGCAATGCGCTCGGTCGACGCGGTTGGTGCGTCGAAACTTACACTTGATGCCGACGATATCGCCGCCTCGGTCAAGCTTCTGTCGAAAGTGCAGCCTCTGCACAGCGAGACCGGAGCGGTGCATGCCGCCGGCTTCTATGTGCCCGGCAAGGGCATCGTCATGGCGCGCGAAGATGTCGGCCGTCACAATGCGCTGGACAAGCTGGCTGGCGCGCTGGCCAAGGCCGGCATCGACGGCGCATCCGGTGCTGTCGTGGTGACGTCGCGCGTTTCGGTCGAAATGGTGCAGAAGGCGGCTTCTATCGGCTCGGCCTTCATCATCGCCGTCTCGGCGCCGACCGCATTGGCCATCCGCACGGCGCAAGAGGCTGGCATGACGCTGGTGGCGCTGGTTCGCGGCGACGATTTTGATATTTTCACCCACCCCGACCGGGTGGTTTGCGGAGTTGCCAAGCATGTCGCATGACGAAGAACACATCATGAGCACCAGCGAGAAGCTGGTGCGCATGGCGAACCAGATCGCCGATTTTTTCCATTCCAAGCCGCGCGAGGAAGGCATTGCCGGCGTCGCAGAGCACATCAACAAGTTCTGGGAGCCGAGAATGCGGCGGCAGTTCTTCGAGATGCTGGACGGCGGCGCCGCGGATTTCAACGAGTTGGTGGTTGCTGCCTCCGCCAGGATCAAGCGACCGATCACACCAGCCGAGGCCGACATCAGGCTCGGGCTCAAGGCTTCCCCGGCCGACATCGCCGCCTCGCAAAAATAATCGTCGAGCCACGCCGGCGTATATTCCTTATCGCTAAGGTTTGGGCTGCCCCGATCGGCGTTGCTCTGCTATGGTTTACGATCAGAAATCGTCAGGCCGGGCGGAAAACCTCGTGAGGCCGATCGAGACCCGATACGCCCGCAGCGGCGATGTGCGGCTCGCCTATCAGGTGGTCGGGCAGGGGCCGTTCGATCTCGTCTTCGTGCCGGGCTTCATTTCCAATCTCGATCTGCACTGGGAAGACGAAGGTCATACAAGGCTCCTGAAGCGGCTTTCGGCGTTCTCGCGGCTGATCCTGTTCGACAAGCGCCGTGGCCGAGGTGGACCACGTGGAGGCGGTGGCGATGGCGGCGATCGTGCGCCACTGGTCGACCATGCTCAACGGCAGCCAGGTCGATCTCGCCACCTTCAAGAAGCAGACCGACGACCTGTTCGCGGCCGTCAAAGCGAAGTTGCAGTGAAGAAATCACTGCCCGGCGATGAGCGCCGGGCAGCACTTCGACCATCAACCGCCCGTCGGAAGACGGGCCAATGGAGGATGAAATGCTGACCAAGACCCAAACAGTGAATGGCGCGTCGATCAAGAAGGCGATCGAAGGCCGTGATGGCAGGATGCTGTCGAGCTTCTATGCCGACGACGCGCTGGTGCGGGTGATCGACCGCAACAACCCACCGAGCAAGCCGCGTGAAATTCGCGGGCGCGCGGCGATAAGCACGTTCTGGGACGACATCTGCAGCCGTGCGATGACCCATAAGGTCGACACCACCATCGCCGAGGGCGACAGCCTGGCCTTCACCCAGGCCTGCGCCTATCCAGACGGCACCAAGGTGTTCTGCGCCGCGACGCTGGAGCTGAAGAACGGGCTGATTGCACGGCAGACCGTCGTGCAGGCATGGGACGAGTAGGTCAACGGCGAAGCTGCCCATCCCGATTCAATCGGGATGGGCTCTGTTTCAGTGCTGGTGCCTGATCCCGATCGGATTCCACTTTTCGGGATCATGCCCCGGCCTCAACCCCGGAGGAGAAGACAATGTTCAGCGCCAGATGGCAGATCGACGCCAAGTTCGGACACAAGCAGACCGTGCTCGACCTGTTGAAGAAATGGGAACGCGAGATCGGGTCGCAGGTCGGTCTCGCCGATCTCGAGTTCAAGATCATGACCGGCTCGATCGGCGCCCGGGAAGCGACGGTCGAGTCGCACCATCAGGTCGAGAGCCTGGCCCAGCTGGAGGCGTTCTTCGCCAAGATCAGCAAGATCGACGCGCACGCCAAATGGGGCAAGGAGATGGAGCCCTACGTTGTGTCAGGCACCAGCCTGTGGAATATCTACCGCATCGTGGAGTAGTGCTCTCTTCTCGCCGCTTGCGGGAAGAAGATGCCGGCAGACAGATCGGGGCAGAGGCCAGCTTTTAAAGGTTGGCCCTGCCTCATATCGGTCCTTCGAACCGTTCTTCCTGCTCCCCATGAACGGTGCCTCTACATCAGGCCAAGCTGCTTGTAGAAGCCGAGCGCGTCATAGTAGTCACTCTGGGTGGCTATCTTGCCGTCCTTGATCGAGAACATCGAAGCGCCGGTGAAGGAAAATTTCTTGCCGGTGGCGGCCGTGCCATCGGCCCAAGCGCCTGTGTTGGTGCCGGAAAACTCCCATTCGAAGGAGACGCGGTCGCCCTCCACCACAGGCGCGCCCTTCATCGTCCAGACGGCATCAGGAACGGCCTTGAGGAAGTTGTCGATGACGCCGGTCTTGGCGGCTTCCTTGCCTTTGACCGGGGTGCCGACCGAGGCATCGTAGTACATGACGTCGTCGGCGAAATAGCTGGCGGCCTTGGTCGAATCATGGGCATTCCAGGCGGCGAGATAGGCTTCGACGACCGATTGGGCGGTGTCGGCAGCAAAGGATGGCCCAGTGGCCAACAGTGCTCCGGCGATGGCTGCGGATGACAGAAACTGGCGGCGATGCATGGTCATTCCTCCTTCTGAGTGCTTGCATTTCCAAGCGCTAGCTATGCGCAACCATCACGTGCCGGACGGCGGTGTAGTCCTCGAGCGCGTAGAGCGACATGTCCTTGCCGTAGCCGGACTGTTTCAGTCCGCCATGCGGCATCTCGTTGGTCAGCATGAAATGGGTGTTGATCCAAGTGCAACCATACTGGAGGCTCGCGGCAGTCGCCATGGCGCGCGACACGTCCTTGGTCCACACCGAGGATGCAAGGCCATAGTCGCTGTCATTGGCCCAGTTTACCGCCTCGTCGACTTCGGTGAAACGGGTGATCGAGACGACCGGCCCGAACACTTCGCGACGCACGATCTCGTCTTCCTGCAGGGCGCCGGCAACGACGGTCGGCTGGTAATAGAATCCGGAGCCCTCGCCCGGTTTGCCACCGGTGGTGATCTCGATGTGCTTCAGTTCCGAGGCACGCTCGACGAAGCTCGATACACGGTCGCGCTGACGGCGCGAGATCAGCGGCCCGATCTCGTTTTCGGTGTCGTCTGGGCGATTGTACTTGATGGTCGAGACGGCTGAGGACAGATCGGCGACAAGCTTGTCGTAGATCTTCTTGCCGGCATAGATGCGGCAGGCGGCGGTGCAATCCTGGCCGGCATTGTAGTAGCCGAAGGCGCGCAGGCCGTTGACCACCGAGCGGAGGTCGGCATCGTCGAAGACGATGACCGGCGCCTTGCCGCCGAGTTCGAGATGGGTGCGCTTGACCGACTTGGCGGCCGCCTGCAGCACCTTCTTGCCGGTGGCGACGTCGCCGGTGATCGAGATCATGTTGACCTTGGGATGGTTGATCAGCGTGTTGCCGACACTGTCGCCGCGGCCGAGCACGACATTGACCACGCCTTCCGGCAGGATCTCGGCAAGGATCTTCGCCAGTTTCAGGGCCGTCAGCGGCGTCTGCTCGGACGGCTTGAAGACGACGGTGTTGCCGCCGGCGATCGCCGGCGCCACCTTCCAGGCCATCATCATCAGCGGATAGTTCCACGGCGCGATTGAAGCGACGATGCCGATTGCGTCGCGGCGGACCATTGAGGTGTGGCCGGGAATGTATTCGCCGGCGACGACGCCCGGCATCGAGCGCACAGCGCCTGCAAAGAAGCGGTAGCAGTCGACGATCGCCGGGATTTCGTCATTGAGCACGGCGTTGACTGGCTTGCCGCAGTTCAACGCCTCGAGCGTGGCGAACTCCTTCGCGGCGGCCTCGATGCGGTCGGCGATCTTCAGGAGATAGCCCGAACGCTGCGCCGGCGTGGTGCGCGACCACAGGACGAACGCCTTTTCGGCCGCCAGCACCGCCGCCTCGATCTGCGCCTGGCTGGCTTCGGGCAGGTTGAGGATGGTCGCCCCGGTCTTCGGATTGAGGATGGGTTCCTCGGTTTCGGTGCCCTTCTCGAATTTCGAGCCGATCAGCATCTGGGTTTCCATTGGGTTCTCCTTGAACAGGAGCGAGTAGCGAATAGCGAGTAGCGAGCAGGTCTTGGCAGTCGGTTTCCCTATTCGCTATTCGCTACTCCCTATTCGCTGTTTTTCATTTCCCGCTTCCAGCGATCTGGTCGCCGTCGCGGGTGAGGTAATAGGCGGCAAGGATCGGCAGCAGCGTCACCAGCACCACGATCATGGCGACGACGTTGGTGACCGGGCGCTGGCGCGGACGGATCAGCTCTTCCAGCATCCAAATCGGCAGCGTCTGCTGCTGGCCGGCGGTGAAGGTGGTGACGATGACCTCGTCGAAGGACAAAGCGAAGGCCAGCATGCCGCCGGCGAGCAGCGCGGTGGCGATGTTGGGCAGCACGATATGCCGGAAGGTCTGGAAGCCGTCGGCGCCGAGATCCATCGACGCCTCGATCATCGAGCCCGATGTGCGGCGAAAGCGGGCGACCGCGTTGTTGTAGACGACAACGACGCAGAAGGTGGCGTGGCCTAGCACGATCGTCCAGAACGAGAACGGGATGTCTGCCAGCGAAAAGGCCGAGCGCAATGCAATGCCGGTGATGATGCCGGGCAGCGCGATCGGCAGGATGACCAGCAGCGAGATGGTTTCGCGGCCGAAGAATTTCGTCCGCGACACAGCCGCCGAACAGAGCGTACCGAGGACGAGCGCGATCGCCGTCGAGATGGCCGCGACCCTGACCGACAGCGACAGCGCCTGCCAGACATCGGGCCGGTTCCAGGTGACGGCGAACCATTGCGTCGTCAGGCCCGGCGGCGGCCAGACGAAGCTTTTTTCCTCAGTGGTGAAGGCATAGACGAAAATCAGCAGGATCGGCAGGTGCAGGAACAGCAGCCCGCAGGCAGCGGCGATCTTCAGGCCGAGCGGAGCCGACTGGGAACCATCAGAGCGCATCGAAGGCCCCCATGCGCTTGGCGCCCCAGAGATAGAACCCCATGATGACGATCGGCACCACGGTGAAGGCGGCGGCGAGCGGGATGTTGCCGGCGGTGCCTTGCTGCGAATAGACCGCCTGGCCGATGAACAGCCGCGAGGTGCCGATGATCTGCGGGATGATGTAGTCGCCGAGCGTCAGCGAAAAGGTAAAGATCGAGCCGGCGACTATGCCCGGCAACGCCAGCGGGAACAGCACGTTGCGGAAGGTCTGTCCCGGCGAAGCCCCCAAGTCGGACGATGCCTCGACCAGATTGCCGGGCACGCGCTCGAGCGCCGCCTGTACCGGCAGGATCATGAAAGGCAGCCAGACATAGACGAAGACGATGAAGGTGCCGGTGAACGACACCGACAGCGAATTGCCGCCAACGACCGGCAGCGACAGCCAGGCGTCGAGTACCCACGACAGATGCAGCTTGGCGAGCAGCCAGGTCAGGATTCCTTCCTTGGCCAGGATAAGCTTCCAGGCATAGATCTTGACCAGGTAGCTCGACCACAGCGGCAGCATGATGCCGAGGTAGAACAGCGCCTTCCAGCGGCCGCGCGCATAGCGCGCCGCGTAGTAGGCGATCGGGAAGGCGACGACGGCCGAGGCCAGCGTGACCAGAGCCGCCATCGTCACCGTCCGCAGGATGATGTCGAGATTGGCGGCCTGGAACAGGTCGGCATAGGTCTTCAACGTGAACTCTCGGTTGATGAGGCCGGAAAACTCGTCGATGGAGAAAAAACTCTGCGCCAGGAGGGCGAATAGCGAGCCGATATAGACGATCCCGAGCCACAGCACCGGTGGCAGCAGCATGAGCAGCAGCAGGACCTTCGGCTTGCGCCAGAAAAGATCCGACAGCGCGCCTCGCAAGCCGCCGCTGCCCGGCAGGATGGCGGGGGTGGGATTGGAGTTGAGCGCGGCGATTGTCATCGGGCCGCTCTGTATTGCGGGAGATCATGAGACAGGTAGCGCTCTACGGCGCCCCCCTCTGTCCTGCCGGACATCTCCCCCTCAAGGGGGGAGATTGGCTGTCCATTCGGGTTTCGCCAATCTCCTACGTGGCAGAATTGGCGAGGCCGGGAAGCTACTGATCTCCCCCCTTGAGGGGGAGATGTCCGGCAGGACAGAGGGGGGCGCTTCGCGCAAACCTTCATCATGCCGGCTCATCCATCAGGTGCAGATGCTCGCGGTTGAAGGTGAGCACGACCGTCTCGCCTTCCCCTGGCAAGGCCGTGCCGGCCGGCACGATGGCGTGCAACCGCAGCCCGTCGGCGTCGAGTGCCAGCTTCGTCGTGGCGCCGAGATAATTGGTCGAGACGAGGCGGGCGGACACGCCTTCACCACTGGCCGCTCGTCCGACGCGAATGGATTCAGGGCGCAGGCTGCCCCAGCGATGCTGGCCGGAATAACGCTGGACGAAATCCGGCGGCAGTACATTGGATGAGCCGACGAAATCGGCAACGAAGCGGGTCTTCGGCCGCTGGTAGATATCCTCCGGTGTACCGATTTGCATGATCTTGCCGTCATTGAAGACGGCGACGCGGTCGGCCATCGACAGCGCCTCGCCCTGATCGTGGGTGACGAAGACGAAGGTGATGCCGAGGGCCTTCTGCAGCGACTTCAGTTCCTCCTGCATGTTCTCGCGCAATTTGAGGTCGAGCGCGCCAAGCGGCTCGTCGAGCAACAGCACCCTGGGCTGGTTGACCAGCGCGCGGGCGAGTGCGACGCGCTGGCGCTGGCCGCCGGAAAGCTGGCCGGGGCGGCGAGCGCCATAGCCGGGCAGCCGCACCAGAGCCAGAGCCTCTTCCGCAGCCTTGTGCCGTTCAGCCTTGCTGGCGCCCTTGACCATCAGCCCGTAGGCGACGTTGTCGAGCACATTCAGATGCGGGAACAGCGCATAGTCCTGAAACACGGTATTGACGTTGCGTCGATAGGGCGGCACGCCTTCGGCGCGTTCGCCAAAGATCGAGATCGAACCGGAGGTCGGCTGCTCAAAACCGGCGATGAGGCGCAGACAGGTGGTCTTGCCGGAACCGGACGGCCCCAGCATGGCGAAGAATTCGGCCGGCGCGATCTCGAGATCGACCGCGTCGACGGCGCGAACGCTGCCGAAATGGCGCGAGGCTTTCTGGAAGGAAACGGCTGATGTCATGGTGCTGTCAGTCTGTTGCCGGTTTAGTTCTGTCGATCACCTCGCCTGCAAATCCTGGCAGGGGATGGCGAATTCGCGCGCCACCCCACCTCCCGTCGATGGAGGAGACCGCAGCAAAGGCCACGGTGGGGGGCGGCCTCATAGGCAAAATCGTGTCCGGGACCCCACCCCGACGCTGCGCGTCGACCCTCCCCACAAGGGAAGGGTAAGAGCGCTTAACGACCCCCGATGACGCCGATATAGTCCGATACCCAGCGGTAATAGGGCACGCACTGGTCGTTCTGGGTGGTGCATTTCGACACCGGGGTCTTCCAGAACTTGATCTTGTCGAAATTGTCGTAGCCGTTGGTCTTGCAGCCTTCGTCGGTCAAAAGCTCATTGCCCTTACAGGCGGCTGGCACGACGGGCAGCGAACCAAACCAGGCCGAGACATCACCCTGTACCTTGGGCGACAGCGAATGTTCCATCCACATATAGGCGCAGTTGGGATTGGCCGAATCGGCTTCCATCATCGTGGTGTCGGCCCAACCGGTGGCGCCCTCCTCCGGAATGGTCGAGGCGATCGGCTTCTTGGCGGCGACCAGCGTGTTGACCTGGAAAGGCCACGAACCGGAAGCGACGACGCCTTCGTTCTGGAAATCGTCGACCTGGATAGCTGCGTCATGCCAGTAGCGGCCGACCAGGGTGCGCTGGACGCGCAGCAGGTCGAGCGCTGCCTTGTACTGGTCCTCATTCAGTTCGTAAGGATCCTTGATGCCGAGTTCCGGCTTATGGAACATCAGATAGTTGGCCGCATCCGCGATGTGGATCGGCCCATCATAGGCCTGCACGCGCCCCTTGTTGGATTTGCCATCCGGCAGCTTCATTTCCTCGAAGACGACATTCCAGCTCTTGGGAGCCTCCTTGAATACGTCGGTGTTGTACATCAGGATGTTGGGACCCCACTGGTAGGGAACGCCGTAATGGACGCCGCCGACGGTAAACCACGGCGCGTCCTTGAGGCGCTCGTCGACCGTTTTCCAGCTCGGGATGAGATCGGTGTTGATTGGTTGCACGCGCTTGCCGGCAACGAGGCGCAGCGAGGCATCGCCTGAGGCGGTGACAAGGTCGAAACCACCCTCGTTCATCAGCGAGACCATCTCGTCGGAAGTATTGGCCGTCTTGACGTTTACCTTGCAGCCGGTTTCCTTCTCGAAAGAGGTCACCCAGTCATAGCCCTTGTCGGTTTCGCCGCGTTCGATGTAGCCCGGCCACGCCACGATGTTGAGCTGGCCTTCGCCCTTGCCAAGTTCCTTGACCTGGGCGACGGCCTGGCCGGAGAAGGTCAGCGCGATCGTCAAGGCAGTGCATGACTTGAGGAATGAATTCATCGTCGATCTCCCATTTTGGCGCTTGACTGCGAAAGCCGGTTTTCGGTCCTCGCCAGGGGTCACGCGCAGCCTGAAAAAGTCAGTTCGTCCGTTTAGACTTGATGCCGCTCTGATGGCGGCTTGTCCCTGAAATCGGAAAGTGCTGTGAAAAACCCGGTTTCGCAAATTGATTTATCAGAAAGGCGATATCGGTTTTACCGATAGCCAGACGCCCCCTTCAAGCCAGCGCCGTCACCAGCCAGCAGGCGGCATTGAAGCGAGCCTCACCGTCCTCCATGAAAGGCGCGAACGCAGCAGGCAACACCGTAGTGATTTTTTCGGCCACTGCCCGGTCAACCTCGCGCATCGCGGCGCCGACCGACCCTAGCCGGGTGACGTACGTCATCAGATCGTCTTGGGCGATCTGACACAGGACGTCCACCTGTTCGACTTCGATTGATGCCCAGCCGCTGGCGTCAAGGATCCGCTTCACCTTGGCGCCGTCGGCAAAGGCAAACTGCCCCGGCGCATCGGGGTCTGGCGCGGGTGCGGGCGGCAGGAAAGGCGCAGCCGCTCGCGCAGCGGTCGTCATGAAATCATTCTCGACTGGACTGCGCCAAGCAACAAAGGCGAGTTTGCCACCGCGCCTTGCGGCCCGTCTTATGTTGGTGAACGCGGCCACGGGATCATCGAAGAACATGACACCAAAGCGCGAGACAACAGCGTCGAAGTGCCCAGATTCGAATGCATACGCCTGGGCATCGCCCACTTCAAAACTTGCGTTTGCTACCTCTTCCCGCCGCGTGCGCTCCGTCGCCAGGGCGACAAGCGGCTGCGAGATGTCAAGCCCAACACAACGTCCGTCGTTGCCCACGAGGCGCGCCATCGCCAGAGTTGTAGCGCCGGCGCCGCAGCCGATGTCCAGGACATTGCCCCCTTCCCCGGGATAGCCGGCATCGACTACCAGCCGCTCGAACGGCGCCAGTACCTCGTCGAGGATCGGCTGCATCTCGACCCAGGCCTTTCCGCTGACATCATTCCAGAGCGCGGCTTGCCGTGTGTTTGGCTGCGCGGATTGTGGCATAACGGACCTCACTTTCTGTTGCTCTCACCGCTCGTCGCGAGCACTCTACGAGTTCAAGCCGACTTGAGGTCAAGCATGAAAGATATGGATATTGCCGAAGTGTCACGCCGTACCGGCGTGCCCGCCTCGACACTTCGCTAGTACGAGGAGAAGGGCCTCATCGCCTCGATCGGCCGTCGCGGCCAGCGCCGCTTGTTCGACCCGGCCGTCCTGGAACGGCTCGCCTTGATCGCGCTTGGACGCGCCGGTGGATTTGCACTGGACGAGATTTCCGCGATGCTGACGCCCGACGGCCTGCCGAAAATGGATCGAGGGCGCCTGGATGCCAAGGCGAACGAACTTGACCAAGCCATCCAGCGCCTGACCGCGATCCGAGAGGCTTTGCGTCACGCCGCCCGATGTCCGGCAGCCCGGCCGATGGAGTGTTCCGACGTTCCGCCCCGCCGTCAGGCTTGCCGGCGCCGGCCGCTTCGAGGTTGCTCCAATCAGGCCGTTCAAGGCGGAGGCGGTCTCTGTCACAAGGCGCGAGCGCAAGACTGGCGACGTCAACTTGGAGTAGGCCACACTAGCGGCGGACCGTCCGTTGCGACTGGGCAAGGCCGATGAAATCGCGTGCCGCCTGCGGCAGGCCGGAACCGCGCCGCCAGACCATGCCGACCTGCACCACCGGCAAGGAGCCCGAAATGTCGCGCGATTCGATGCGGTCGCCTTCCAGCGACCAGGGCCGGTAGACGAGGTCGGGCAACAGCGCCACGCCGGCACCGGTCGCGACCAGACTGCGCACGGCTTCGACGGAACGCGTGCGGAAGGCGACATGTGGCTTGGCGCCGATTGCCGTCAGCAGCTTGCCAGTATTTTCCTCGATCTCATCGACGGTCAGCATAATTAGCGTTTCGGAGGCAATGTCGCCAATGCTGATGATGTCTGCGCTGACGAGCGGGTGGCCGAGCGGCAGCCACAGCCGATACGCCGAGACTTCGAGGATTTCCGACTGCAGCGCGGTGCGGTCGCGCAGATTGGAGGTGACCATGACGGCAATGTCGAGCTTGCCGCCGATCAAGAGATGCTCGAGGTAGTCGCCATTATCCTCGATTGCCGAGACCTCGACGCCGGGATAGGCGCGGCGGTAGCGGGCAAGCAGATCCGACAGCACGTAACCTGCGACGAGCGAGGTGACGCCCAGCTGCAGCCGACCGCCTGCCACCGTTTGCTCGCCGGAGAAAGAACGGCGCGCGTCGGAAACGTCGGCGAGGATCTTGGTGGCGTGGCGCAGGAACTGGTGGCCCTTGTGGGTAATGTTCAGCCCGCGCGGATGGCGTTCGAACAGTTCGACGCCGAGATCGCTTTCGAGTTCCTTGATCGCTTCGGTGACCGACGACTGTGAGATCGAGAGGTTCTGCGCGGCACCCGAGACCGTGCCTTGCTCGGCCACGGCGATGAAGAACTGCAACTGGCGGATGGTGAAGGCCATAGCCGGACTAAACACGGCGGAGGCGGCGGTGGGAAGTGCCGGCCAAATCGTCGGCATGGGTTGGCTTGATCAGAACCCGCTCTCCGCGCCGACGATGCTGAGCCGCGCGCCGGCCTGCGCCAAGGCCGCGGCGATGTCGTGCGGCGGCGACCGGTCGGTGGCGATCTCGGAAAAACTATCGAAGCCGCAGACCTGGACCAGACCGAGGCGGCCGAACTTAGAATGATCGGTGATGACGAGCGAACGCTGACCGCGCGACAGCACCATGCGCGCGAATTCGGCTTCTTCCAGGTCATAGTCCATGACTCCCATCACCGCATCGACGGCACCGGTGGAGATGATGGCGTGGCTGACCGAGAAGCGGCTGACGAAGTCAATGGCCGAGGCGCCGAAGGCGGCGCCGGAATCGCTGCGCAGCTCGCCGCCGGCCATGTAGACCTTATTGCCGTTGATGGTGGCCAGCGTGCGGGCGATATCCGATGAGTTGGTGACGACCGTCAAGCGCCGATGGCCGAGCAGCTCGCGGGCTAGGAACGAGGTTGTCGTGCCGGTGTCGAGCATGATCGATTCGCCATCGCGGATGGTGCCGGCGACCATGCGGGCAATGATGCGCTTGGCATCGGCATTCTCACGCATGCGCCGCTCGAACGGCGCTTCGCCTACCATCGACGGCAGGCCGATGGCGCCATGCATCTTGAGGACGGAGCCGTCGCCGGTGAGAGGCTTGACGTCGCGGCGCACGGTCTCGAGCGAAACGCCCAGCCGGTCGGCCAGGCTGGCGATGGTGACAGTGCCTTCTTCCTGCAGCAGCCGCAGGATCTCGCCGTGGCGCTTGGATTGAGCCATTTGGTTCCCCGAACTGAGACTCTGACCGATTTTAAGGTAATTCAAGCGTTTTTAAAGGAGCCATCTTAGGTTTCGGGCAAAACACCCAAAAAAGGTCACATCTTTTTCTTGACAACCGAGCAACCCGGGCGTGAAGTCAAGACAGGGTTCGGAGCTGCAACGGGAGGGTGATGGCAGATCCGCAACTCACGCACCAGGCCGTTTGTAACGTGCCGGGCGCGAGGAAGTTTCAGATCCGCGGGGGCGGATGCCGGGCTCAAAGACCTGGCCAAGGGGCTCGTCGGTGCGGTGCGGGATACCGATCCTGGCATCCCGCACCGACGAGATTTTTTGCGTTTCTCCCCGCCATCGTCGCTCTGTCCATGGCACCTTATCGAACCCCCAGCAAACCAGGGATGATTCCGTGACCGCCGAAGAACGCATCCGCGACCTGCCCTGCTGGACCGGCGGCATCGAAATCGCACCCCTACCCGGCGGTCTGAGCAACGCCAACTATGTGGTCACGGATGCGGCCGGCAAACATGTCGTTCGCTTCGGCAAGGACTATCCGTTCCACCATGTCTTTCGTGAGCGCGAGGTGATGACCGCGCGGGCGGCCCATGCCGCTGGTTTCGCACCGGCCGTCCTCCATGCCGAGCCGGGCATCCTGGTGACGGAGTTTCTCGGCGCCAAAACCTTGCAGGCGGAGGATGTGCGCACCAGTCTCGGGCGTATCGCGGCGCTCATGCGCGCCTTCCATCGCGAGATGCCCAATCACGTCTCCGGCGCCGGCTTCATGTTCTGGGTGTTCCATGTCATCCGAGACTATGCGCGCACGCTTGAAGAAGGCGGCAGCCGCAAACGCAGCGACCTGCCGCGCCTGCTGACGCTGGCTGACGAGCTGGAGCGCGCACAGAAACTGCTGCCGATCGTCTTTGGCCACAACGATCTGCTGCCGGCCAACATTCTCGACGATGGCAACAGGCTGTGGCTGATCGACTTCGAATATGCCGGCTTCAATACGGCGATGTTCGATCTCGCCGGCGTAGCCTCCAACGCCGGGATGAGCGACGAGGAATCCTTCGCCTTCCTGACCGCCTATTTCATGAAGGAACCGGACGAGGCGATCCGCCGCTCGCACGCGGCTATGCAATGCGCTTCGCTGCTGCGCGAGGCGATGTGGAGCATGGTGTCCGAGCTCTACCTCGACGCGCCCGGCATCGACTACGTCGCCTACACCGAGGAAAACCTGACGCGGCTCGACGCCGCGCTGGAAAACTACAGAACGAAGTACGGGACACAGAAATCATGACATTGCCCAGCCAGGCCGCCATCGTCGTCATTGGCGGCGGCATCATCGGCTGTTCGACAGCGTATCACCTGGCGCGCGACCACAAGGCTGATGTCGTGTTGCTGGAGCAAGGCAAGCTGACCTCGGGCTCGACCTGGCACGCCGCCGGCCTTGTCGGCCAGCTGCGCTCGTCAGCGTCGATCACCCGTGTGCTAAAATACTCAGTCGACCTCTACAAGGGACTGGAGGCCGAGACCGGCCTCGCCACCGGCTGGAAGATGACCGGGTGCCTCAGGCTCGCCACCAATGCCGACCGCTGGACCGAGTACAAAAGGCTGGCGACGACGGCGAAAAGTTTCGGCATGGACATGCAATTGCTGTCCCCGGCGGAGATCAAATCCATGTGGCCGCTCATGGAAACTGGCGATCTCGTCGGAGCCTCCTGGCTGCCGACCGATGGCCAGGCGAGCCCCTCCGACATCACGCAGTCGCTGGCCAAGGGCGCGCGCATGCATGGCGCGAAATTGTTCGAGGATGTCCGCGTCACCGGTTTCGAGATGAAGGACGGCCGCATCACGATGGTAAAGACCAGCAAGGGCGACATCGCCTGCGACAAGGTGGTCAACTGCGCCGGGCAATGGGCACGGCAGGTCGGCGCGATGGCCGGCATCAACGTGCCGCTGCAGCCAGTGAAGCACCAGTACATCATCACCGAGAAGATCGATGGGCTGGCGACCGACGCGCCGACCATTCGTGACCCGGACCGGCGCACCTATTTCAAGGAGGAGGTCGGCGGGCTGGTGATGGGCGGCTACGAGCCGAATCCACAGGCCTGGACGACCGATCTCCCCGGGGGCGACGTACCCAATGATTGGGAGTTCAGACTGTTCGACGACGATTACGATCATTTCGAGCAACACATGATGCAGGCGATCGCGCGTATGCCGGCGCTGGAAACCGTCGGCGTCAAGCAGATGATCAACGGCCCGGAGAGTTTTACGCCGGACGGCAATTTCATCCTCGGCACTGCGCCCGAATGCGCCAACATGTTCGTCGGCGCCGGCTTCAACGCCTTCGGCATCGCATCGGGCGGCGGGGCCGGCTGGGTGCTGGCGCAGTGGGTTGTCGACGGCGAAGCGCCACTCGACCTGTGGGTCGTCGATATCAGGCGCTTTTCCAATTTGCACCGCGACCGGCAGTGGGTCCGCGACCGCACTCTGGAAGCCTATGGGAAACACTATACGATCGGCTTTCCGCATGAGGAGTACGTCAGCGGGCGGCCTCGTATCGTCTCGCCCCTTTACGACAGGCTGAAACAGCAGCGCGCCGTGTTCGGCTCGAAGCTCGGCTGGGAGCGGCCTAACTGGTTTGCGCCCGAAGGTGTCGAGCCCCAGGACATCTATTCGATGGGGCGGCAGAACTGGTTCGCCGCGGTCGGCGACGAACACCGGCACGTGCGCGAAAAGGTAAGCATCTTCGATCAATCGTCCTTCGCCAAATACGAGCTGAGCGGGGCTGACGCGCTCAAGGCGCTGGACTGGATCTGCGCCAACGACGTCGGCAAGCCGGCCGGCCGGCTGACCTATACGCAGCTTCTCAATACACGCGGCGGCATCGAGGCCGACCTGACGGTGGCGCGGCTGGCGGAGGAAAAGTTCTACATCGTCACAGGCACAGGTTTTCGCACACATGATCTGTCATGGATCAGCGACCATATCGGCCAAGGGCTCAGTGCCACGCTTGTCGACGTCACCGAGGATTTCGGCACGCTTTCGCTGATGGGCCCTCGGGCGCGCGACGTGCTTTCGGCGGTGACCGGCGCGGACGTGTCGAACGCGGCATTCCCATTCGGCCATGTGCGTGAGATTGCCGTCGCCGGTCACACGGTTCGGGCGCTGCGCGTCACCTATGTCGGCGAGCTCGGCTGGGAACTGCATGTGCCGATCGCGGCCACCGGCGAAGTCTTCGACTGCCTGATGGAGGCAGGAAAGACGTATGAGATCCGCCCGGTCGGCTATCGTGCGCTCGAATCGCTGCGGTTGGAAAAAGGCTATCGCGCCTGGGGCTCCGACATCACGCCCAATGACACGCCGCAGGAAGCAGGCCTCGGCTGGGCGGTCAAGCTGCGCAAGAATACCGATTTCATTGGGCGGCGAGCGCTCGAGACGGCCAGCGGCGCGGCGCTGAAGAAACGTTTCGCCGGCTTCACGGTCGATGACCCCGAGATCGTGTTGCTCGGACGCGAGACCATCCTACGCAATGGCGAGCTGGTCGGCTATCTCACCAGCGGTGGCTACGGCTACACGCTGGGCAAGAACATCGGCTACGGCTATGTGCGCAACGCCGATGGCGTCAGTGAAGATTTTCTCACCTCGGGCGACTACGAACTGGTGGTCGCGATGGAACGAACACCGGCCAATATCCATCTCGAGCCGATGTACGATCCGACAGCCGCCAAGGTCAAAGCGTAGATCAAATCACGCGCAAAGCGAGACCGCGGCTCGGCACGGTGTCGGCCTCGCCCGGCATGGAAATGTAAGGCCTCGTTTCCTCGACGCGGCTGACGAGACCTTGCGCCTCGAGCTCGGCGATGCGCGCGGCGAAGCCCGCTTCCCACAGCGTGTTCTTGACCGTCAGCACGATGATGCCGCCCGGCCTGCAGATGCGGATCAGTTCGTCCAGCCCCTCAGTGCCGACATGGCCGGAGGTGAAGACGCCGGCCGAGATGATCCCGGCATAGGCATCGTCGGCAAAGGGCAGATGACCGCCGAGAGCCAGGCAATGAAGCGCCGAATAGACGCCCTTGCGCGCGGCCTGAGCCAGCATGCCTTCCGAGATGTCCAGTGCCTCGACCTGGGGATAGCCGGCAATGTTCAACCATTCGCCGATCAGCCCAGTGCCGGCCCCGGCATCGAGCAGCGGTGCGGCACCGCGCGGCAGATGGCGGGCCAGCAGCGCAAGGCAGATCGTTGGGTGGCGATAGCCGGCGGCCGACATGTCGGCGTCATAGGTCTGCGACCAGCTGTTATAGAGTGCTGCGACCTCCTCCGGGCGCTTGGCCGCATAGACGGCGCCAAGTGCACCATGATGTTTGCTGTCCGCCACTTTTGTCCTGTCCACCATTCCTTGGGTCTCACATCGGATGATAGCCAAAGCACGAAAATTGTGGAACCGTCGCTGCGACAAATAACAGCGTGGGGGCGCAGGCATGGTGACAGACGAAGTGCGCGCGACATTGGCCGTCATTCCCGTGCTGGCCGGCTACACCGGGCCACTCGAACGGCTTGGCGGTCTCACCAATCTGGTATTCAGGGCCGGCCAATTCTGCCTGCGCATTCCCGGCAAAGGTACCGAAGAATACATCAACAGGGCCAACGAGGTGGTAGCGGCGCGCGAAGCGGCAAAGGCAGGGGTCAGCCCTGAGGTGCTGCATGTCGATCCCGCCACCGGAATCATGGTGACGCGCTTCATCGCCGGCGCCGAGACGATGTCGCCGGAAAAATTCAAGCTTCGGTCGGGCAGTCCCGCGCGGGCTGGCGAGGCTTTTCGCAAGCTGCACAATTCAGGCGCGGTGTTTCCCTTCCGCTTCGAATTGTTTGCGATGATCGACGATTATCTCAAGGTGCTGTCGACCAAGGATGTCGCCCTGCCCGCCGGCTATCATGACGTGGTGCACGAGGCCGAGACTGTGCGATCGGCGCTCGCCGCCCATCCGCTGCCCATCGTCGCCTGCCACTGCGATCCGCTGTGCGAGAACTTCCTCGACACGGGTGAGCGGATGTGGATCGTCGACTGGGAATATTCGGGCATGAACGACCCGCTCTGGGACCTTGGCGACCTCTCCGTGGAAGGCAGATTCGACGCAGCGCAGGACGAAGAGATGATGCGCGCCTATTTCTGCGGCGAGGCGAGGCCGGCCGAGCGCGGCCGCATCGTCATCTACAAGGCGATGTGCGATTTGTTGTGGACGCTGTGGGGACTGATCCAGCTCGCCAACAACAATCCGGTCGACGACTTTCGCACCTATGCCGATGGCCGCTTCGCCCGCTGCAAGGCGCTGATGGAGGCGCCGGAGTTTTCACGGCAACTGACGGCGGTACGCCGGGGTTAGGCACCAGGAATCTTGACCTAATTCACGCCCTTCGGCACGTTTTCGGGCGGCACCGTGGTCTCGACCACTTTCTGGCGGTGGAAGATGAACAGGCCGGCGAGAACCACGATGCCCGAGCCGATCAGGATGCGCGGGCCCGGAACGTCACCGAAGAACACCAGCCCGAACACAACCGCCCACAGGAGCAGCGTGTAGTGCAGCGGCGCCAGCGTCGAGGCCGGCGCTAGCTTGAGCGCCCTGGTGATCATCAGATGTGCGCCGCAGGAGACAATGCCGAGCAGCAGCATGGCACTGAGGTCGAGCGCTGACGGCGTCTGCCAGGCGCCGATGGTCAGCACACCGCCGACCAGCAGCGTGCCGATGGTCTGCCACGTCACCAGATTGGTGTCGCTGGTGCCGCGCAAGCGGCGGTTGAGGATGATGGCGAAAGCGAAGGCGACGCTGCCTGCGAGCGCGAAGCCCGATGACAGCGAGAACGCCGCCGAGGACGGTTTCAGCATGATCAGCACGCCGCAGAAGCCGAGCAGGATGGCCATCCAGCGGCGCCAGCCGACCTTTTCGCCAAGCAAGAGGTGCGAGAGTGCCGCGACGTAGATCGGCCCGGCCATGTAGAAACTCATCACATCCGCGAGCGGCAGATAGACGACGGCGGCATAGAAGAGCGCGGTGTCGAGCGTGGTCATCACCACGCGCAGCAGCTGCAGCTCCAGGCGCTCCATGCGAAACAGCTTGGCCGTGCCCTGATGGGCGATCATCGGGCCAAGCACGAAGAAGGCGCCGATGGACCGGATCAGCACAACCTGGCCGACGGAGAAGCTGGCGACCAGCCACTTGCCCATGGCGTCGTTCAGCGCAAACAGGAAGTCGCCGGCCAGCATCAGCAGAATGCCGGCCAAAAGCACGTTCCGAACTGTGGAATTCTGCACCACGGGCTGCGTCATGCCGATCCCGAATCCTCCCTGCGTAAGCCGCGTCGTAGACGGAAGCGGCGGCTTTGACGAGGAGAAATCCGGAAATCGGCAAGGCCAGAGCCGGGAATCGGCTGTATCTAGCTGGATATATGTCGCCGGTTCACCAGTGCCGGCCGTCCAACGATCGAAAGCCTGGTCTCCTGCTTCGTCCGCTCCGCCACCACCTTGCCCCTGGCGATGACACACAGGCGTTCGGCGCGCAGGCGCAGGGCCTCGACCGGATTGCTGGCGTCGAGGACGACAAGGCTGGCGCGCTTGCCGACCGCCAGGCCGAGATGGTCGAGCCCCATGATCGACGCGTTGACGTTGGTGACCATGTCGAAGCAGCGCGCCATGTCGGCCGGGCTCGACATCTGGGCAACGTGCAGGCCCATGAAAGCGACGTCGAGCATATCGGCGGTGCCCAGCGAATACCAGGGATCGAGCACGCAATCCTGGCCCCAGCCGACGCGGATTCCGAGCGCCTGCATTTCCTTGACCCGGGTCATACCCCGGCGCTTCGGGAAGGTATCGTGGCGGCCCTGCAGCATGATGTTGATCAGCGGATTGGGGATGACCGAGACGTCCGCCTCGGCGATCAGCGGCAGCAGTTTCGAGACGTAGTAATTGTCCATTGAATGCATCGAGGTGAGATGCGAGCCGGCCACCTTGCCCTGCAGGCCAAGGCGCTGCGTCTCATAGGCGAGCTGTTCGATGTGACGCGACAGCGGGTCGTCGGTCTCGTCGCAATGCAGGTCGACCATCAGGCCGCGCCGGGCCGCGATCTCGCACAGTTCCGTTACCGAGCGCGTGCCGTCGGCCATGGTGCGCTCGAAATGCGGGATGCCGCCGACAATATCGACGCCCAGGTCCAGCGCACGGATGGTGTTTTCACGTGCTGTCGGCGAACGATAGAACCCGTCCTGCGGGAAGGCGACCAATTGGAGGTCAATGTAAGGGGCGACCGTCTTCTTGACCTCAAGCAGGGCCTCGACCGCCAGCAGGCGGTCATCGCAGACATCGACATGGGTGCGGATGGCGAGCAGGCCCATCGACACCGCCCAGTCGCAGTATGCCAATGCGCGGTCGCGCACCGCCTCATGCGTCAAAAGCGGCTTCAATTCGCCCCACAGCGAAATGCCTTCGAGCAGCGTGCCCGACGCATTGATGCGCGGAATGCCGTAGGAGAGCGTTGCGTCCATGTGGAAATGCGGATCGACGAAGGGCGCAGAGACCAGATTGCCACGGGCGTCGATCTCGGTTTGCGCGGAACCATGCAGAGCGGGGTCGATCGCCGCGATGGTCTCACCGGAGATGCCAATGTCGGCAACCCTGCCATCAGGCAGCGTGCCGCCGCGTACGATAAGGTCGAAATCCATGTCGCCATCCCGCTTGAAGAATCATCCAGCGCGGCTCCTCCTTCTCCCTTGCGGAGAAGGAAAAACTCCCTACTCCGGCACGAACCTTACCGCGCCCTTGGCCGCGCTGGTGGCCATCGCGGCATAGGCGCGCAAGGCGGTCGTCACCTTGCGCTTGCGCTTTTCCTCGGGCTTCCAGGCCAAGGCGCCCTTTGCTTCCATCGCAGCCCGGCGGGCAGCGATTTCAGCGTCGCTAACGGCAAGGCGGATGCTGCGGTTGGGGATGTCGATCTCGATCGTATCGCCTTCCCGCACCAAGCCGATCAGGCCGCCTTCGGCGGCTTCCGGCGACGCATGGCCGATCGACAGGCCCGACGTGCCGCCGGAGAAGCGCCCATCGGTGACCAGGGCGCAGGCCTTGCCGAGCCCCTTCGACTTCAGATAGCTGGTCGGGTAGAGCATCTCCTGCATGCCGGGGCCGCCGCGCGGTCCCTCATAGCGAATGACGACGACATCGCCGGCCTTGATCTCGTTGGACAGGATCGCTTTGACGCTAGAATCCTGGCTTTCGAACACGCGGGCCGGGCCGGTGAACTTCAGGATCGATTCGTCGACGCCGGCCGTCTTCACTATGCAGCCGTCGAGCGCCAGATTGCCTTTCAGAACGGCGAGGCCGCCATCCTTGGAAAAGGGATGTTGCGCCGAGCGGATAGCACCCTTTTCGCGGTCGAGATCGAGCTCGTCCCAGCGACGGTCCTGGCTGAAGGCGACCTGCGTCGGCACGCCGCCAGGGGCAGCGAGGAAGAAATCGCGCACGCTCTGGCTGGTGGTACGGGAAATATCCCAATGGTCGAGTGCTTCACCGAGCGTTGACGTATGAACTGTCGGCAGGTCGCGGTTGATCAAGCCGGCATTGTCGAGCTGGCCGAGGATGGCCATGATGCCGCCGGCGCGGTGGACGTCTTCCATATGGATGTCCGCCTTGGCGGGAGCCACCTTGCACAGCACCGGCACCTTGCGGGACAGCGCGTCGATGTCATCCTGATCAAAGTCGATCTCACCCTCATGCGCGGCGGCGAGGATGTGCAGCACGGTGTTGGTCGAGCCGCCCATGGCGATATCGAGCGTCATGGCGTTCTCGAAGGCGCCCTTCGAGGCGATGTTGCGCGGCAGAGCGGTCTCATCATCCTGCTCGTAGTAGCGCTGCGCGAGATCGACGATCAGGTGACCTGCCTCGACGAACAGGCGCTTGCGGTCGGCATGCGTGGCAAGCGTCGAACCGTTGCCGGGCAGCGAAAGACCCAGCGCCTCGGTCAAACAATTCATCGAATTGGCGGTGAACATGCCCGAGCAGGAGCCACAGGTCGGGCAGGCCGAGCGCTCGATGATCTTGACGTCCTCGTCGGAGATCTTGTCGTCGGCGGCCGCCACCATGGCGTCGACCAGATCGAGCGCCTGCGTCTTGCCGGCCAGCACCACCTTGCCGGCTTCCATCGGCCCGCCGGAAACGAAGACGGTCGGAATGTTGAGGCGCAACGAGGCCATCAGCATGCCGGGGGTGATCTTGTCGCAATTGGAGATGCAGACCATGGCATCGGCGCAATGCGCATTGACCATGTATTCGACGGAATCGGCGATCAGCTCGCGCGACGGCAGCGAATAGAGCATGCCGTCATGGCCCATGGCGATGCCGTCATCGACGGCGATGGTGTTGAATTCCTTGGCGACACCGCCGGCCTTCTCGATCTCGCGCGCGACCAGCTGGCCGAGGTCCTTCAAATGGACATGGCCGGGCACGAACTGAGTGAAGGAGTTGACGACGGCGATAATCGGCTTGCCGAAGTCGCTGTCCTTCATGCCTGTGGCGCGCCACAGACCGCGGGCGCCGGCCATGTTGCGGCCATGAGTGGTGGTGCGGGAGCGATAGGCAGGCATGTTTTTTCCTTGGTGGCTGGCCGCAGCCGAAGATATGGCGCGGCGGCGCTGGATTCGGACCGCAGGCGTTATAGACGCGCAAACATGGTCTGGCCACAATTTTGCAATGCGCCAGATTCCCCTCAAAAATCAGATCTTCCAAAAAAATTGCACCCTGTTGTCGGATTGCGTGCCGCACGGCCGTCCTTAGGCAAACGGTATGGAAATGGCAGCACCATTCCCGGAGTAAGCCGTTTCGCCGTAACCGCAACCAAAACACCCGAGGAGCACGACATGCAAAAGATCACCACCTGCCTGTGGTTCGACGGCCAGGCCGAAGAGGCCATGAATTTCTACGTCTCCATCTTCAAGAGTTCGAAGGTGCTGAGCGTGATGCGTTGGCCCGAAGGCCACGCCGATGAAGGCAAGGTGTTGGTGACCACGTTCGAGCTCGACGGCGTGCAGTTCCAGGCGCTCAATGGTGGACCGCAGTTCAAGCACACCGAAGCGATGTCGCAGTCGATCGACTGCAAGACGCAGGAAGAGGTAGATTACTTCTGGGACAAGCTCATCGAAGGTGGCGGCCAACCGTCGCAATGCAGCTGGCTGAAGGATAAATTCGGCGTCTCCTGGCAGGTTGTGCCGGAGCAGCTGCCGCACCTGCTCCTGGATCCGGACCGGGCCAAGGCCGGCCGCGTGATGTCCGCGATGATGCAGATGAGCAAGATCGACGTCGCCAAGATCGAGGAAGCGGCGAAAGGGTGAGAAGCGGTCCGCGTAGCGGACGGAAAGCCAATTGCTTGGCTTTTCGAGCTTCGAACGCCTGGAGCCTGCGACGGGCGGGGAACGTTGGAATCTATTAGACCCAGGTCGACGCTGCCCCTCATCCGCCCTTCGGGCACCTTCTCCCCGTGAACGGGGAGAAGGAAAAACTGGCGCCTACGCCGCTCTGTCGCGAACCTGATAATCCTTGATCGTAGCGAAGCGGATCGCCTTCCAGCGCTCGGCTTCGTAGTTCAGCGAAAAGGCGTGCTGGGCCAGAAACACCGGATCATTGTCGAGGTCGCGGGCGATGTCGCCGCGATGCCCCTCGATGAAGCGGTGTACCTCGGCCTTGTCGTCGGCCGAGATCCAGCGGCAGACGGAAAAGCGCGACATCTCGAATTCGACGGGCAGTGTGTATTCGAAGTTCAGCCGTTCCTTCAGCACGTCGAGCTGCAGCGCGCCGACGACGCCGACTATCGCTGGTGAACCATCCTCGGGTGAAAACAGCTGCACGACGCCTTCCTCGGCCATCTGCTGCAGCGCCTCCTTGAGCTTCTTGGCCTTCATCGCATCGCCGAGGCGGACACGACGCAGGATTTCGGGCGCGAAATTCGGCACGCCGCGGAACAGGATCTCCTCGCCCTCGGTCAGCGTGTCGCCAATGCGTAGCGTGCCGTGGTTGGGAATGCCGACGACGTCGCCGGCGAAGGCCTCGTCGGCAGTGACGCGGGTGCGGGCAAAGAAGAATTGCGGTGCCGACAGCGACATCGGTTTTCCCGTGCGCACCAGCCTGGCCTTCATGCCGCGCTCGAGCTTGCCCGAGCAGACGCGGACGAAGGCGATACGGTCGCGGTGGTTGGGGTCCATGTTGGCCTGGATCTTGAAGACGAAGGACGTCATCTTCTCTTCGGTCGCCTCGACCTTGCGGGTGTCGGCCTCCTGCGCGCGCGGCGGCGGCCCAAAGGCGCCAAGCGCCTCGATCAGGTCGCGGACGCCATAATTGCGCAGCGCAGAGCCGAAATAGACCGGCGTCAGATGACCTTCCCGGAACGAGTCAATATCAAGAGGTCGGCAAGCCTCCCGCGCGAGCTCCAGCTCCTCGATAAAGGCCTCGCGCTCGTTTTCCGGCAGCAGCCCGGCAACGCGGTTGGAATCGGGACCGTGGACCGGCGTGCGTTCCTTCTCGTCGTCGCCCTTGCGCACCGCGTTCAGCGCCAGATGATAGGTGCCGGAAAAGGTTCTTCCCCGACCAATCGGCCACGTGATGGGCGCGGTATCCAGTGCCAGCTTCTGCTCGATCTCGTCGAGAATCTCGAACGGGTCGCGACTTTCGCGGTCCATCTTGTTGACGAAGGTGATGATCGGGATGTCACGCAGCCGGCAGACCTCGAACAGTTTCAGCGTGCGCGGCTCGATGCCCTTGGCGGCGTCGATGACCATCACGGCCGAGTCGACCGCCGACAGCGTGCGGTAAGTGTCGTCGGCGAAATCCTCGTGACCGGGCGTGTCCAGCAGGTTGAAGACGGTGTTCTCGTACTCGAAGGTCATCACCGAAGTGACGACCGAAATGCCGCGCTCGCGCTCGATCTTCATCCAGTCGGACCGGGTCTGGATCCTGTCCTTCTTGGCCTTGACTTCGCCGGCAAGCTGGATGGCGCCGCCGAACAGCAGCAGCTTTTCGGTCAACGTCGTCTTGCCGGCGTCCGGGTGTGCGATGATCGCGAAGGTGCGGCGGCGCGCCACTTCTTCTTCTATTGCTTCGGGCATTCTCTGGGATTTCCGTGTGACAGGCCGGGCTTCTAGCAGCGCAGTGCCGGGCTGTCGACCGCTCCGGCGGCACGGACATCGCTGCTCGCCCTCGGAATAAGGAACTTGATCACGTTGCGTGCGCATTGCGCATATTTCCTGCTGCGTGATGTTGGCAAGTGGGAAACAGGATGGCACTTGGGTGGATGTCCGTCAGGAATTGCGAGGCAGAGGGAGTCAGCATGAGCGCTGCGAAGCAAGTGATCGTCATCGGCGCCGGTATCATCGGCGCCTCCATCGCCTGGCATCTTGCGAAATCGGGCGCACAGGTGACGGTTATCGCCGACAGTGCCGCTGGCGGGGTGGCGACGTCGAACTCGTTCGCCTGGATCAATGCCAGTTGGGGCAACCCGGAGCCGTATTTCCGACTGCGCACCCGCGCGATGGCCGAGTGGTCGCGGCTGGCGCAGGACCTGCCCGGCCTGCCGCTCAGCTGGTGCGGCGGCCTGTGCTGGGATCTGCCGGCCGCCGCAATGGAAACTTACGCCACGGAGCATTCCGCCTGGGGCTACGGCATCGAGCGCGTCGACCGCGCCGGCGTGGCGCGCATCGAGCCAAATCTCGCCGAGCCTCCCGACTTTGCCCTGCATGTGGCTGAGGAGGGTGTCGCCGAGCCGGTGGCCGCCGCCAAAATGGTGCTGGCCGATGCCGAACGACATGGCGCGCGCATCATCTCCAGCACCGTTACGGCGCTGGTCCAGACCGGCGGCCGGATTACCGGCGTGAACACATCGCATGGCCTGATTGCCGCCGACGAGGTCGTGATCGCGGCCGGCGCCGGCTCACC
This sequence comes from Mesorhizobium sp. M0047, assembly GCF_040323315.1. Classification (NCBI taxonomy): domain Bacteria; kingdom Pseudomonadati; phylum Pseudomonadota; class Alphaproteobacteria; order Hyphomicrobiales; family Phyllobacteriaceae; genus Mesorhizobium; species Mesorhizobium sp. M0047. Next base: position 42,885 of record NZ_JAMYUW010000015.1, on the reverse strand, counting down.
GGATATTGCCGCGACGGCCGGGATCAGACTGCCGATCGAGACGCCGCCTGGGCTGATCGTCCACTCACGGCCCTACAAAAAGCTGCTCAACGGCCTGGTGCTGGCCGAGCGGCTGCACATGCGCCAGACAGCCGAAGGCCGGATCATTGCCGGCTCCGATTTCGGCGGTGCCGACCCGGGCATGGATCCGCAAGGCACCGCCCGCAGGCTTTTTGCGGCCCTGAAAGCAATGCTGCACGGCAGCGACGGGCTGGAATTGGAATTCCACACGGTCGGCTATCGGCCGACGCCGATCGACGGCTTTCCGATCATCGGCCGCGCCGAGGGCATGGAAGGTGTCTATGTCGCGGTCATGCATTCGGGCATCACCCTGGCGCCGGCCGTCGGCCTGTTCGTCGCACGGGAGATACTGGAAGGCGAGCGCGACCCGCTGCTTGGCACTTATGGATTGTCGCGCTTCGCTCAATAGCCAGGCGGGCGGCGAAAGCCGCCAGCCAAGGGTTCGATTGCCTTGGCGATGCCGAGCAACTGCTCCTCCGACCAGCGTCTGCCGACCAGCTGCAGGCCGACTGGCAGGCCGGCGCTGTCTTGTCCGCACGGGATCGAAAGCGCTGGGTGGCCGCTGTAGTTGAATACCGCGCCATAGGCCGGCAGCATCCAATAGCTCTGCTCTTTGCCGTCGACCTCGATCGATGTGCCCGGCTCGCAATGCGGGAAGGCCGTGGTCATGGCGACCGGGCAGAGCAACGCGTCATAATTTTCGAAAAACCGGTCCCAGGCGAGAATGGATTTGTCGCGGCGGGCGAGCGCCTCGAACCAGCGTGAGACCGGAGTCGGTTCCTGTGGCGGCTCCGGCTGCGCGGCCTCCATCATCATGCCGATCAGGGCGCCGCCCTGCTCCAGATCGTCATGCAGATTGAGTTTCGGCAGTTTCGCTTCTTCGACGACGGCGCCTGCGCCTTGCAGCTGCCTTGCGAGACTTTCGACCGCGGCACTGATGTCGCCGGCCACCGGAAATCCGGGAAAGGACGGCGCGAAGGCAATGCGCACTGTCTTGAGATCGAGCTTCGGCACGTCCTCGACCGGCACCGGCGCGAGATCGGTGTCGCTTTCATCCGGGCCGGAAATGATTTGATAGATCAGTGCCAGATCTTCCACACTGCGCGCCAGTGGTCCAAGACAGGACATCAGCCGCACACTGCGCGCAGCACCGCCTGGGTTCGGGAAGGCGCCGGTCAGCGAAACGCGATGCTCCGTCGGCTTTAGGCCATAGACACCGCAGAAGGCGGCCGGCAGCCGGATCGAATCCTGCATGTCCGTGCCGATGTCGAACGGTGTCATCCCTGTGCAAATCGCCGCTGCCGCACCGCCACTGGAGCCGCCGGCGGTGCACTCGAGGTCCCATGGATTGTTGGTGCGGCCAAACAGCGGATTGTTCGACTGCCAATCAGACAGCATGGTCGGGACATTGGTCTTGGCCATCAGCACGCCGCCGGCTGCCTTCAATCGCGCGACGACGGGGCTGTCTTGTCTGGCGATGTAATCGGCGAAGTCCGGGAAGCCAACTGTGGTCTTCATGCCAGATGTCTCGTGCATGTCCTTCAGCGTGAACGGTACGCCATGCAGCGGCCCAAGTGCGGCGCCTTGCGCCAGCGCCGCGTCGGCTTCTTTGGCTCGGCTGCGAGCCCTTTCCCTGTCGAGCGAGATGACGGCGTTGACCGCATCGTTGTGCGCATCGATCTGCGCCAAGTGCGCGTCGAGCGCTTCGATGGCGGAAATCTTGCGGTCAAGTATCGCGGCGGCCATTTGGCCGGTTGAGGAAAAGATGCTGTCCATAACCCATGCTCCGGCTTGACGCGCTCGCCCTGGTCAAGATGGCGGATGGCGTTGCGATTTCAAGCGAAGTTGAGCAGTAGGGGATCGGCTGCGTTTGAGCGCTGTACGGCGCCCCCTCTGTGGCGGCGTAGCGAACCGCGTGCAGCGCCTGCCCCGCCCGAGAAGGCGGCAGTGAGTCTCAGTAACGGCTCAAGATCGGCGCCGCACGGGTCGTCGATCGGCAAGCAACCGGCCTACAGGAAGTTGAAATACAGCGCCGGCGGGTACTGCGGCCCGTCGGTGGCCGGCGCCTTTGAGTTCGCTGCTGGCCTAATCCCGCCTGTCGATGCATTGTCGAGCGGCGGCCGGGACGCCTGTGCCTTGGCGACATCGTCCTGCGTCACCAAGACTTTCTTCTTTGCCTCCGCCACCTGCGACAAGGCAAGCAACACAAGCAACGCGGACAGAACGAGTCTCATGACTGTTTCCTCTCAAGTTCCAAAGCGCTCCGCATTTTCTGGATCAGCCATGCGTCGCGCCCAAATTCTTGCCTCATGCATTCAAAACGGCCGGCGCTTCATTGCCTGAAACCGGACTGATCGAGCAAGGCGACCTGCTTGCCATCGATGTAGAAGCGTATGGCGTGCGCCTCATTGTCGACGTCGATGCGGGTCGGATTTGCGGCGCGTGCCACCGGTGCGACCTTGGTATATTTCGAGGGAAATTCACCGGCCGGCGCGTATCGGAAGAGCAGCGCCAGCGCGATACAGCCAGCGGTAAATACAATTAACGTCAGTCTGGAAGAGGCGTTCGAGGTCATCCGGTCGTTCCTTCAGGTTTAGATGGCATTACGGTTCGGTTGCCAGCAGGCTCCTTGAGCTTGGTTACCCGTTGCTCGATTGGAGTGTGTCACTGCTCTGCAAAGGAAGGGACGTGCTCAGCCCACGTTCAGCACGTTCTCGCGGATGATATGCCCCTAGCCCTCTGCGAGCTTAGCGCCGGCCCGCGACCGAAAAAGGCAGCACGTATGGAATACCGTGGAATTCTCTGGAATTCCTGGAATATTAGCTAATGGAAATATATCATGGAAGGATAGGTGCAGCATGCTATGGCAGAACAACGAGCAGCAAGAGGCAGCCGAATGGCACAGCACATTGCGCAGAAATTGCGGTTGACGTCGGCGTTATTGGGGACCGTCACCCGCAAGGATCTGGCGGCGGCGTTCCGGGCCGTTAACCCCAAGACCGCGTTCGATCTCGGCCGCGCCGACAAATGGCTGCAGGGTCGCGCCCAGCCGCGCGAGCACAGTGTCTATGACGATTGGACGAAGCTGCTAGGCCTGGAGCAGCCCGGCTCATGGATCGCCGACTGCGACCTGCCGCACTTCACCGCCGCCATCGCAGCCCGCCACGGCGTCGACAGCGCGGTGCTCGAACGCCGCGCCGGCACTCAATTCGATGCCACCTCCAACCATGATGAGCGCAGCGTCGTCTTCGCGCTGACCGGTGCTTATGCATGTTATTCGCGCGCCTGGTCGCCTTACTATCGCGGCCAGATCATCAAGGGCATTCTGTCGATCGAGGCAGGACCTGGCCTGCATGGCTTGACCGCCACATATCGCGAGGCCTTGCCGACCGGCCAGTTGGTGCTTGGCGGCCCGGTCACGCCAGCCAAGCGCGGCCTTTACGTGCATCTGAAGGAAGCCGGCGGCGACGCCCAGTTCTTCATCAGCCTGTTGCCGCAGTCGCAGCCGGGAAGTGTGCTTGGTGGGTACATGTGCGGAACCGCTATTATCGGCCCAGAGGCGCTGCCGTCATTGACCAGGATCCTCATGGTACGTCTGCGCGATCCGGCGCCCGGGACAGCCTCGTGGGGCGGATACCTGCTGGGCGACCAGTCGATATCGGAGGATTTGGCATCGCTCGGCATATCCATCGACCAGCCGGAGCAGGTCGACCGACAACTCGTACGGTTCCTCGTGGGAGGCAGCGATGGCGGCGTCCACCAGATCCCGCCAGCCGAGTTCCGCGCCATTCTCGATGTCTTCGACCGCCATTGGCTGAGACAATCCAGCGCGCCGCAAAGCCCCTGAAAGTGACTGCCAGCCGATGCCCGCGACGACGCCGTGATTTGCGACTAAAGCGCGTCGCGTCGAAATGGATTCATGCAGCGCGCTTTAGGTCTTCGCTTCCATGCATGTCGTTGTCTCAAAACCGGGGCCACTTTTGAGCGACATGCATTAGACGGCCAGCGCCAGCTTGGCGGCAGCCGGAGCAAAGGGGCGAATAGCCATGCCATCCCTGGTCATGGTGACAAAGCTCGATGGCGGAATAGCCTGCCAATCGCCGCCCTCGCGGTCAAACGGTTCGGACATGATGCAGCGGCCGCCGCCCTTGCGTAAGGTGGAGGTGTAGAGCGTCGGCGCGTGGGCGTCGGTCGCATAACGCACCGCGTGAAGTGCCTGCCCGTCCGAGAAGGCGGCGGTGAGTTTCAGTGACGGATCGAGACCGGCGCGGCGCGAAGCGTCGAGCACGCGGCTGGTGGCACGCGAGACGGCACCTTGCGGGTCGCCGGCCAACCCTTCATCGATCATCAGCAGGAAAAACAATTCGGAATCGGTGGTGCCTTCGCGCTGGTCGAAGACGGCGTCGGACAGCGAGTTCTCCAGCGCGCGGCGGATTTTTTCGAAGCCGCCGATCTGGCCGTTGTGCATGAACGACCAGGAGTTGGAGATGAACGGATGGCAGTTCATGCGGCTGGTGGCGCCGCCGGTGGAGGCGCGCACATGGGCCAGGAACAGGCCGGATTTGATCTGCCGGCACAGGCTCTTCAGATTGGGATCCGACCAGGCCGGCAGGATATCGCGATAGAGACCCGGCTCAGGGCGGTCGCCATACCAGGCAAGACCAAAGCCGTCGCCATTGGTCGGCGACTTTGCTTCCTGGGCGCAATGGCTCTGGGCGATTAGCGAGTGACAGGGCGCGGTAAGGATGTCTTCGAGAAAGACCGCTTCACCGAGATAGGCCGCCCATCGGCACATCGCTTTCTGTCGTCCTCTAGGCGCGATCCATAAGAGCCGCAGGCTCCTTGATCGGGTGTTTGCCTCTGTTGTGCGTCCGTTCGTAAAGCTCGCGAACGATTCGGCTGGCCGTAGTTTCAAACAGAAATGGCAAGAAAGCGTGAACGAGCGCGGCGCCCGCCGCCATCAGCAGCCGCGACGAAAACCAGGCGGCAAAACCCATGTGACCGAAATAGGTCTCGCCGACCTTGGCCGGATGAGAGGTGAAAATCCTTGCGATCGACATGCTGGTTCCCTTCAGCGCTTGACGTTCCTGACATGAGTATCCTGACATGCTTCGCAGGTTCATCGGTCTCAAATTGTCCTTGTATTTGGCCATCTCATGGGACAAACATCCCGCATGGCGTTGGAAATCGACGAAATCGATCGGAAATTGCTGGCAGAGTTGCAATGTGACGGCACGCTGTCGGTCGACCAGCTGTCGGAACGCGTGGCGCTGTCGCGCAATGCCTGCTGGCGCCGCGTGAAGCGGCTGGAGGAGGATGGCGTCATCACCGGGCGGGTGGCCCTGGTCGATGCCGAAAAGCTCGGACTTGGCCTTTCTGTCTTCATCCTGATCCGCACGTCCAACCACGACCCGGAGTGGCTGCGGAAATTCCGGGCGGCGGTGACAAGCTTTCCCGAGATCATCGGCGTCTACCGCATGTCCGGCGACCTCGACTATGTCTTGCGCGCCCGCGTCGCCGACGTGAAGGCCTATGACCGGCTCTACCAGCGGCTGATCGCCAAGGTGGCGCTGTCCGATGTATCGGCCTCTTTCGTGATGGAAGAGATCAAGGAGACGACCGTCGTTCCGATGGCTAGGTCGTCGTAACGCCACAAAGAAAGCCGTTGATAGGATTGTAGTCGAGTTGACCGAATCGCCGTTCGCGCCGATAGGATCGATTTTATGCGCGCAGCCCTTCAAACTCCCTCCGTCATCTGTCCCACCGTCGGCTTCGTCAGGTTGCCGCATGCTGAAGGGCTTCCCCTTCCTGGCTATGAAAGCGCAGGTGCGGCGGGCATGGATCTGCGCGCCGCGGTGCCCGAGGACCGGCCGCTGCTGATCCTGCCTGGCAAACGCGCTTTGGTGCCGACTGGGCTGATCCTAGAAATTCCGGAAGGCATGGAAGGTCAGGTCAGGCCTCGCTCGGGCCTTGCCTTCAAACATGGATTGACCGTCCTCAACACGCCCGGCACTATCGACAGCGACTATCGCGGCGAGGTGAAGGTGCTGCTGATCAATCTCGGCGACGAGGATTTCGCGGTGACGCGCGGCATGCGCATCGCCCAGATCGTCTTCGCGGCGGTGACGCAGGCGGCCGTGGAAGAACGCACATTGGCCGGCGGAACGGCGCGTGGCTCGGGCGGGTTCGGATCGACCGGCACCGCCTGATGCGAATTCCTAAACTTGTCATCTTCGACTGCGACGGGATCCTGGTCGATACAGAGAACTTGGCCAATCGGCGCCTCGCCGAATGGCTGAGCGCTGCCGGCTATCCGACGAGCTTCGAATATTGCCGCAAGCATTTCTCCGGCCGCAGCATGGCGTCGGTGCAGAAAGAGATCGAAGGGGAGACCAGCGTCAGACTCGGCGCCGATTTCGTCGATCGCTGGAATGCCGGCCTTCCGGATCTGTTTGCCCATGGCGTCGAGGCGATCCCCTACGTCCGCGAGTTTGTCGAAACCGTGCGCTCAGCCGGCATCGCCTATTGTGTCGCCACTTCCGCCCGGGTGTCGAAGATGCACATCACGCTCGGCCAGACCGGGCTGTTGCCGCTGTTCGAGCACGCGATGTTTTCTTCCACCATGGTCGCGCGCGGCAAACCGTTCCCCGACCTGTTCCTGCATGCGGCCAAGACCATGGGCTTCGCGCCCGCCGACTGCATCGTCATCGAAGACAGCGTCGCCGGCACGCAGGCCGGCATCGCCGCCGGCATGCGGGTGTTTTCCTATCATGCCGATCCCTATTCCGACCGCGATGGCCTGATCCAGGCAGGCGGCATCCTGTTCGACGACATGCGCGAACTGGCCGGGCTGGTGCCGATCCACTGACCTGATCTCCAGCCGCGGCTGTACGCCTCGATCGGCCGTGCCAGCTTGGCGCCGCCAACTCGAGGCCGCGCATGAAATCCACCCTGCCAGCCTTATGCCGCGATCAAGGTGATCGTGACCAATGCTACGGTGCTGAGCGGCGAATCCTGCGACGATGCCCGGCCCAAGCCTGGAACTCACGCGATTTCCGTCACCTATCTCTGGGACAAGAAGACATCGCGCTACGCCAAGGATTCCGACGCGCTGGACAAATTGGCAGAAGAGAACGCCAAACGCTTCTGACCCAACCGCATTCGTTTGCCCGGCCAAATGAGGCAGGATAAAATCCGCTCAGCCACACCGCACAGGGGGAACTACCATGGACAAGGGCAAGATCTTTCGCGACCTGCATGCCTCGACCTTCGTCATGCCCAATCCCTGGGACATCGGCACGACGAAGCTGTTGGCTTCTTTCGGCTTCACGGCACTGGCGACAACCAGCGCCGGCTTTGCCTTTTCGCGCGGCCTGCCGGATGGCACCGTGACCTTCGACCAGATGATCCACCATTGCCGCGAGGTGACGGCGGCGACCAGCCTGCCGGTCTCGGCCGATCTCGAGAAGGGCAAGGGCGACAGCCCGACCAGTGCCGCGGAAACCATCTTCGCGGCGGAAGCGGCCGGCCTTGCCGGCTGCTCGATCGAGGACCACACCGGCGACCCGGACAGACCGATCTATGATTTCTCGCACGCCGTCGAGCGCGTCGCGGCGGCCGTGGAGGCGGCTCGCGCGCTGAAGCGTGATTTCGTCTTCACCGCGCGCGCCGAGAATTTCTTGTGGGGCAAGTCCGACCTCGACGACACCATCAAGCGGCTGCAGGCTTTCGAGAAGGCCGGCGCCGATGTGCTCTATGCGCCGGGCATCGGCGACGTCGAGATGGTGCGTGCGATCTGCTCGGCGGTCGGCAAGCCGGTCAACGTCATGGCGAGGCCCGGCTTCACCATCGCCGATCTCGCCACGGCCGGAGTCAAGCGTATTTCGCTCGGGCCGTGGCTGACCAATTTCGCCTATGGCATGCTGGAGACGGCGGCGCGCGAGATCCAGCAGGATGGTACATTCGGCTTCACCCGCGCCGCCATGCCGTTCGGCAAGCTGCAGGCTCTGTTTGCCAAACCTTCAGCTTAGATAGGGCTCATCGAATGACGCTCACCGTCGTCGACATGCATACCGGCGGCGAACCGCTCAGGATCGTCACTGGCGGCTATCCGGATATCCCCAGAGGCACGATCCTGGAAAAGCGCGCCTATGTGCGCGACCATCTCGATCATCTCAGGAAAATCCTGATGTTCGAGCCGCGCGGCCATTACGATATGTATGGCGCCTTGCTGGTCGAGCCGGACCTGCCCGGCGCCGACCTCGCCGTGCTGTTCATGCACAATGAGGGCTATTCGACCATGTGCGGGCACGCCATCGTCGCGCTCGGCCGCTACGCAGTGGACGAAGGACTGGTGACGAAACGCGAGCCGGTGACGACGGTCAACATCGAGGCGCCATGCGGGTTGGTCGTCGCCTCGGTCGAGGTCAGGGACGGCAAGGCCGGTGCGGTGTCGTTCGAAAGCGTGCCGGCCTTCCTATTCGCCGGCGGGCAGACGATAGAGCTGGCGGGCCATGGCACGATCGGTTTCGACATCGCCTATGGCGGAGCCTTCTACGCGCTGGCCGATTGCCACCAATTCGGGCTCGAATTCGGCCGCGACCGGGTACGCGATTTCGTCGATGCGGCGACGGCCCTGACAGGCAGGCTGAAGGCCGAATTTCCGCTGTCGCATCCCGACCATGCCGACCTTGCCTTTCTCTACGGCACCATCCTGACCGATGGCCGCGACGCATTTTCCGATGAGGCGACCAAAAACATCTGCGTCTTCGCCGAGGCCGAGGTCGACCGCTCGCCGACCGGCTCCGGCGTCACCGCAAGGCTGGCGGCCATGCAGGCCAAGGGCGAGATCGCGATGGGGCAGACGCGCATGTTCGAGAGCATTGCCGGCTCGCGCTTTTCCGGGTCCGTGGTGCGGACGGCGAAGGCTGGCCAGCACGAGGCGATCATCGCCCGCGTCGGCGGCCGCGCCTACTATTCCGGACGGGCTGAGTTCATCGTCGAGCCCGACGACGAACTGGGATGCGGGTTCCTCCTACGCTGAATAGAGCTTAGCCGCGGCGGGCAACTTCCCGCGCGCTGATTGCCTTGTGCAGATGCACCATCATGGCGGCAGCAAACAGCGGCGTCACCAGATTGAGCAGCGGCAGCGCGAGGAAGGCAGCGATGAGCATCCCGGCGAGGAACACGGTGCCGGCATAGTGCCTGCGCAAGGCCCTGGCCTCGTCTTCCCCGCGAAAGCGCATGGCGGCGAATTCGAAGAACTCGCGTCCGAGCAGATAGCCGTTGACGATGAAGAGTGCGGCAATGTTGATGCCCGGCACCAGCAGAAGCAGCAAGGCGACGATGTTGCCAAGAATGACGACGCCGAGGAATCGCATCGACAGCACCAGCGAGCGCAGCGTCGGCATGGCGCGGCCGGGCGGATCGCCGGGATAGTCGGTATGCTCGACCACGTCGGCGATATCGTCGAGAAACAGGCCGGCGACAACAGCCGTCACCGGCGCGATGAGCAGTGCCATGCCGAAGGCAAGAGCGATGGCGGCGATGATGCCGCCGAGCCAGCCGGCCCAGGACGGCATGCCGGGCAACAGCGTCTGCAGCCACGGCAGCGCCAGCCACTCGACAAGGCTGGTCAGCCCGAACCACAAGGCCACCAGCGCCAGCAAGGTCAGCCCAAGCGTCTTCACGAACACGGCACGAAAGGGAGGCGAGAGCAACTCAAGGGCCGCGGTGCGTGCTGCGTCGAAAATCACCGTGCTTCACCCCAGGTCAGCGGACACCGGCGAGCGGCGGACGCTTCCGAGATAGGCAGCTTAGGTCGGGCGCACAAGCGGGCTGGTTCTTTGCTTTGACGCAATTCCCAAGGGAAAGCGCTATGCGCTTTTCCCGGGAAAACCGCTTCACACCTTTCCTGGAATTGCTCTACCGCGCAAACGCCGGCTTTCGAACCGGTATGGTCATGGCAGCGACGCCGGCGACGACGAAACCCATGCCCAGCCATGCCGTCGAACCCAGGCTTTCGCCGAGGAAGAGGGCGCCAATGCCGACGCCGATGGGCACGCGCAAATAGGCCTGCGAGGTGGTGCCGACCGAGCCCAGCGTGTGGATGAGGCGAAAATAGATGACGAAGGCCAGCGCGGTGGAAAACACCGACAGGCCGAGCAACGCCAAGATCGAGGCCGTCGACGGCGCCAGCGTCCATGGCTGGTCGAACACAAGGCTGAGCGGCACCAGAATGACGGCGCCGCACAGCATCGAACCAGCGGCCGGCAGCATCGGGTCGAGGCCCTTGAAGCCACGGCCAAAGATCGCCGCACCGGCATAGCAGATCGTCGCCGCGACGACAGCCAACTGCGCCCACAATTCGTGACCGAGACCACCCAGGGCCTGCGTGCCGATGATGAGGCAGATGCCGGTAATGCCGGCGCCGACGCCAATCAGCTTGCGCAACGTGACCGGCTCATGGCGGGTGACGAGCGCGGTCAAGAGGAAGGTGAAGATCGGCGAGGTCGCGTTCAGGATGGTGGCGAGGCCGGCATCCACCGAGCGTTCGGCCGCGGCGATCAGGGTGAACGGCACGACGCTGTTGAGGCAGGCCTGAAAGGCAAAGCGGCGCCAGCTTGCCGCATCCCCCGGCATTGCAAGCCCGCGCCAGCGGATGATCGCGAACAGGATACCGCCTGCGATCAGGGTGCGGGCGGCAATGAAGGTGACCGGCGGGATGGTCTCGACGCCGATCTTGATGAAGGTGTAAGAGGCGCCCCAGAGCAATGCCAGCACGGCGAGCAGCGCCAGGTCGGTCGTCATGTTGTTTTTTACAGGCATGAACTGGCTCGCTTCAAAACGTGATCGGCTGAGCCGGGCTTGTAAGCTGTGCGGCGACGAAATGCTTCGGCCACGGTCGAATTGTCATAGCGCCTCGCGGCTGCGGGCACCTTTGGCCTGTTCCAGCCTGTTTCGCCAAAGTTCCGTATCACGCCCTAGGCAAACCGGTTTCAAATCGCTAGACCCGCGCCGGGCCGGCATGGCAAGAAGCCGGCTCGGGTTTTTGGCGGAGACATTGATGCCGAAATATGACGTGCTTTGCATCGGCAATGCCATTGTCGACATCATCGCCCAGTGCGACGAGGAATTCCTCGAAACCAACGGCATCATCAAGGGCGCGATGAACCTCATCGACACAAAGCGCGCCGAACTGCTCTACAGCCGCATGGGCCCGGCGATCGAAGCCTCCGGCGGCAGCGCCGGCAATACGGCGGCCGGCGTTGCCAGCTTCGGCGGCCGCGCCGCTTTCTTCGGCAAGGTCTCGAACGATACGCTGGGCGAAATCTACGCTCACGACATCCATGCCCAGGGCGTCGCCTTCGACACCAGGCCGCTCAAGGGCGAGCCGCCGACGGCGCGCTCGATGATCTTCGTCACCCCCGATGGCGAGCGTTCGATGAACACCTATCTCGGCGCCTGCGTAGAGCTCGGACCGGAGGATGTCGAGGCCGACAAGGCATCTGGCGCCAAGGTCACCTATTTCGAAGGCTATCTGTGGGATCCGCCGCGCGCCAAGGAAGCAATTCGGCAGACAGCCAAGCTGGCGCATGCGGCGGGCCGCGAAGTCTCCATGACCCTGTCGGATTCGTTCTGCGTCGACCGCTACCGCGACGAATTCCTCGACCTCATGCGTTCGGGCACGGTCGACATCGTCTTCGCCAACAGCCACGAGATCAAGTCGCTCTACCAGACATCGTCGTTCGACGAGGCGCTGGCGCAGATCCGCAAGGATTGCCGTATCGCCGCCGTGACCCGCTCGGAGAAAGGCTCCGTCATCGTGCGCGGCGACGAGACCGTGGTCATCAAGGCGACAGCGATCAAGGAACTGGTCGACACGACGGGCGCCGGCGATCTCTATGCGGCCGGCTTCCTGCATGGATACACCCAAGGCCGCGACCTGCAGACCTGTGGCGACCTTGGCTCACTGGCGGCCGGATTGGTGATCCAGCAGATCGGCCCCAGGCCGCGGCAGAATTTGCGCCGCGAGGCTGAGCAGGCGGGATTGCTGTAGCGGCCATCAAGCTGCCGATCTCCCTCCTTGTGGGGGAGATGGCCGGCAGGCCAGAGAGGGGCGCTGTCCCGCCAGCATCTCCAAGGCTTTACACTGCCGCCAACCCAAAAATGGACGGCATGAATTTCATGGCGCGCCGTCGACCGAAGAGGTGGACGCAAACATCGCTCCGTAGCGATCCTTCGCGCCCCCTCTGCCCTGCCGGGCATCTCCCCCACAAGTGGGGAGATCGGCAGCTTGGCCGTACGTGCGCTCACCGTCGCGCGGCTGTCACACATCGCACCTACACGCAATCGAGGCGCCTCGCGACTGACCTTTCGGGGCGCCAGTAGCCAATTGGGGTGTCCAGAAATGCAAGACAGCAAGCTGTCGGGCCGCTGCATCTGTTGCCGCCGCGATTTCCGCTTTCCGCTCTAGAAGTTCAACAACCCGCCGCTGGGAGGAGCGCGCGGTCCGGAAGACAGATGCATGAACAAATTTCAGATCCAGGACATCAAGCACGACGACTTCGCGGAGATGGTCGCGGAGAACGTCGAACGCGCGCTTGCCCACTATGATGAGGCCATCAACAAGCCCACCATGGTCTCGGTCGGCAAGATCGCCGGCAGCATTGCGTCCGCCGTCACCTTGCTGTCGCCGAAGCACCAGCGCGCCATCGACACCATCCATGCCGACCTGCCCGGCCTGGCCTCGAAATTTGTTCGCGCGCTGGCGGCGGAGGCCGCGCGCCGTAGCGAGGCAGGCATAGGCCGCGCGACAGGACCGGCATCCCCGGCCGATATCGATGAACCTGTTTCTTCATCGCCGCGAGCCGACGACCTCGAATCGATGCTGATCGAGGACTGGGCGGGCCGCGTGGCCGGATCGACCTATCTGGAAGAAAACCTGCGCATCGCCCGCTCGACCCTGCATCGCTGGCAAAGGCGGGGCGAGATCATCGCCTTGCGCAAGGGCGGCCGCAAACATGTCTTCCCGTTGGCGCAGTTCGTCGACGGCAGGCCGGTGGCGGGCATCCGCGCCGTGCTGTCCCTGATCAGCAATCCGAGGCTGGCGTGGCTGTGGCTGACGCGGCCCTCGGCCGACCTCGAAGGCCAAGTCCCAATCGACCTGCTTCGCCAGGATCAGGTCGAGGAGGTCGTCAAGGCCGCACGCGTCTTCGCGCCGGCTTGATAGCTTTGCTACACCCAGGTCGCGCCTAGCCTAGGCGGTCTTGCGAATCGGCTGGCGAGATCCGGACTGTTCTTGCGAAGTCAGTTCTCCGGCAGTGACCAATCGGTTGCGGCCATTTCTTTTGCCGATATACATCAGCCGGTCGGCGAGCGCGACCAAGGCATCCGAATCGGCGGCGTCCACAGGATACATGGCGATACCGACGGTGCAGCCGATCTGGATGGCGCTATCCGGCGCCGGGATTTTGATCTGCAGCCTTTCCAGGATGCGCTCGGCGACCCGCACCGCCTTTTGCCGCGCGAGATCCGGCTCTCCCGAAAACAGGAAGGCGAACTCATCGCCACCGAGCCGCGCCACGAAATCGTCACTGCGCAAGATGGAGCGAAGGTTCTTCGATACGCGCAGAAGCAGTGCGTCGCCGGCCTCGTGGCCGAGCGTGTCGTTGACTTGCTTGAACCGGTCGAGGTCGATGAACAGAAGACCGGCCGCCTCGCCGGTGGCGCCACAGCGGGCGACCACCGATTTCAGTTCATCGTGGAAGGCGCGCCGGTTGGGCAAGTCGGTCAATGCATCGTGGTTGGCCGAATGGTCGCTCTGCAGCTTCGCCAGTTCGATCTCCCGCTTTTGCACGGACAGTTCCTCGTTGGCTGCCTTCAGATCCAGCAGCAGCTGGGAATTGAGGTCCTCGACAACCTTGCGGTCGCTGATGTCGACGACGAAGCCTTCCAGGAATTCGAGTTTCCCGGTGTCGTCCCAGACACCGCCGCCGATCTCGCGCACCCATAGCGGTTCGCCGACCTGCGGGACGATGCGATAGTCGACGTTCCAGTTGCAGCGCGCCTCGAGCGCGCCGTCGACGGCGGCATAAACGGCGGCGAGATCATCCGGATGGATGGCCGAGACATAGTCGCGCACCGCGTTGTGAATGAAATCGCTCGGCCAATAACCGCTGACGGTGAAAATGCCGTCGCTGATGTAGAGCATGGTGTAGGACGCATCATTGCGACAGCGGTAGAGATAGCCGTCCATGCGGCCGGTGATGCTGAGAAGCGCATCCAGGCGTTCGTCCTGATAGGCCCCCTCGCCGACCACCGATGCTGGAACTCGATCATGCTTCATGGCCGCACCCCCGTTTTGGCGGTCTGAGCGAGCCGTAGATGCCATCACGGCACGTCGGCAGGACATCCCCTATATCAGCTGAATCTTATCAATCTCTTATGGCTGAGCGTCGGCGGCCTTCTGGACGCCGTACGGTCAGAAAGCCAGGTCGTCGGCTTTTCGTCCGCGGCGCGGACCGTTCGTCAAGTCCCCGCCGTATACGCCGCGATCGCCGCCATGTTGACGATGTCTGAGTCCTTAGCGTTGAGAGACACGATCTGCACAGGCTTGTTCAGCCCGACCAGCAGCGGGCCGATTACCGTCGAGCCGCCGAGTTCCTGCAGCATCTTGGTCGAGATCGAGGCCGAGTGGAACGCCGGCATGATCAGCACATTGGCCGGGCCAGTCAGCCGGATGAACGGATATTGCGCCATGGCGCGGGCGTTGAGCGCGACATCGGCGGCCATTTCGCCGTCATATTCGAAATCGACACGACGCTTGTCGAGGATGCGCACGGCTTCCTGGACGCGTTCGGAGCGCTCGCCGTGCGGATGGCCGAAGGTCGAATAGGCAAGCATGGCAAGCCTCGGCTCGTAGCCCATGCGGCGGGCGAAGCCTGCCGCCTCCTCGGCGATGTCGGCGATCTGCTCGGCGTTCGGCATATCGTGCACGGCGGTATCGGCGACCAGCACGGTCCTGCCCCGCGCCAGCACGATCGAGACGCCGATGACGCGGTGGCCGGGCCTGGCATCGATGACGCGACGGATGTCGTCGAGCGCGGTGGAATAGTTGCGGGTCACGCCCGTGACGATACCGTCGGCATCGCCCAACGCCACCATGCAGGCGGCGAAGTGGTTGCGGTCGTTGTTGATCAGCCGCTGGCAGTCGCGGAACAGGAAGCCTTTGCGCTGCATGCGCTCGTAGAGGTAATCGGTGTAGACGCCGTTGCGGCGCGACAGCCGTGCATTGATGATCTCGATGCCTTGCTTGTTGAGGTCGATGCCGGCGAGCCTGGCGTTGTCCTTGATGACGTCGTCGCGACCAAGCAGGATGGCGGTGCCGAGCTTCTGGTTCACATAGGAGACGGCGGCGCGCATCACCTGTTCCTCCTCGCCCTCGGCGAAGACGATGCGCTTGGGCTGGCGGCGCACACGGTCGTAGATGCGCTGCAAGGTCGAGGCGATCGGGTCGCGGCGGGCTGACAGTTCCTGCGCGTAGCGGTCGAGATCGAGGATCGGCTTGCGAGCGACGCCTGAATCCATCGCCGCCTTGGCCACCGCTATCGGAATGGCCGAGATCAGGCGCGGGTCGAACGGCACCGGGATGATGTAGTTGGGGCCGAATTTCGGCCGGTTGCCCTGATAGGCGGCGGCGACGTCGTCGGGCACGTCCTGGCGCGCAAGTGCTGCAAGTGCCTGGGCGGCGGCGATCTTCATGTCGTCATTGATGGTGGTGGCCCTGACATCCAGCGCACCGCGGAAGATGTAGGGGAAGCCGAGCACGTTGTTGACCTGGTTAGGATAGTCGGAACGCCCGGTCGCCATGATGGCATCGGTCCGGATCTCGGCCACTTCCTCCGGCGTGATCTCCGGGTCGGGATTGGCCATGGCGAAAATGATCGGGTTCTTGGCCATGGACCGCAACATTGCGGTGGTCAGCGCACCCTTGGCGGAAAGGCCAAGGAAGACATCGGCGCCGTCGAGCGCCTCGGCGAGGCTGCGTGCCTCGGTCTTGACCGCATGCGCCGATTTCCACTGGTTCATGCCTTCGGTGCGGCCTTGAAAGACCACGCCCTTGGTGTCGCACAAAATGATGTTTTCGGGCGTGAAGCCCATCGCCTTCATCAATTCGATGCAAGCGATGCCGGCGGCACCGGCGCCGTTGCAGACCATCTTCGTGGTCTTCATGTCGCGGCCGGTGACCTCCAGCGCGTTGATCAGGCCGGCGGACGAGATGATGGCCGTGCCGTGCTGGTCGTCGTGAAAGACCGGGATGTCCATCAATTCGCGCAGCCGCTGCTCGATGATGAAGCATTCCGGCGCCTTGATGTCCTCGAGATTGATGCCGCCGAAGGACGGGCCGAGGAAGCGCACGCAGTTGATGAACTCCTCGGCATCCTCGGTATCGACCTCAAGATCGATGGAATCGACATCGGCGAAGCGCTTGAACAGCACCGCCTTGCCTTCCATCACCGGCTTGGAGGCCAGCGCGCCGAGATTACCGAGGCCGAGAATGGCGGTGCCGTTGGAGATGACGGCGACCATGTTGCCGCGCGTCGTGTAGTCGAAGGCGCGGCTGGGGTCCTCGGCGATAGCGAGAACCGGAACCGCGACGCCGGGCGAATAGGCGAGACTCAGATCGCGTTGCGTTGCCATCGGCTTGGTGGCGACGACTTCCAGCTTGCCGGGGCGCCCCATGGCGTGGAATTCGAGTGCTTCCTGCGCGCTGACGGACGGACCGCTGTTCTCGGTTTTCCTGGCCATGATGTGCTTGATTTCCTCGCCGGTGCAGCACCTCGTTGAAGCGGGTGCTTTGTTTCGATTCGAATTAAGACCACGCGCCGCCGCGTGTAAACCGCCAGCGCTTGGGAATCGCGGATCGTCCGGGAAATTGCGAACACCCGGCAGCCCGGTCGTCCCCTGTTTTTCGAAGCCCCGGCATTAAACCGCGCGATCACATCTGCTAGCGTGCCGTGCATGAACATGCATGCCCCGAACGAGCCGGACGCCCCCGAGGCCATGACGCCGTTGCCGACCGCCGGCGCCACGCCGATGATAGAGCAGTTCATCGAGATCAAGGCGGCGAACCCGGATTCGCTGCTGTTCTACCGCATGGGCGATTTCTACGAGCTGTTCTTCGACGACGCCGAGAAGGCGAGCCGGGCGCTGGGCATCGTGCTGACCAAGCGCGGCAAGTATCAAGGGCTCGACATTCCAATGTGTGGCGTGCCGGTGCATGCGGCCGACGATTATCTGCAGAAGCTGATCGGCCAGGGATTTCGCGTTGCCGTCTGCGAGCAGATCGAGGATCCGGCCGAGGCGATGAAACGCGGCTCGAAATCCGTGGTGCGCCGCGACGTGGTGCGGTTGGTGACGCCTGGCACCATCACCGAGGACAAATTGCTGGCACCGTCGGAATCGAGCTTTCTGATGGCCCTGGGGCGGGTGAAGGGTGGCGAGACCGATCACGCCTTTGCGCTGGCCTGGATCGACATCTCGACCGGCGCCTTCCGCGTCACCGACACAACCGCCGACCGGCTGCTGGCCGACATCTTCCGTGTCGATCCGCGTGAGCTGATCGTCGCCGAACCAGTGTTTTACGATCCGGAACTGAAGCCTGTGTTCGACGTGCTCGGCCGCGTCGCCAGCCCGCAGCCGCCGTCGCTGTTCGATTCGGCCTCGGCCACCGGGCGCATCGCTCGCTTCTTCGACGTGGCGACGCCGGATTCCTTTGGCGCCTTTTCGCGCGCCGAACTGTCGGCGATCTCGGGCGCCATTGCCTATGTCGAAAAGACGCAGAAGGCCGAGCGTCCGCCGCTGTCTCGGCCGGAGCGTGAGGAGCAGGGTTCGACCCTGTTCATCGATCCGGCGACACGCGGCAATCTGGAACTGCTGCGCACGCTGTCCGGCAGCCGCGAGGGCTCGCTGTTCAAGGCGATCGACCGTACGGTGACCGGCGGCGGCGCAAGGCTGCTCGCCGACAGGCTGATGGCGCCTCTGACCGACCCCGCCGCGATCGGCGCCAGGCTGGATTCGGTGTCGTTCTTCCGTTCCGAGACGCGGCTCTGCCAGGCGGTGCGGTCGAGCCTGAAGAGCGTTGCCGACATGCCGCGGGCACTGTCAAGGCTGGCGCTCAACCGGGGCGGACCGCGCGATCTCGGCGCACTACGCGCCGGTTTCGACGCGGCCGGCGCGATCGCCGAAATCTTTGCCGCGACCGCCCTGCCCCTGGAACTCGCGGCCGCACTCGCCGCCATCCATGCGCTGCCTCAGGCGCTGGCCCAGCACCTGACGCAGGCGCTTGGCGAGGAACTGCCGCTGCTGAAGCGCGACGGCGGCTTCGTGCGCGGTGGCTACCACCCGGATCTCGACGAGATGCGGGCGCTGCGCGACGAATCGCGAAAGGTGATCGCCGGGCTCGAGCGCTCGCTGATCGAAGAGACCGGCATCCGCTCGCTGAAGATCCGGCACAACAATGTGCTTGGCTACTACATCGAGGTGACCGCCAATCACCACGCGATCATGACCGGCAGCGACGGCGCAAAGGCGCGCTTCATCCACCGGCAGACCATGGCCAACGCCATGCGCTTCACCACGACCGAACTTGCCGGACTCGAGACCAAGATCGCCAATGCCGCAGACCGGGCGCTCAGCATCGAGCTTGCCGCCTTCGACGCGCTGACGGCGGAAGCGGTCGGCGAGGCGGAAAAGATCCGCGCCGGCGCCGACGCGCTGGCCGTGCTCGACGTGTCGGCGGCACTCGCGCTTTTGTCGGAAAGCGAAGCCTGGTGCCGGCCGGTGGTGGATTCGAGCTTGGCTTTCGAGATTGCGGGCGGGCGGCATCCGGTGGTCGAGCAGGCGCTACGCCGGTCCGGCGAAGGCCCGTTCGTCGCCAACGACTGCGATCTGTCGCCGGAAGGCAGCGCCAGGAACGGCGCGATCTGGCTTTTGACCGGTCCCAATATGGGCGGCAAGTCGACGTTCCTGCGGCAGAACGCGCTGATCGCCATCCTGGCCCAGACCGGCTCCTTCGTGCCGGCGACATCGGCACATGTGGGCGTCGTCGACCGGCTGTTCTCGCGTGTCGGCGCCTCGGACGATCTGGCGCGCGGCCGCTCGACATTCATGGTCGAGATGGTCGAGACGGCGGCGATCCTCAACCAGGCCGGGGAGCGCGCGCTGGTCATTCTCGACGAGATCGGCCGCGGCACCGCCACCTTCGACGGCCTGTCGATCGCCTGGGCAGCGGTTGAATATCTGCACGAGAAGAACCGCTGCCGGGCGATCTTCGCCACCCATTTCCACGAGATGACGTCGCTCGCCGGCAAGCTGGCGCGATTGCACAATGTCACCATGCGGGTCAAGGAATGGGAAAACGACGTCGTCTTCCTGCACGAGGTCGGCAAGGGCGCCGCCGACCGTTCCTACGGCGTGCAGGTGGCGCGGCTGGCCGGCCTGCCGGAGGCGGTGGTAGACCGGGCCAAGGAAGTGCTGCACCAGTTGGAGGAAGGCGAGGTTTCCGGCAAGACCAACCGGCTGGTGGACGACCTGCCGCTGTTTTCGGTGGCGGTGAAGCGGGAAGCGCCCAAGCCGGTGAAGAACGACGCGCTGGGCGCGGCGCTGGGCGAGATCAATCCCGACGAGATGACGCCAAGGGAGGCGCTGGAAGCGCTTTACCGGCTGAAGGGGCTGGCGGGCAAGTAGTCAGATCATCTCCAGGCCGCGCTTGCGCGTCGGCGGCGGGAAGGCGCGGTCGAGATCGGCGAGATCTTCGCCCGTAAGCTTGATGTCGAGCGCAGCAGCATTCTGGCGGACGTGCTGCTGGCTGCTGGCTTTCGGAATGGCGATGACGCCCTCCTGGTGCATCACCCAGGCCAAGGCGATCTGTGCGGCCGTGGCGTTGTGGCGGGCGGCAATTGCGTCGAGCCGGGCGTTGCGCGCCAGCGCGCCCTGCTCGACCGGCGAATAGGCCATCAAAGGGATGCCGCGCTGCCGACTCCAGGGGGCGAGATCGAATTCGAGGCCACGCCGGACCAGATTATAGAGCACCTGGTTTGTCTGGACGTTGCCGCCATCTGGCAAGCCGACCAGTTCTTCCATCTCGTCGGCGTCGAAATTGCTGACGCCCCAGTGGCGGATCTTGCCGTCCTCTTTCAAGGCCTCGAAGGCCGCGACCGTCTCGATCAACGGCACGCCGCCGGGCCAATGCAGCAAATAAAGATCGATGCGGTCGGTGCGCAGGTGTTTCAGGCTGTTTTCGCAGGCGCGCTGCACGCCCTCGCGCGAAGCGTTTGATGGTAGAACCTTTGAAACCAGGAAGGTCTCGTCCCGGCGCCCGGCAATAGCCTCCGCCACCACCTGCTCGGCGCGGCCGCCGGCATACATTTCAGCGGTGTCGATCAGTGTTATGCCGAGGTCGAGGCCGAGCTTGAGAGCATTCACTTCATCGGTGCGGCGGCTGATATCCTCACCCATCTTCCATGTCCCCTGACCAAGCACCTGAACGGCTTCGCCAGAGGGCAATCTGGTGGTTCTGATGATCGATGGCATGGCAGGCTCCAGTGGGGCCGGATCGCATCACAGGCTGGGCGAGAAATCCAGAGGCGTTCTCGATTGCCTTGGCGATTGCCTGAAGCTCACTTCACCGGATGGGCGGCGAGCCAGGCCTGCATCTGCTTGATCTCGGCTTGCTGAGCCGCGATGACGCCTTCGGCGAGCTTGCGGATTTCCGGATCCTTGCCATTGGCAAGCACGACCTTGGCCATGTCGATCGCACCCTGATGATGTGGGATCATGCCCTTGACGAAATCGACGTCGGCATTGCCGGTGTACTCGGACGCCATCATGTCGGTGTGCATCTTGTCCATCGCCGCCCTGTAGCCTTCCGTCGAAGGGCTGGTCGCGTCCGTCGCCATGGCGCCCATGTCGTGTTTCATCTCTTCGCTCTGCGCCGGAACGCTTTCGAGGAAGACGGCAACCAGCATTCCGGCCGCCATCAGCAAAAGCACGATTTTCTTAGCCAAGGTCATTCATGGTCTCCTGTTGATTGCGTTTCGTATTTGGGGGCTTGGATCAGAGTTTCAATGTTCTGAGCCGTAGGGCGTTTGATATCACCGACACCGAGGACAGGCTCATCGCCGCCGCCGCCAGCATGGGCGACAAGAGCGTGCCAGTGAGCGGATAGAGCACGCCCGCAGCGACCGGCACGCCAAGCACGTTGTAGAGGAAGGCAAAGAACAGGTTCTGGCGGATGTTGCGGATCGTCGCCTGGGCCAGCGTGCGGGCCCGCACGATGCCATTGAGGTCGCCCTTGACCAAGGTGATGCCGGCGCTTTCGACGGCGACATCGGCGCCGGTGCCCATGGCGATGCCGACATCGGCAGCGGCAAGCGCGGGTGCGTCGTTGACGCCGTCGCCGGCCATGGCGACGCCCGCGCCTTTTGCGCGCAGTTCCTCGACGAGCCCTGCCTTCTGTTCCGGCAACAGGCCGGCGCGAACCTCGTCGATGCCGAGGCTCCTGGCAATGGCGTTGGCCGTACGCTCATTGTCGCCGGTCGCCATGATGATCCTCAGGCCGCTGCCATGCAGCGCCTTGATCGCCTCGGCTGTGGTCGTCTTGACCGGATCGGCGACAGCGACAATGCCGCCCAGTTTCTTGCCGACGGCGACGAACATCGCCGTCTTGCCTTCCGTCTGCAGCGTCTCGGCCTGAGCCGAGATGGATGCGGTGTCGATGCCGAGATCGGCCATCATCGCGGCGTTGCCGAGCGCGACCTTCTTTCCCGATACGGTGCCGGAGACGCCCTTGCCGGTGGCCGCCTCGAAGCCGCTGGCATCGGCGACGGCTACGCCGCGCGCGGCGGCGCCTTCGACGATGGCTTCGGCCAGCGGATGCTCCGAGCCTTTTTCCAAGCCTGCGGCAAGCGCCAGCAATTCGTCTTCGGAAAAGCCCTTTGCCGCAACGACATCGGTTAGTTTCGGCCGGCCTTCGGTCAGCGTACCCGTCTTGTCGACGATCAGCGTGTCGACGGAGGCGAAGCGTTCGAGGGCTGCGGCTTCCTTGATCAGCACGCCGGCGTGCGCCCCGCGCCCGGTGGCTGTCATGATCGACATCGGCGTGGCGAGGCCGAGCGCACAAGGGCAAGCGATGATCAGCACCGACACCGCCGAGACGATGGCAAAGATCAGGCTAGGCTCGGGTCCAAACATCGCCCAGGCGATGAAAGCGGCAATCGCGATGAGGACGACGGCCGGGACAAAGTAGAAGGAAACGCGATCGGCCAGCCCCTGAATCGGGGCGCGTGAGCGTTGCGCCTTGGCGACGAGCTCGACGATGCGCGCCAGCGTCGTCTCGGAGCCGATCCGCTCGGCGCGCATGATCAGCGAACCGTTCTTATTGAGCGTGCCGCCGGTCAAGGCATCGCCTTCAGTCTTTTCGACCGGCAACGGCTCGCCCGTGATCATCGATTCGTCTATCGAGGAACGGCCCTCCAGCACGATGCCGTCGACCGGTACCGCGTCGCCGGGACGAATGCGCAGGCGATCGCCGACCTTGACCGCGTCAAGCGGCACATCGCTTTCGGAACCGTCGGCGGCGATCAGCCGCGCGGTCTTGGGCGCGAGATCAAGCAAGGCACGAATTGCCGAGCCGGTCTTTTCACGCGCACGTAGCTCCAATACCTGGCCGAGGAAGACCAGCGCGACGATGACGGCGGCAGCCTCGAAATAGACCGGCACGCCACCGCCATGGCCGCGGAACTGATGCGGAAAAATGTCCGGAAACAGCGTCGCGACAACGCTGTAGAGATAGGCAGCACCTACGCCTAGCGAGATCAGGGTCCACATGTTGGGGCTGCGGTTGAGGATCGAATCCCAGCCGCGATGAAAGAAGGGCAGCGCCGCCCACAGCACGACGGGACTGGCCAACGCCAGCTCCAGCCAGACCATCGTCCGCTCGTCGATCAAGGCTTGGAACGTCAGGCCGAGCATCGGCGCCATGGCGACGATCAGCAACGGCACAGACAGTGCGGCACTGACCCAGAACCGCCTGGTGAAATCGACCAGTTCGGGATTTGGCCCTTCATCGCCTGTCGGCACGCCCATCGGCTCCAGCGCCATGCCGCAGATTGGGCATGAGCCGGGCTTGTCGCGGATGATTTCGGGGTGCATCGGGCAGGTGTATTGCGTGCCCTTGGGCATCGCCTGGGGCACCGGCCTGTCGCCGAGATATTTTTGCGGCTCCGCTTCGAATTTCGCCTGGCAGCCAGCGGAGCAGAAGTAGAAGCCACTGCCTTCGTGGCGGACGAAGTGCCTGGCCGTCGCACGGTCGACGCTCATGCCGCAGACCGGATCGGTGGCAGTCAGGAATTTTTCCGGCTCGGCGACGAATTTCGTGCGGCAGCCTTGACTGCAGAAATGATAGAGATGGCCATCATGCTCGGACGTCGGCTTGCCGGCGGCCGGGTCGACGGTCATGCCGCAGACCGGATCGCGGACGACGGCCTGTGCGGCAGGTGCTTCGCGGTTTGCCGAACAGCAGCCGCCATGCGCGTGATGATCGTGATCGGAATGCGTCATGCGAAAATGCCTCTAAGGGTCGGTGGGTGACGCGGAGATAGGGCTTCCAGTAACTGGAAGGTCAAGGGGTTAAATTTCTTCATCTCGTTGCGGGTGGATGCCAAGCACGCTTGAGCGAGAGCGGGCTCGTCTTTCCGCCCCATACCCAGCGCCGCGAAAACGCGCTATAGACGCCGCCGAAAAGGCAAGGCCGACCTGAACATATGGCAAGAATCTCCCTGAAGCTCGACGAACTGATCGATGGCGAAGCCTTGCGACGCGAGATGACCGCGCTGACTGCGGCCAAGGCAGGCGACGGCTCCGCACAGGCGGCGCGCAGCGGTGTGCTCCATCTGCTCAAGGGGCGGCTGGCAGACGGGCGCGCCATTGCCGAACGGATGCTGCGGGACGACGGCGGCGGCAGTGCCTGCGCGGCGCGGTTGTCGCATCTCATGGACGAGATCATCCGGGCGCTCTACGATTTTGCCGTCACCCATGTCTATCGGGTCAAGAACCCGTCTTCGGCGGAGCGCATGGCCGTCGTCGCCGTCGGCGGCTATGGCCGCGGTACGCTGGCGCCTGGGTCCGACATCGACCTGTTGTTCCTGCTGCCCTACAAGCAGACGCCATGGGGCGAACAGACCGTCGAATACATGCTCTACATGCTGTGGGATCTGGGGCTGAAGGTCGGCCACGCTACCCGCAATATCGACGAATGCGTGCGGCTGTCGCGCAACGACATCACCATCCGCACCTCGATCCTCGAAGCGCGTTTCCTGTGGGGCGAGGAAAAACTCTATGACGAGCTGATGCTGCGCTTCGACCATGAGGTGGTGCGCACGACCGGCCCCGAATATGTTCAGGCCAAGCTTGCCGAACGTGACGACCGTCATGCCAAGGCCGGTGAAAGCCGTTATCTCGTGGAGCCCAACGTCAAGGACGGCAAGGGCGGCCTGCGCGACCTGCAGACGCTGTTCTGGATCGGCAAATATTTCTATCGGGTGCGTACCGGCGAGGAACTGGTCGACAAGGGCGTCTTCACCGAGGGCGAATACCGGGAGTTCCTGAAGGCCGAGGATTTTCTGTGGGCGGTACGCTGCCATATGCATTTTCTCACCGGCAAGGCCGAGGAAAGGCTGCATTTCGACATCCAGCGCGAGATCGCCGAACGGCTCGGCTACACCACCCACCCCGGCCTGTCGGCGGTCGAGCGCTTCATGAAGCACTATTTCCTCGTCGCCAAGGATGTCGGCGACCTGACCCGCATCTTCTGTGCCGCGCTCGAGGAGGAGCAGGCCAAGCACGTGCCGGGCTTCAACCGTATCTTCCTCACCTTCTCACGACGCAAGCGCAAGCTGGCCGGCACGTCGGACTTCATCGTCGACAACCACCGCATCAACATCGCCGACGACCAGGTGTTCGAACGCGATCCGGTCAATCTTTTGAGGTTGTTCTGGTTTGCCGACAAGCACGGCCTTGAATTCCACCCCGATGCGCTGAAACTGCTGACCCGCTCGCTCGGCCTGGTCAACAAGTCGCTGCGGCGTGATGAGGAAGCCAACCGGCTGTTCCTCGACATCCTGACCTCGGACCGCAATGCCGAACTCAATCTGCGGCGCATGAACGAGGCCGGACTGCTCGGCAGACTGATCCCGGATTTCGGCAAGATCGTCGCCATGATGCAGTTCTCGATGTACCACCACTACACGGTGGACGAGCATCTGATCCGCTGCATCGGCGTGCTGGCCGAGATCGAGCGCGGCGACGGCGAAAAGGTCCATCCCCTCGCGCACACGCTGATGCCGGGGCTGAAGAAGAGCCGCGAGGCGCTCTATGTCGCCGTGCTGCTGCACGACATCGCCAAGGGCAGGCCGGAGGATCATTCCGAGGTCGGTGCCAGGATCGCCCGGCGCATCTGCCCGCATATGGGACTGTCTCCAGCCGATACCGAAACCGTTGCCTGGCTGGTCGAGAACCATCTGGTGATGTCGATGACGGCGCAGACCCGCGACCTCAACGACCGCAAGACCATCGAGGATTTCGCCGCGATCGTGCAATCGGTCGAGCGGCTGAAGCTGCTTTTGATCCTGACCGTCTGCGACATCAGGGGCGTTGGACCCGGTGTCTGGAACGGCTGGAAGGGCCAGTTGCTGCGCACGCTTTACTACGAAACCGAATTGCTTTTGACCGGCGGCTTTTCGGAAGTGTCGCGCGCCCAGCGCACGGCGGCGGCGCGCGAGCTTCTCGCCGAGGCACTCGCCGGTTGGCCGGACAAGGTCCGCAAGCGCTATGTCGGCCAACACTACGAGAACTACCTTTTGACCGTCGATCTCGCCGACCAGCTGCGCCATGCCGAGTTCATCCGCGAGGCTGATGTGGCGGGCAAGAAGCTCGCCACCATGGTCAAGACCCACCAGTTCGAGGCCGTGACCGAAATCACCGTGCTGGCGCAGGACCATCCCCGCCTGCTCTCGGTCATCGCAGGGGCTTGCGCCGGAGCCGGCGGCAACATCGTCGACGCACAGATCTTCACGACGTCGGATGGCCGCGCCCTGGACACCATCCTGATCTCGCGAGAATTCGACCGCGACGAGGACGAGCGCCGGCGTGCCGAGCGTGTCGGACGGCTGATAGAGGACGTGCTCTCAGGCAAGAGCTGGCTGCCGGAGATGATCGAGAAGCGCACCAAACCGCGGCGCGGCTCCAAGGCATTCAAGATCCCGCCGCGCGCTGAAATCCGCAACACGCTGTCTAACCGTTTTTCGGTCGTCGAGGTCGAGGGCCTGGACCGGCCGGGCTTGCTGTCGGAGATCACCGGAACGCTTTCCGACCTGTCGCTCGACATCGCATCGGCCCACATCACCACCTTCGGCGAGAAGGTCATCGACACCTTCTATGTCACCGATCTCACCGGCCAGAAGATCGACAGCCCGGCTCGCATCGCCACCATCCGCAACCGGCTGGTGGCAACGCTCGAAGGCATCGCGCCCGAACGCGGCGGCAAGGCCAAGGCAGCGGCCGAGTGACCGCCACCATCACTTTGTCCTCATCCTGCAGGCAGTCTCCAAACGCATGAGCCTCGTCAAGAAATTCGCAACGGTCGCTTCCGGCACGCTGATGAGCCGCGCGCTCGGCTTCGGCCGTGAGATGCTGATGGCCGCAGCGCTCGGCACCGGGCCGGTCGCCGATGCCTTCAACGCCGCCTTCCAGTTTCCCAACACCTTTCGCCGGCTGTTTGCCGAGGGCGCCTTCAACGCCGCCTTCGTGCCGCTGTTCGCCAAGGAGATCGAGACCCACGGTACCGATGGTGCCAAGCGCTTCTCCGAGGAAGTCTTCGGCGTCCTGTTCACGGCTCTGCTGGCGCTGACGATCATCATGGAACTGTCGATGCCGCTGATCGTGCGCTATTTGGTGGCGCCCGGTTTTGCCGGCACGCCGGGGAAGTTCGACACCACGGTGACGCTGGCGACGATCATGTTCCCCTATCTGATCTGCATGTCGCTCGGCGCCATGATGGCGGGCATGCTGAATTCGCTGCGCCGCTATTTCGCCGCCGCGGTGGCACCGGTGTTCCTCAACGTCATCCTGATCGGCGTGCTCGCCTATGCCTGGTACAGGGGCTCCGACGCGCTCACCGTCGGCTACGGGCTGTCCTGGGGCGTGCTTGCCGCCGGACTGGTGCAACTGGCGATCGTCTGGGTGGCGGTGCGCCACGCCGGCATCTCGATCGGCTTTCGCCGTCCGAAAATGACGCCCGCGGTCAAGCGGCTGCTGATCCTGGCACTGCCGGCGGCAATCACCGGCGGCATCACCCAGATCAACCAGCTGATCGGCACGGCAATCGCCTCGGCCCAGAACAGCGCGGTGTCCTCGCTCGCTTATGCCGACCGCATCTACCAGTTGCCGCTGGGCGTGGTCGGCGTCGCGGTCGCGATCGTGCTGTTGCCCGAACTGTCGCGGGCGCTGAAGTCTGGCAATCTGATCGAGGCGGCCAACCTGCAGAACCGCTCGGTCGAATTCACGCTGTTTCTTACCTTGCCAGCCGCAGCAGCCCTCTGGGTGATGTCGGAGCCGATCGTGCGGCTGGTCTATGAACGGGGCGCGTTTGCCGCCAACGGCTCGACGCCGACGGTGGCGGCGATCCTGGCGATCTTCGGCCTCGGCCTGCCAGCCTTCGTGCTTATCAAGGCGTTCACCCCGGGCTATTTCGCCCGCGAGGACACGCGCACGCCGATGATCTTTGCCGCCATCTCGGTGGCGGTAAACGTCACCACGGCCCTGACGCTGTTTCCACGGATGGGCGCGCCCGGCATCGCGGTGGCCTCGGCCGTCGCCGGCTGGGTCAACGCGATGATGCTGCTCGGCGTCTTGATCCGGCGCGGCCATTGGGGCCGCGACGTGCCCCTGATGAAACGCATTCCGCGGCTGGTGCTGTCGGCGGTGGTGATGGGGGCGGCGCTCTATTTTGCCGAGCACTGGTTCGCCGTGAGGCTCGGCCCGGGTTCGCCGCTGGTCGTCAAGGCGACGACGCTCCTGGCGCTGGTTGCCGGCGGGGCACTGCTCTACTTCGTCACCGCGTTTGCAACCGGCGGCGCCGATTTCGGCATGATCCGTCGCAATGTCAAACGGGGCGAGGCCAAGGGAGCACCCCTGGCGGCAAGAATCGAACCGGACGAATAGACCGGGCAACCGGTCGGCAACGCCGGTCTTGATCGCAACGCTGCTCTCGTCCATAAGCGCGCCGTCGAAAGACTTTCGCCGCGCGCGAAACGGCCCTCCACAAGCCATGAGGAAATCATGACCGCCTTCAAGCCACTCGTCTTTTCCGGCGTGCAGCCGACCGGCAATCTGCATCTCGGCAACTATCTTGGCGCCATCAAGAAATTCGTCGCCCTGCAGGATACTTCCGACTGCATCTATTGCGTCGTCGACCTGCATTCGCTGACCGCCCAACTCGTTTATGAAGACCTCGCCGACCAGACGCGGTCGATCACCGCTGCGTTCCTGGCTTCGGGCATCGACCCGAAGAAGCACATCGTCTTCAATCAGTCGCGGGTCATGCAGCATGCGGAGCTTGCCTGGATCTTCAATTGCGTGGCGCGTATCGGCTGGATGAACCGCATGACGCAGTTCAAGGACAAGGCCGGCAAGGACCGCGAGAACGCGTCGCTCGGCCTGCTTGCCTATCCCTCCCTGATGGCTGCCGACATTCTGCTCTATCGTGCAACGCATGTGCCGGTGGGTGAGGACCAGAAGCAGCATCTGGAGCTGACCCGCGACATCGCGCAGAAATTCAACAACGATTTTTCTGACCGCATCGCCCGTCTTGGCGTCGGCGTCGAGATGCAGGTCGGCGAAGAGACCGTGAATGGCTATTTCCCGCTGACCGAGCCGGTCATCGGCGGGCCGGCGGCGCGCATCATGTCGCTGCGCGACGGCTCGAAGAAGATGTCGAAGTCGGACCCGTCGGACCTGTCGCGCATCAACCTGACCGACGATGCCGATGCCATCTCGAAGAAGATCCGCAAGGCCAAGACCGACCCGGAAGCGTTGCCGAGCGAACTGGACGGCCTGGCCGCCCGGCCCGAGGCGGAAAACCTGGTCGGCATCTATGCTGGTCTCGCCGAGATGTCGAAGGCCGATGTGCTCAAGGAGTTCGCCGGCCAGCAGTTTTCGGTGTTCAAGCCGGCGCTGGCGGACCTTGCGGTGGAAAGACTGGCGCCGATCGCCAGCGAGATGCGCCGCATTTCCGACGACCGCACCTATGTCGACGCGGTGCTCAGGGACGGCGGCGAGCGCGCCGGCGTGCTGGCCGAGGCGACGATGAAGACCGTGCGCGACATCATCGGGCTGCTGCAGGCCTGATCTCTCGCTGTCGCACTGCACCATACTTGCCCAAGGCCGGCGGCTTGCCGCCGGTCTGCGGCGGTGGCAGATTGCGGCCTCAGTAACACCGAGTACACAGACATGGTCTCCAAACGCCTCAGCCGCGAAGCCGGCCATCGCCGCAAATTCCTGGCGATCATCGACGACACGCCCGAGTGTGAGCGCGCCGTCGCCTACGCCTCGAAGCGGGCGCAGAGCACCAGCGGCACGCTGGTGCTGCTCTATGTCATCGAGCCGGACGATTTCCAGCACTGGCTGGGCGTCGAGAAGATCATGCGCGAGGAGGCGACCGCCACGGCGCGCGCGGCACTCGACAGCTATGCCAGCAGGGTGCGCCAGAAGCTTGGCATCGAGCCGGAGATGGTTGTGCGCGAAGGCAAGCCGACGGAAGAGATCCACAAATTGATCGAGGAAGACCAGGACATCGCCATCCTGGTGCTGGCCGCCGGTGCGGGCAAGGAGGGCCCGGGCCCGCTGGTCGGCGCCGTGGCCGGCAAGGGTGCCGCCTTCCCGATCCCGGTGACGGTCGTGCCGCAGAACCTTTCGGATGAAGAGATCGACAGTCTCGCCTGAGGTGTATCGATGTCAGGGCGGCCTGACTGAACCTCAACACACCTTCGATCACCTCCCGGGGCGCGCAAAAACATTCCGCCAGCCAGCCGTTCCGACGATGCGTTTCGCTTGAATGTCCAGCGGATTGGGCCTATTTAGAATTATTCCAAACTAGCTGCCCGAAACGGGCACGGAGACGGCCATGTTCATCCAGACCGAATCGACGCCAAACCCGGCGACGCTGAAATTCCTGCCCGGCAAGGAAGTGCTTCTGGAAGGCACCGCCGATTTCCGCGATGCCGACAGCGCCTCAATTGCCTCGCCGCTCGCCGGCCGGCTGTTTGAAATTGCCGGCATTACCGGTGTTTTCTTCGGCTATGACTTCATCACTGTGACAAAGGATGGCCCCGACTGGCAGCATTTGAAGCCGGCGATCCTCGGCGCCATCATGGAACATTTCATGTCCGGTGCGCCCGTCATGGCCAAGGCCGGCCCTGCCGCCGAGACCAGCCTGACCGGCGAGTTCTACGACAAGGCTGACGAGGAACTGGTCATCACCATCAAGGAACTGCTCGACACGCGCGTGCGCCCGGCGGTTGCCCAGGATGGCGGCGACATCACTTTCCGCGGCTTCGAGAACGGCACGGTGTTCCTGCACATGAAAGGCGCCTGCGCCGGCTGCCCGTCGTCGACGGCGACGCTGAAGCACGGCATCCAGAACCTTCTGCGCCACTTCGTGCCGGAAGTGCAGCAGGTCGAACAGGTTTCTTGACGCCCATTGCTAGGAAAATCGTCCTTCGCTATCTTATTTCTGACATTGCACTTATCAGGGCTTGGATGCGGCGGTCGCTTTTAATCCAGTAAGGAGTAAATCGTTCCCATTTCTCAACTTGGTCATGATTTTGTTTTGCCTCCAGCAGAGCGGAAAGCGCGCCGCTCCGATCACCTTTGGCTGCGAGAATCTTCGAAAGGTACTCAAATTTTTCGGCCCTAACAGAATTGGCCAAAGGACGTCCCTCAGAAAGGGTTATAGAAACGCGCATCTGTGCTTCAGCTTCTGCTAGATGGCCCAGCTCAAATAGGCATTCGGCAAGGTCACTCACGTGACCACTATGGCCGCCCCATTCCGGCAAGCCATGTGCAGTTCCAATCGCGATAGCTTCGCGATAAAGAGAAACCGCTTGTTCCAATCGTCCGGCGCGCCGCAGCGCTCCCGCCAATCGCCACGCGCTGTTCGAAAGATCGACATCGTTGCGCGACTCTTGCTTTCGGTCGTAGCCATAAATAGTCTCCGCCTGCATTACTGCTTGATCTGTCATTCCAAATTTCAGTAGCCAGTTTAGTAGGCTCATATAAGCTGAACGAACTTGATCAATCTTTGACCCTGGATGACGGATTTTCATCGGATCGTCGGCGAGCACTCGCTCAATTTCTTTTTGGCGGTCAAAGCAAATACCTATTGCTTCATCGATATGACCAAGAAGAAATCTTTCCTCGGCCATCCCAAGATTCATGGAGACGCTGCCTTCGGACAAAGGCCCTTCCAATACATCATAAATCTCGCGGGCTTGCTGAAATAGCCCTTCAGCTTCCTCATGATTTCCGAGTTTTGCCTCTATACCGGCAAGGGCGTGTGTGATCTTTGCCGTCTCGGGAGAGACTTGACCGTATGCCACAATCGACAGCGCAAGCGCTTCGTTCGCGCGGGGCTTCCAAAAAGCTTCGCCTCCTCCGTCCATGAGGGATTGCCACATACCGGACGTCAAGGTCCGAACTCTCTTTTGTGCGTCGTCGCGATCCATATTTGACCTTCCCCCCGGGGGCGAACATTCGCAGGACGTTAACTTCTAAGAAGGCCTCCGATCCAGCCAGCATCTTGAAAAATCACAAAATCACCCTCTCAGGAATCACCTCGGATTCAATCAATGTCTGAACCGCTCTAGTTCTACCCTGCTGACCATCTAGCTCGGTTTTCTGCGCTTCCGGTGCTCACGTACTAAACGTACGCTCCGCTCGGGTTCTCGAAAACCAAACCATACGGATTCAGCAGGGCGAACTCTCAAAAGGGCATCGAAGCAGTCCCAGGCAAAAAACAAAAAACCGGGCCAAAGTGCCCGGTTTTCTGTTTGGGACGTCCGTTGTTGCCTAGACGGTCCGCGTACGAAAGCTGCCTCTATCTGATCATGATTTTTCCGAGAACCGGTACCGGTTTCTCGGGATCATGGTCTAAAGAACAATGACCTTGGCGCCTACCGAGGCGCGGTCATAGAGGTCGATAATGTCCTGGTTCATCAGGCGGATGCAGCCCGACGACATCGCTTTGCCAATCGAATTCCATTCCGGGCTGCCGTGCAGGCGATAGCCCGAGTCACCACCCTTGTTGAACAGGTACATGGCGCGCGCACCGAGCGGGTTCTTCAGGCCCGGCTCCATGCCGCCGGCAAACTTTTCCAATTCGGGCTGGCGCTGGATCATCTGCCTCGGCGGCGTCCAGGTCGGCCATTCGCGCTTGAGCGCAATGTGGGCGGTGCCATGCCACTCGAAGCCTTCGCGGCCGACGCCGATGCCGTAGCGAATAGCCCGGCCGTCACCTTCGACGAAATAGAGGAACTTGTTCTGCGTATCGACGATGATGGTGCCCGGCTTTTCCGGGCTGTCGTAGTTCACTTCCTGCCGATGGTACTTCAACGGCACTTTCTCGATCGGGACGCGCGGCAGCTGGTAACCGGCGTCGGTGACCGCGCCATAGTCGTTGGAAAAAATCTGCGAGCCGATGGTGCTGCAACCGGCGATAGCAGTGGACAGCGCCAGTGCGGCGACGATAGCAAACGACTTCATGCGCATCAGGTGATCCGGTGCCCCGCCCCAACTTCGGCGGCACGAGTCGGCCGCTTTTTCGCAATCATTCATGCTGGCATTTTCTTTGCTTGCCAAGCGCGCGATGCCTATATGCCGAAGTTGACGTGCTGGTAAGCGTGCCACTATGGCATTTTGGCAACAGCCTTCACAGGATTGTGGAGGAAATTCAATGGCCGCGCCCACGGCTTCATCAGGAATCGAGGAGAACCGTCATGAATGTCGGTGACGCCGCCCACCGTTCCGGCCTGCCGGCCAAGACCATCCGCTACTATGAAGAGATCGGCCTGATCGCTCCGGCGCGCGCCGTCAACGGCTACCGCGACTATTCCGGAGACGACATCCACCGGCTGACCTTTTTGCGCCGCGCGCGCAATCTCGGCTTTTCCATTGATGATTGCCGCCAGTTGATGGCGCTCTACCAGGACCGCGACCGCGCCAGCCACGACGTGCGCGAGATCGCCGCCGCCCATGTCACGGCGATCGAGGAGAAGGTGCGTGAACTGCAGTCGATGCGCTCGACCTTGCAGAAGCTGATCCACGCCTGCCATGGCGACGAAAGGCCGGATTGCCCGATCCTCGATGACATGGCCGGGGCGGCGTTGCTCAGCAACAAGCGTGCCCCGGCGCCTGCATAAGCAACCTCGCGTCGACAAGGCTCGAGCGGTGCCTTGGCGCACGGATTGTCAAGCCGGCGCCAAGAAAGCCCGTCGCCGCCGGCGCGGCAGTTCAATCGGCACAATTTCCTCCCATATCTGGGCGCGTCAATCGACCGCACTATTTCATCCTTGTCGCAATGATCAACGACGGAGGTTGGCATGGATCGGCGATTGTTTCTGACTGGAATGCTAGGAATGGCCGGGGCCGCGACCGTGGTCGCACTTGCGCGTCCTGCCACTGCGTTAGCCGGCATCCCGAATACGGGACCCGGCATTCTCGATGAACTCGACCGACCGTCCGACGATATCCTGGACCAGGATGGTCCTGACGGCATCGAGTTCGTGCGGCATCGCAGGTGGCACCGCCGCCGTCGTCGCGTCTGGAGAAGAGTTTGCCGTCGCTATTGGCGTTACGGTTACTGGCGCCGCAGGTGTTTCCGCAGATCCTTCTGGATCCGATTCTGACCGATACGCGCGGCAAACACGAAGGCCTCCGCATTCGCCGGGCCTGCGCTATCGCTGTCGGCTAGACTCCGATCAGCGCAAAAGGCCCGCCGCTGCAAGGCGGCGGGCAGTCTCTGGAGCGCCGGGGATCAGCCCGGCATTGGCTCAACGAGGGGGCCATGGGTTGGTTGCAAAAAGGCAGACGGGGACTCGCACATGGGGACTCGATTGTACGATCATAACCAAGCCGTGAGGCGCATTGCCCACCTTCTGAGCCGCGCTAAACTTGAAAGGCGGCAATCCTAATTCCGCCGCAGGTGGCCGACGCGATTAGGCAATGTTGTCTCACCGGCATCCGCGTCGGCCATTTTGGCAACGATCATACATTTGAGCGCGAGGGCGAGTTGTCATCCTGATGACCGGCACTACCTTTGGTGGCAGGGTCGACGCGACTTACATCTCGGCCAACAGAGGCACGTCCAATGGACATCTCCGGACTGTCAGATTTTGTGGGTGGATCTCAGGTCTTGGCCCCGTTTGCCGGGCTGTTGATGGAAGACAGCGGCCCGGCAGCCTTTCCTTTGGGTGGACCGCTACCGGGCCTGACCGGAGCGGGGTGTCATGGGGGAGCTCCGGCTGCCTCTTAAAATACCACTTTTTCCTTATATGCGCGCTAGCTAATTTAGAGAGGCTATGCGCCTGTTGCTGGCGGCGGTCATCAGGGGGAAACGAACGAGGCGCCGCGGTGGCCCGGGCCCTGTCAAATATGAAATCGCCTGGGCGCGACCGTTCCAGGCACCTGCATGAAGCGTTGCTGAAGGCCGAAGCGAGATCGCAGGCAAGCAAGGCCGCCATTCCTCGGATGGAATGAAACGAGGCGATGAGCGAGAGCGCCTTCCGGACTTCGACGGTACGGTTTTTACCAAGGCTCTCGCCCTTGTCGCCGGATGCTAGTCTGGTGAGGCGGCATACCCCCAAAGTCGCCGCAGTGGCCGACGCGGCTTCGGCAATGCCGTCCCACCGGCATGCGCCGGCCACTTCCTGGCGACCGTGGTTTGTTGCCGAGTTGGCGAATCCGGGTGCGCCGATATGAACCGCGCAAGGGGATGGTACGGTTTCTTTGGGGCGCTCCAGGATATCAGGCTCATTTGTACCGTTCCTCGCAAATGGCAAGGCACCCATCAGAGATGCGATCCAACGCAGGCCCATCAGCAGCACTTCCCATGGCGTTTGGGGCATGACGTTGCTTCTCTCTGTTGGCAATAAGCCATTTTAGGATTATATTCCTATTGCGCAGGGCTTGTCAATCGGTAATTGCCCGGAAAGTGGGTTCAAACCGTGAACAGAATCTGGCATGGTGCCGCCATGCCGATCATTTCCCCCATCTCAATCAACCCACTCATCGACGGTCGCCAGTCCGAACGCGCCATGCTGGTGCGGCGCGGCGTGCAGCGGCTGTTGATGGAGATGGGCGCGCATGTGCTGCCTGAGCTGTCGCTGGCCACCGGCCGCCGTGCCGACCTCGTCGCACTTACGCGGCAGGGCGACATCTGGATCATCGAGATCAAATCCTCGATCGAGGATTTCAGGGTCGACCGCAAATGGCCCGACTACCGGCTGCATTCCGACCGCTTCTTCTTCGCCACCCATCCCGGCGTGCCCTCGGAGATCTTTCCGGAGGAGTGCGGCTTCATCCTTTCCGACGGCTACGGCGCCGAGATCATGCGCGATGCGCCCGAGCACCGCATGGCGGCGGCAACGCGCAAGGCGCTGATGCTGCGGATCGCGCGGGCCGGCGCTTCACGGCTGCTGGCGGCGGAGCTTGCCGGTGTGTCGGTGCCGGCGATCGAGGATGAGAGCGAGTAGGTTTCGCCTTACTCTTCGCCCTCGTCCACTACATCAACCGCCGGAGCCATCAAAAGCACGGCGGCGCCAAGGATGGCGGCGATGAAGGAGCCGGCGAGGATGCCGACCTTGACCGCGTCCTGCAATGCCACGTCACTGGCGAAGGCGAGCAGGCCGATGAACAGGCTCATGGTGAAGCCGATGCCGCACAGCAGCGAGATGCCGATCATGTGCGCCCAGCCGGCATTGACGGGCAGATCGGCAAGCCCGAACCGGATGGCAAGTGCCGAGGAGCCGAACACGCCGACCAGCTTGCCGACCACGAGGCCGGCGGCGACACCCAGCGTCAACGGTTCGATCAGCGCGCCGAAGCTCAGGCCGGCGAGCGAAACGCCAGCATTGGCAAAGCCGAAGATCGGGATGACGACAAAGGGCACTAATTTGTGCAGGCCGTGCTCGAGCCGGTGCAGCGGCGAATGGTCGAGATCGTGGCCGATCCCGGCGGAGCGTTCGAGCGGAATGGTCAGCGCCAGCGCGACGCCGGCAAGCGTCGCATGGACGCCCGATTTCAGCACCAGCACCCACAGGACGACGCCCAGCACGAGATAGGGCAGCAGCGTCATCACCCGCATGCGGTTGAGCACGACGAGCGCGGCGATGACCGCGAAAGCGGCGCCGAGATAGGTGAGCGACAGGCCGCTGGTGTAGAAGATGGCGATGATGATGACGGCGCCGAGATCATCGATGATGGCAAGTGCTGTAAGGAACACTTTCAGCGAAGCCGGCACGCGGCTGCCGAGCAGCGACAGCACACCGAGCGCGAACGCGATGTCGGTGGCGGTCGGGATCGCCCAGCCTGACAGCGCCGCCGTATTGTCGCGGTTGATGGCGACATAGACGAGCGCCGGAACCACCATGCCGCCGGCGGCGGCGATGCCGGGCAAGGCGCGCCGGGGCCAGGTGGAGAGCTGGCCATCCAGCATCTCGCGCTTGATCTCCAGCCCGACGAGCAGGAAGAAAACCGCCATCAGTCCGTCATTGACCCAGTGCGACACGCTGAGCGGGCCGAGATAGGCATGAAGAGCGGAAAAGTAGGTTTCGGCGAGCGGCGAATTGGCGACGATAAGAGCCAGAGCCGCCGCCATCATCAGGATGATGCCGCCGGCCGCCTCGCTGTCGAGAAATTCGCGAAGGACGGAAACCGGCCGCTGCTTCAAATCCTGCATGTCACCTCCGTTAAGCCGCGTCACTGGCAATGATGCGCAAGTGTCGCTGGGGGCGCAAGACACCCGTTCACGTTGACAGATCGCATACCTCGGAGAGTGGCCGAAACGCCCATCACTTCGTCATCCCAGAGGAAGGAGCGTAGCGACGCGGCGCAGACCCGAGGATGTCGATGCTCGGTTTAGCGCGGTGCGCGCTTGGCCAGTATCCGCTGCAAGGTGCGGCGATGCATGTTGAGCCGGCGCGCGGTCTCCGAGACGTTGCGCTCGCACATTTCATAGACGCGCTGGATATGCTCCCAACGGACGCGGTCGGCCGACATCGGGTTTTCCGGAGGGGCCGCGCGCTCACCGGCGGTGCGGGTGAGTGCCGCGAAGATATCGTCGGCGTCGGCAGGCTTGGAGAGGTAATCGACGGCGCCGAGCTTAACCGCGGTCACCGCGGTGGCGATGTTGCCGTAGCCGGTCAGGATGATGGTGCGGGAATCGTCGCGCTTTTCGCGGATGGCCGCGACCACGTCGAGGCCGTTGCCGTCACCGAGCCGCATGTCCACCACGGCGTAGGCGGGCGGATTGGCGCGCGCCTTGGCAACCGCCTCCTCGACGCTCTCGGCCGTCTCGACGACGAATCCCCTGGTTTCCATGGCGCGGGCCAGACGCGTCAGGAACGGCTTGTCGTCATCGACGATGAGCAGCGAGGTGTCTTCGCCTTCAACCATTGCGCCAATATTTTCGTCGCCTGTCATAGTCTCAAAATTCCTGCTGCCTTAATTTTACGCAGATATAGTTCCCGAGCCTCATTGTCCAATTTTTAGAGCTCCTTCAAGGCTCTCAGGCGGTGTCGAACATGCTGGCCGAAGTGATTTCCGGATTGAGGAACACACCACGCGGCCACGAAATCTGTACCACGGCGCCCTCACCCAGGCCGCTCGAATTGCGGAAATCGAGCGTCGCGCCCGAGCGTTCGAGCAACGTCTTGGCGATGAACAGGCCGAGCCCCAGGCCGCCGCCGGCTTCATTGCCCTGGCGCGTCGACATGTAGGGCTCGCCGATGCGGTCGATGATCTCGGCCGGAAAGCCCGGGCCGTCATCGATGATCGAGAAAGTGACGGTGGCCTCGTTCCAGCTCCAGCCGACAGTGACGCTCTTGCGGGCGAAATCGACGGCATTCTCGACCAGATTGCCGAGGCCGTAAATGACGCCCGGATTGCGGCGCCCGACCGGCTCGGGCCCGATGCGTTCGCCAGGCCGAAGCTTGATCGAGATGCCGAAATCGCGATGCGGGGCGGTGACCTCCTCGACCAGCGAGGTCAACGGCAGCCGCGAAAGATGCGCCTCGCCCTCGGACGACAGACTGGTCAGGCGCTTGAGGATTTCGCGGCAGCGCTCGCTCTGCGAGCGAAGCAGCTTCATGTCTTCCCCGTATTTCGGATCGTTGCCGAGTGCCTTTTCCATCTCCTTGGTGACAAGCGCGATGGTGGCGAGCGGCGTGCCAAGCTCGTGCGCGGCCGCAGCGGCCAGCCCGTCGAGCGCCGAGAGGTGCTGCTCGCGCTGCAGCACCAACTCGGTGGCGGCGAGCGCATTTGCAAGAAGCCTTGCTTCGGCAGCCACGCGGAAGGCGTATATGGCGGTGAAGGCGATCGAGGACAGCACCGCCATCCACATGCCGGCGACGTAGATGAAGGGCATCTCCAGC
Organism: Mesorhizobium sp. M0047; assembly: GCF_040323315.1. NCBI lineage: Bacteria > Pseudomonadati > Pseudomonadota > Alphaproteobacteria > Hyphomicrobiales > Phyllobacteriaceae > Mesorhizobium > Mesorhizobium sp. M0047. Next base: position 4,063 of record NZ_JAMYUW010000015.1, on the reverse strand, counting down.
GGTGCGTCCTCATGCCAGGGCAGCGGCAGATGGACAAAGACCAGCAAGGTCGCCGCCGACATCACCAGCCCGCCGAGGATAGCGGTCAGGCGCAGGGGCAGCGATGTCGCCGAGATGACGACGGGCACCGTCATCAGCAGCGAGAACGGGTTGGTGAGGCCGCCGGTCATGTAGAGCAGGCCGGCAAGCTGCAGGCTGTCGAAGATGAGGATGCCGAAGGCCGCAAGTGGGGTGAGCCGGTGCGCCGCCGGGAACCGGAAGGCGAGATACAGGTTCATCCAGGCCGAACAGGCGATCAGCGCAAAGCACAGGCTGACCGGCAGCGGAAACTTCAGGCCATAGGCAACGACGAGAACCGCAACGCTCTGTCCGACGATCGCAAGCCAACGCAGACGGATCAGCGTGTTGAGGCGCAGTCTCTGGCTCTGCTGGAAATCGGGCGAATGCAAAACGTTGGTCATGGCCTGAAATACAGCCGCGGGACGGCAAGCGCTAGGTGCCTCTGGGTTTTGCCCGGGCGGTGGCGGCGGCGAGCAGCGGATTTTCGGGCCAGACATGCTTGGGATAGCGGCCGCGCATGTCGGCGCGCACATCGGCCCAGGAGCCGCGCCAGAAGCCGGGCAGGTCGCGTGTCGTCTGGATCGGCCGGTGCGCCGGCGACAGGAGTTCGAGCGTCAGTGGCACGGTGCCATTGGCGATGGCGGGGTGGCGATCGAGGCCGAACAGCTCCTGCACGCGAACCGCCAGCACCGGCCATTCGCCGTCATAGCGGATCGGCACATGGCTGCCTGACGGCGCGTCGAAATGGGTTGGCGCCAGCGTGTCGATCTTGCGCTGGAGATCGTGCGGCACGAGTGTCGCCAGTCCGGCCGAGATAACGCCCGCATCGATGGCGGCAAAATTTGCCCCGCCGGACAGGAACGGCAGCAGCCAGTCGTCGAGGCGCTCGATGAGGGCGGCATCCGCCATATCGGGCCAGGGCGCGCCAAGGCCGCGATGGAGCCAAGATAGCCGCTGGCGCAGCGTTTGCGCCTCCTTGCTCCAGCTCAGCAGCGACAGCCCGTGCTCGCGCACCGCATCAAGGATGGCCTGATCGGCATCTGTGCCGGTTGGCGGCGGCAGCATGCGTTCGGCAAGCGTGATCGCGCCGAGGCGCACGGTCTCGCGCACGCGCACGGCACGCTTGTCGCGGTCGAAGCTCGTTTGCCTTCGTGTTTCGATCCTGCCGGCAAGTGCTGCGCGGACATCGTCCTCACCGATGGAAGCTGCCGCCGTGATGCGCGCATTCTGCGCCTTGCCTTGCAGGTCGGCGACGACCAGAAATGGCTCGCCCGCCAGCGGATCGGCGGCGTCGAGCATGGCGCCCGAACCATTGGCCAGCACGAAACGGCCGCGCTCGCCCCGCGCCCTGGCGACGCGGTCCGGCCAGGCGTGGACGAGCAGGGGACCGGCTCCCTCCCCCTTGTGGGGAGGGTCGATCCGCGTAGCGGATCGGGGTGGCGTCGGTTCGGGCACGCCATCGGCGACCCCACCCCGTCTCCCTCGCGTCGCTGCGCGCTGCTCGCTCGCCGACCCTCCCCTCGAGGGGGAGGGTAAGGCCTGCCTTGCCAGCCGTTCGGCGAGCTGGCGTGCGGCGGTGGCACGCGGCGTTCGTTCCGAGCGAAAGCGCATCAGTCGCCGTTCCAGGTCGGCGCCATCACCGCCAAGGCCGCGTTCGGTGAGCAGCACGGCAAGCATGGCCGCCTCGAAGGCATGGCCGCTCTTCGCTGCCTCGGCGACCATATGTGCCAGCCGTACGGGCAAAGCGAGCTTGCGCATCGCCGTGCCCGCTTCCGTCAGGCGGCCCGCCTCGTCTATGGCATCCAGCGCGCGCAGCAGCGCCCGGGCCTCGTTGAGCGCCGGCGCCGGCGGCGGATTGAGAAAGGCGAGCTTTGTCGGATCGGCGACGCCGAAGGCGGCGCAGTCGAGCAACAGGCCGGACAGGTCCGCCTCGAGGATTTCGGGCGGCGTGAAGGCGGCGAGTGCTGCCGTCTGCTCGGCCCGCCACAGCCGGACGGCGACGCCAGCTTGCGTGCGCCCGGCACGGCCGGCGCGCTGGTCGGCGGAGGCCTTGCTGACGCGCACGGTCTCCAGCCGGGTGAGGCCACTGGCCGGCTCGTATCGCGGCAGTCGCGACAGGCCGGAATCGATGACGACCCGCACGCCGTCGATGGTGATCGAGGTTTCGGCAATCGACGTCGCCAGCACCACCTTGCGGCGGCCTGGAGGCGCTGGCTTGATCGCCGCATCCTGCGCCTTGCCGTCGAGCATGCCGTAGAGCGGCACGATGTCGGTATCGGCACCGGTCCTGCCGGCCAGCCGCTCGGCGGTGCGTTCGATCTCGCGCTGGCCGGGCAGGAAGGCAAGCACGCTGCCGCTCTCATCGGCAAGGGCGGCGCGGATCGCCTTGGCCATGGCGTCCTCGACGGTGGTGCCAGCGGCGCGCTCGTCATAGCGGATGTCGACAGGAAAGGCGCGACCCTCGCTCTGGATCACCGGGGCGCCCGACAGAAGTTTGGCGACGCGGGCGCCGTCGAGCGTCGCCGACATCACCAGCAGCCGCAGATCCGGCCGCAGCGCACCCTGCACGTCGAGCGCCAGCGCAAGACCGAAATCGCCGTCGAGCGAACGCTCGTGGAATTCGTCGAAAATAACAGCCGAGACGCCGGGCAGTTCGGGATCATCGAGGATCATGCGCGCGAGCACGCCTTCGGTGACGACCAGTATCCTGGTGCTTGCCGAGGTGCGGTTCTCCATGCGCATGGCGTAGCCGACGGTGGCGCCGGGCTCCTCGCCCAACAATTCGGCCATGCGGCGGGCGGCGGCGCGGGCGGCGAGCCGGCGCGGTTCGAGCAGCACGATCTTGCCGGCGCCCAGCCAGGATGCGCCGAGCAGCGCCAGCGGCACCAGCGTCGTCTTGCCGGCGCCGGGCGGCGCCACCAGCACGGCGCTGTTGCCATGGCCGAGCGCCTCGTGCAGCGCCGGCAGCACGGCGGAAACAGGAAGCTCGGGCAAGGGCTTTGTCGTCATCGCGTCCGCATATCAGCGCTGACGGTCGCCGTGCAACCGGTGCCGGCTCAGAGCCGGGTGCGGGAAAACGGGTTCCAGCGCACGGTACCCAGCCGCGCTTCCTCGCGCACCATGGTCAGCAGGCCGGCTCCACCGACGACCGCCAGGCCGACCAGCGTCAGCCCGTCGGGGTATTCCTGGAAGAACGACGCGCCAAGGATCACCGCCCAGACGATCTGCGAGTAATGCGTCGGCGCGACGCGGTTGGCGGGTGCGTATTTCATGGCCAGCAGCTGCAGGAATTGTCCGCCTGCCGTGAAGGCTCCGGCCATCACCAGCCACACCAGCTGCTTTCCGTCGGGAACGGTGAACGTGGTGGCCGCGGCGCCGATGCCGTTGAACGCCAGGCCGTAGCCGACCAGCACGCCCAGCATCGTCGTGCGCTTTTCCTGCTGCGCCAGCGAGCGCATCAGGATGACGCTGGTGGCGGCGAGGAAGGCGACGCCGAAGGCGGCAAGGTGGCCGAGATTGAGTTCGCGAAAGCCCGGCCGCACCACCAGCATGACACCGGCAAAGCCGGCGACCACCGCCAGCCAGCGCCACGGACCAACCTTCTCCCCGAGGATCACGGTGGACAGGATGGTGACGCAGAGCGGCGCCAGGAAGATCAGCGCATAGCACTCCGCCAGCGGAATGGTTGTGAAGGCATAGACGCTAAGCACGCCGGAGGCGATTCCCGCCCACGCACGCGCCTGCACCGCCCAGGGCCGCCTGGTGCGCCAGAAATCACGCCAGCGTTCGTCCGCCGGGCGCGTGAAAAAGAGGAAGAACCCTGCAAACAGGGTTATGAAAAATCCGATCTCGAAGACCGTCAGCTGTCCGCCCAAGCTTTTGACAACGGCATCGCTGCCCGAATAGCTTGCATAGGCAATCAGGGCGAGCAGGATTCCGTTCGGCACGTTTTTCCATTTCCGGGGAGAGAGTGGTTTGAAAATACTGGCGCTCGGTGCGCATC
>NZ_JAMYUW010000014.1:0-175885 GCF_040323315.1 Mesorhizobium sp. M0047 | reverse complement strand
AAAGTTAGATATCGCGCTCGCAACAAAGCCGATGTCGCATCAACGGTGCCGATGCGCGATGTGTGTGCCGGTTGGCGTCAGTTGGCCTGGGTCGCGCCGCCCGACGGGGTGCGGTCTGCCCTGCGACTCTTAGCCTTGAGCGGTGCTACCGCGCGGATGGCTGAGTTGTCAAACTGCCGCGGTGCTGGCAGCGCCCATAGCATCGGCTGGACGATTTCATGCATGCAACGAGCGAAGCCAGTTGACGACGCTCAGCGAAGATCACTGGGCATTTCGATCCGCCCGGTTGACTAGTGCCTTGGCGCGAAGCGGAGTGCCTCGGTATAGGCCAGAAGCGCCAGAGACGCACGCCATCAGCAGCTGAGCCGTGACCCGGACCACAACGTTGTTCGGCGGTCAGCGCCCGAGGCGGCGATTGCGTGCACCGGAGTCATGGCGCCGGGCTTGCCCGGCTATGGGGTGCGATTGCAGACATCGCGGGGCTACTCTATTCTCCATTTGTGGGATTTGTCTGACTAGGAGGGAAAACGTTGGCTGAGGGTGAAACGAGCAACGCGTTTGTCGAGCTAACCGCCGAAATTGTTTCGGCATATGTATCCAACAATCCGGTTCCTATGGGAGAACTTCCCTCTGTGATCGATCATGTATACCGGTCGTTACACTCGTTGCCGTCTGGTGCCCAATCCCAACCAGAGGCAGAGCCGTTGAAGCCCGCGGTTCCGATCAGAAAATCCGTGACGCCGGATTTTATCATCTCGCTGGAGGACGGCAAGAAGTTCAAGTCTCTCAAGCGTCACCTGGCTACGAGCTATGGTATGACGCCGGCCGATTATCGTGCGAAATGGGGACTGCCATCCGACTACCCAATGGTTGCGCCGAATTACGCGGCAACTCGCTCGTCTTTGGCAAAAAAGGCGGGCTTAGGGCGAAAACCACCCCAGCAAGCTGCAAAAGGACCGCCGGTGCAGAAATCGGGCAATCGGAAGCCAAAAGCCTGATCGAACCTTTTCGCCAAAAATCGCTCCTTCGCTTGGGTAAAGCTCTGCACCAACACTGGGAAGCGCCTGCGCGGTGCTGCTCTCTTCGGCAGTGGTGTCCCTGTTCAATTGGCATGCAATCAAGGATGAAATTATGAGGCGGCAGACCCGACCATTTATCGTGGAAGTCAAGCAAAGGCGCGGCTATCAAAAACGCGACAATTCCCTTTGGGGCGACATGGATCTCTCAGCTGCTTTCGCCGAGACAACACGGCAACTCGAGGAGATGGACACGTCAAACCGTCAATTTGTTGATTCCAATATCATGACCTTTAATGCTGAACGTTTGGACCAGGCAAAAGAGGAGCATCACATGGCAGAGACCGAGCATACTGAACCGTTAAATGCCGCTACGAAAGGCGCTGCGAACATCGAGGCTCCAGAGACGAAGAAGAAGAGCCGCCCGCCGCGAAACACAAAGACGGATTTGAGGTCGGCCCGTAAGAACGGCGCTTCATCCGAGGCCAATAAGAGCGTCGGTTCAGTGCGGCTCGGCCGCAAAATGTACTCCGAAGAGGAGCGCGTCCAAAAGCTCAGTCAAATCGAAAAGTTGCTCAGTGGCGGCGCCACTCTAAAAAGCGCCGTGAAGCAGGCCGGCACATCGGAGCAAACCTACTATCAATGGAAGAAGAAGGCCGCGGTTGCCGCACCGGCGAGTGACGATCTCAAAGATCTTCTGGCGCTTGAGGAAGAAAACAAGCGGTTGAAGAACCTGCTTGCGGAACGTCTGCGCACGGAGAACGCGGAACTGAAGAGACGGCTGGGACTGTAACATGGCAGTCTTAGCCCCACGGGTTTGAATGGGAGCGGCGCGGGTCAAGCCCGGTGAAGCCACCTCGATGGTCCGGGCCGCGGCCTATTCGGGGTCGACCTCGTCTTCCGTCGCTGTGCTCTCGCGTTCCTCAATGGTGAGAGCATCGGCCGTGCTGCTCTCCGCTGTGCCTTCAGGCCCGCAGGCGCAACCTTGGTCGATTATCGGCGGCAATACGATTTCGGCGCTGGTCAGCGTGATCGCGGCGCAATTTGGTCTTGGAACAAAAATGTCGTGGGATCCAGACAGAGCGATTTAGCGATGCCAGCAATTGTATCGACACTGACATTTCCAGCGCCGCGTTCCAACTTCCCGAATGTAATCTCCGAGACGCCGATCAACTCTGCCATCTGATACAGCAGAAGGTTCCTGCGCGCGCGCTCGCTGTTGAGAATGGCGCCAAGACGCCTCCGGATTGAGTGGTCTTCAAGCTCATGAACCCAAGGCTCGATATCGGTTCTGGCTGTCAGCAAAGCCGCAATCGAGATCCGAAGAGAACGGGCCATCATGTCTAAGGTACGCAAGGTGACATTGTTCCTACGCCGAGCAGTTTTGATGTAGGTCCGGTAGGCGAGACCCTCACCAGGCGACGTATGAAACAACTGCGCCATGTCCTGGTGGCGAAGCCGCCTTCGCCGGCGTTCGGCCTCGAGGACCGTCGCAATGTTGGAGCGAAGCGGGTTGTCCACTTCGCCGTTTCCATTTCGTCTCATAAATCGATGCGTGCGCACAACTTGCCTGTCGCTCGGCCCTTTTGCCTCGACGATATAGCCCGTAGTAAAATGACAGACAACATAGCCCGAGCGCCTGTCATTTCCAACCCCGGCGTTCATTCGGCAACCTTAGCGATTCCGACTTATCAGGAATGTCAGCGTCGATGGTACTGCACCAAAATTTCTATGCTATGGCGCTTTCGTCGGATGCAGCGTCGATTTGGGCCAACTGGACAGTGACGCGCCTCGCGTTTCCTGCCCTAACGACACCTGTTAGGGGGTGCATGAGGAACGGTGGGGCAGTCACAGGCAGTCACAACAGTGACGGCGTCTTGCGCTCGCAGGGCCGCGCGTTTTTTGCTCTTCGCCCGTGCCTTTCTTCAGCGTCTTGACTGGTACGAGCCGACAGCCTATCCCACAGCCGCGTTAGCACTCGCCACTGGTGAGTGCTAACCACGCTCCGGCAACGGAGAAGCGTTCAACATCGGCATCAGGGAAATCCAAAAATGGCAAAGTCGAAGTTCCGCCCGCTGCATGACCGCGTGGTCGTACGCCGGGTCGAATCCGAATCCAAGACCGCCGGCGGGATCATCATCCCGGACCAAGGACGGCGTCACCGTCGCCAAGGAAATCGAGCTTGAAGACAAGTTCGAGAACATGGGCGCGCAGATGGTCCGCGAAGTTGCTTCGAAGACCAACGACATCGCCGGCGACGGCACCACGACGGCGACCGTTCTGGCACAGTCGATCGTCCAGGAAGGCCACAAGGCGGTTGCCGCAGGCATGAACCCGATGGACCTCAAGCGCGGCATCGACCTCGCCGTCGCCGACGTCGTCGCGACGCTGATCAAGAACGCCAAGAAGATCAAGACCTCGGAAGAAGTTGCCCAGGTCGGCACCATCGCCGGCAATGGCGATGCTTCGGTCGGCTCGATGATCGCGGAAGCGATGCAGAAGGTCGGCAATGAGGGCGTCATCACGGTTGAGGAAGCCAAGACCGCCGAGACCGAGCTCGAAGTCGTCGAAGGCATGCAGTTCGACCGCGGTTATCTCTCGCCCTACTTCGTCACCAACGCCGAGAAGATGGTTGCGGATCTGGAAGACGCCTACATTCTTCTCCACGAGAAGAAGCTCTCCAACCTGCAGGCCATGCTGCCGATCCTCGAGGCTGTCGTGCAGACCTCGAAGCCGCTGGTCATCATTTCGGAAGACGTCGAAGGCGAGGCCCTGGCCACGCTGGTCGTCAACAAGCTGCGTGGCGGCCTGAAGATCGCCGCCGTCAAGGCGCCTGGCTTCGGTGATCGCCGCAAGGCCATGCTGGAAGACATCGCTATCCTCACCGGTGGCCAGGTCATTTCCGAAGACCTCGGCATCAAGCTCGAGAATGTCGGCCTCAACATGCTCGGCCGCGCCAAGAAGGTGTCGATCTCCAAGGAGAACACCACCATCGTCGACGGCGCCGGCAAGAAGGCCGAGATCCAGGGCCGCGTTGCCCAGATCAAGCAGCAGATCGAGGAGACCACCTCGGACTACGACAAGGAGAAGCTGCAGGAACGTCTCGCCAAGCTGGCGGGCGGCGTTGCCGTGATCCGCGTCGGCGGTGCGACCGAAGTGGAAGTCAAGGAAAAGAAGGACCGCGTCGATGACGCCCTCAACGCGACCCGTGCGGCCGTCGAAGAAGGCATCGTTCCCGGCGGCGGCGTCGCATTGCTGCGCGCTTCGCTGAGCATCAAGGCTGTCGGCGCCAATGCCGACCAGGCTGCTGGCATCGCCATTGTCCGTCGCGCCCTGCAGGCTCCGGCCCGCCAGATCGCAGCCAACGCCGGTGCGGAAGCATCGATCGTCGCCGGCAAGATCCTCGACAACAAGGACGCGACCTTCGGCTACAACGCCCAGACCGGCGAATATGGCGACATGATTGCCATGGGTATCGTCGATCCGGTCAAGGTCGTTCGCACCGCTCTGCAGGACGCGGCCTCGGTCGCCGGCCTGCTGGTCACCACCGAAGCCATGATCGCGGAGGCTCCGAAGAAGGAGTCGGCTGGCGGCGGCATGCCTGGCGGCATGGGCGGCATGGGCGGTATGGGTTTCTAAGGTCCACTCATATCGACAATTTCGAAAGGGCGGCAAGCAGTGCCGCCCTTTCTTCGTATCAATTGCGCCGGTTGTCGGCGACCCGCAAGCCGGGGTATGCCCGCCAAGGGTTATGCTTATGTTTGGACGGATACTGCCTTTTTTCCTGGGGCTGGCCTTACTGTTGGCGCGGCTGCGCGCACAGCGATGATGGTATGGAGATTATTCCGAGATCGCTTGATGCCAGGCGGTTCTTTGACAAAGAGCCGCCACGCCTGCAGCAGCAACAGATCGAAACCAGCGTGTTTCCGGTTGCGCCACAGGAGCCGGAACGGCTCGAACCGCGCCGTACGGCAAGTCTCAAGACATCAAACAGACGGGCATCGCCGGCCGCAAGTCCTCCGCGCTCCTCTTCCGAGCCACACAAGCCGCTTGTCTGCAAGAACATCAGCGAGCCCGGCAAGCGGTACTGTGTGGTTTGCGAATAGGACACTTGGTTTGGCCAGCATTCTACCCACGCGGTGCCTTCCGGATCAGGTTGTCCAGAGCGACGTCTCCTTTCTTTCCCATGATCCAGTCATTCTATCTTTCCCAGCTTCCGAAACGGAACGAGTTTTGCCGGCGGCTCCCGCGAAGCGCTTGGCTCTCGATCAGAACAGTCTTTGAAAGAAAAGGCCGCGCTCGGCCGCGATCGCAACCGCATGGGCCAAGCTTTTGGCACCGAGCTTGGCCCGTGCCAGATCAAGATGAAATCGGACCGTGCGAGGGGATAGCGACAGTATCTCTGCGGTCCGTTTGACCTTCTCTCCCCTCGCGTACCATTTCAGGCATTCGATCTCTCTATAGGAGCAGACCGTCTGATGGCGTGGCCTTCCTTGGATTCGACCGATAGCATCGTGAAATTCGCCGGCGAGATACTGGAAGTCGCGAACCTCGGATTTGAGAAACGCCTGCCACGCCGCTGCGTTCTCGTTGCTCGTCACGCTCAGAATGCCGCGGTCGCCGTCGACACCCCTAACCGGGAACGTGACGCCATGCTTCCCGACACCATGTTCCCTCCCTTCACCAAAGAACGTGCGCATAGCCTTGTCCGATAGGTCGATCTCCTTCCAATCAATCAATGTCACAGCACGCAGCCCATAGCGAATCACGGGATCGATGTCGAAAAAATCCTTCTCGATGTAGCGTTTCACCCAGTCAGGCGAATAGGTGGTCACATAGAACGGCTTACTCGGTTCCTCGTAAACCGGCCTGACGGTAAGAAAGGCCGCCGTCTCGAGGCCGTAACTTTCGACAATTGTGTTCAGAAGGTTCGCGGCGTCCGCAGGAGAGGCAACTGCTCGAATACCCTCCGTCATGTCGTGAAAATTTGAGTCAAATTGCGCCATATCCAGCTTACCTCCTTGCTATCGACGTGCCTCTCCAAGCCATTCGCGCGGCTAGGTTGCTCCTCGCTGGATTCCAGCGTCTCGCGACCTGTCAAAAGTGACAGGCGAAACCGCCAGTATACTTAGGTTGCAACCCCCTTTATTCCAGATTGCATGGCCACAACCCGGCGTGGAGGAAACGCCTTGGATACGATCGTGCTTTCGTCAGGTGTGGGTCGGCAGACTAACCCCACGCGTGCCTCGCGCCGTGCATCACATCGGAGTTCCGGAACGACCGACCACGAGGTTTGCCGTTTCTGTTTGGAGCTGGAACAATTAAACGCTGATAGGGATGCTCTTTTCGCTTTGTCCCCTCCACCTGTGCCGGGCAACCCTGCGCAGAGCAAGCAGTTCTTCATAAAGCTGAATGCGATTACGGCTCGCTATTTAGCGCTCGAACAGCGGCTTCGAGAGGCTCGCAGCGACATCAGCCAAGGCTACCTCCGAAGCCTTTGAGTTCGTCCAGTCGGAAGCCGCTGCGACCGCCGCGGCATTAGCGCGCATTCAGGGTATCGATTGCCCGATGGTCCAGCCTTGCCGAAATCCAGAAAATCAGACCGCCCAGCGTCAACTCGACACCGAGGTCCCTACCTGGCCCATCGGCACCGATCCGGATACGAACACCCTCCTCCGTCGCTGCATATGAGTCAGAGACACTTGCACAGCGATTTGCAAGATAGTTTATTGACTGAATGAATCTGAAGAGGAGTGATTCATGGGAACCAGTAATCACCTTTTGCTTCGTGCACCTACGGCGGCGTCGACGGCTGCGACCTGGGCCAGACCGCGACGCTGGGAAAGCAGACGTGGCCTTGTGGCGTTGTCGCCATGGCATGGCTCGCTCCACCGGAAATTCTCACCTGCAAACCCATGACCCCCGAGCACGATATGCGTTCTTTTCGTCACATCCTCCACCTCGTCGCATCCGCGGCCTTGCTCGCCGGTTGCGCCGAGCGAGTGCCGGATGCTTCACATTCGGCCGGCCCCGTTTCGGCTACGGACTCCTATTGGAAGCCTGATCGGGTCAGTCGCAGCCGGCAAGAATATGCGCCAGACTGGGGGCGCTTCCCGCCGGTCATTACCCGGCGAGCCGGCTACCCAACCGAAGCTCAGGCGAATAACGCCTTGCGCCGCTCGCATTGGAACTCCGTGCCTGTGCGCACGCTCATCACCAAGGAAGCCATCAAGACGATCTCCGTCCCCGCGGAAGCCCCGGACACGATCGCTGCAGGCGTTCGCGTCTTTGCCTGCCGGCCAGGAGCGCTCAACGGCTATACTGGCCGCGTGCAATTTTACGACGGCCCCGTCGTCGCCTGCGCTTCCGACCTCCTGTCTGCCGATGGTCGCGTGCTCGCCCGAGTAGCCCTCAATTTCTACTACTGGCAGAAGGCTTGGCGCGTCCAAGACCCGAGGCCGTCCTACAAGTCTGTCCCGTGGGCCTATCAGGAACCCTCGCCGCCCAAGAGCAAGGGCTGGTTCGGCGACCGCTACTAAGCGGCGGCCGTCACACTGCCGCGTGTCGGCTGGCCAGATGCGCACAGAAGCCGACGGCCAAACCAACGGCGCCGGCGTGGCAAGATTGTCCGCAGGCGTATGAGAGGTACGCTGCGAGCGGCTTTTACGACGCTCCGGATGTGTCGTCACGCAGCGTGCCAATTCACCACCGCGTCTCTTCGTGCAGATCCCAGTTCGAAGATTGCGACGACCGTCTTCGGCGACTTCGAGTGTATTGCGTGTGGTCGCGCCAGCAGTCATGGCGACCTTCACGCATGGAGGCCGCATCGCTCACCTCCGGCCGAAAGATCATGCTTCCCTATGCGAGACCGATCCTGTCGTTCGGCCAAAGCGTTTCGCAAGGCTTTAGTTCAATCTCTTTCCTGGCGAAATCAGTGTCAGTGCATGGCATTGCTGACGGTCGTCCACGAAGATCAAACTGCGGATATCGTGCATTCAGCATTCCGGGGGATCGAGCGGCAGGCCGCACAGCCCCCCAACATGGTAGCTACTTCGCGGTCGAAGTCATCTACCGGTCAGGTTCTGCTCTTCTGCTGGGAGCTCGCTTCGCACGAACACGTCCAGCACTTGCGCGATATCGACCCCTGACGGCGATCCGTTGCGCACCATACCCCTCGATACCGCCGAGCGCATGGCTCCAATGACGCAGCATGCCGCGACGAGCGCTGCCACGGCATCGCCGTCGGTCTCGGTCAAAAGCTGCTCCGCCAGCGCCCTCGCTCCTCGCGGAATTTGATCGACATCTTCACCACCAAGCGACCACTGACGATTTTCTTCCGTCACCGCAACACCTCCCGGACTGTTCGATTTGACCATTGGCGGCCGAGCTGGCGGAGCGGATCTCCGATTGCCACCGTCAGCACATGAGACAGCCCAATCGCGACCGCGATCGAGAGCGTTGCCGTCGCCGGAGCGTCCAGGAATTGGCCAAGCGACCAGTTGAACAGCGCCAGCACCGGCAGATGGATCAGATAGAGGGCATAGGAGATGCCTCCCAAGCGGCGCAGCATCCGCCCCGGCCAGTTCACAGAATCATCCCGCAAGGTCGCCCTTGTCACGATCCACCCGCACATCAGCGCCAGCACGGCAGTCGCCACGCCATGCATCGCCGGCGGCAAGATCGCCAACATGAAGGCCGCGATCGACATCCAGAACGCCGCTTCCATGTTGCCGATCACCCGCAGGTGTTCCGCCAGACGGGGCCATGCGCTTGTGCCCATGGTTGCTCCGATCGCCAGCCCGACCGCGATTGCATCGATGCGGAACGTCCAAAGCGTCCCGCCCCAGGGCCGCAGCGTGAACGTCCCGACCACGAGAACGAGTCCGGCCAGCGCGAGGAGCGCCCGCCGCGGTAGCAAGAACACCAGGAGCGGAGCCAGTAGATAAAATTGCATCTCGGCGGCAATCGACCAGAATGGCCCAAACGCAAAGGCGTTCCCGCATCCTGTGGCGCCCCCCAAACAGGGTGCCCAATGCGCATTCGAGATGAAGGCGAATGCCGCCTTCGCGTCTGCAGGCTCAACGCCGCTTCCCGGGATGATCAACCCGATCGAGAGGATGGCGCCGACGCACCAGGCCAGCGGCACGATCCGCATAGCACGCCTGACATAGAAGGCGGAGGCCGCCTCGAGCGCACCGCGCTCGAGGCGCAGGCTTCGCAATGAGCGTTCCACCACCAGACCGGAAATCACAAAGAACAGGTCGACCCCGACGCTCCACGCCGGCGCAAACAGCAGAGCGGCGACCGTCCCGCCTTCTCCGAAGACCGGCCCGACATGCGACAGCACCACCAGCCCGATCGCCAGGCCTCGCAATTCATCCAGCCCCGATAGGCGGGCTTTTTGTCCCATCCAAATATCATGCTCGACAATCATCACAACATTGATTTAATCATAGGGCACACAAGCGAGGCAAGGAATGCATGCACGCCTGACATTTGTCGCAGTCGCGGCTGCCCTTACATTGGCGCCCCACGCTTCGGCCCAGCCGCTCACGCATGATCCGAACGCCTGGCGCGCCGTCGCCTATGCCGATCTCGAGCTCCCGAACTCGGAAGCCGTGCCCTACGCCTCCCTATGGGCCGACCGACTGAAGAAGAACAACGACGCCTACGTGGCCAAAGGCGATACACGCTTTGCGGTCGCCAACGCGCCGGCTTCCGAGAGTCACATCGTCGTTCGCAGCCCGGCCAAAACCGTCGTCCTCTCGGTCCTGCACACGCTCACCGGCTGCTCGCCGATCCGCACCGACCCTGTCGGCAATGCCACACTGAAACGATGCCCCATGCGCTTGGCGATCTACCAGAACAGCCGATCAACGGTCGCTGACGCTGGCTCCGGCTGTTTCATCGAATATGGCGCGCAACCGAATAACGTCCGCCCCGACATCGCTCGGAATGGTGCGATGGGTGCATATGATGTTCAAGCCAAAACCATTCGCGCCGGCATCGTATTCCAAGGTGAAATCGCCCCGGAATGTCAATTCCGGGTCCCTGTCCCGCAACCCTAGGGGAAGCCGCGATGCCCGGTGCGTTTCCGGCAACTTCGCTATTCGAAAGGAGCGCAATCATGATCGACATGGAGAACCTGACGTTATTCAGGACACCAGCCTGCCACCGGCCACCACCAACGGATCAAGGCTTCCCTCACGGCGCACGATGCGCGGCGTTGACCGCGGCTCCTGCCGGCGGCCACGGCGGGATGATGTTCAGGAGATCTGCCATGGCCAGCCCGACTATCTTCGCGACTCTAGCCGTCTTGATCTCGCCGGCAATCGCGCAAGAACTTGATCCGCTCAAGGCTCCGCAGGGATCATATGTAGCGTCCACGCACACATGTGCCGATCTCGACCAAGGCGTCGGCGCTCTCGAACTTGCCGAGTTCGACGGCGACGCAATCACCGTCGGCGCAAGCACCTGCAAGATAGCAGGCACCCGTCATGCAGACGATGCGTTCCAAGCCTCATGTACAGAGCGTGGCGGCAGCTCCCCGGTCATCACGCCGATGAAGATTACGCGCCCATCCAGCGACGCGCTCTCCATCAATGGCGCCATCTATAATTTCTGCCCGGGGAAGTAAGATGCTGCGTCCCTTCCCAATACTCCTCTCCGCGCTCCTGGTCGTTGGACAAGCGCCTGTTGCGCAAGCGAATTCCTTCGACCAGGATGCAAGTTCTTGCGATCTCCATGACAAAACAACCTTGCGTTCCCTTTGTACGAACGGTGCGGGTCTGCCGAGCTATCCGTCCACGCAAGAGATGACGGAGCGCAGCCCGAACATCGCCAATATGATTGTCGACGCCGCCAACAAGTATGGCGTTGATCCCAAGCTCGCTCTTGCCGTGTCCGCTCACGAAGGCGCGATGTCGGCATGTGCCGGCTCCTTCAGTGGCGTTCTTGGACCGATGCAGCTTACGGGGGCGACCGGCCGGGCCTACGGAATGGATCGGGGCATCTTGTCCGAAAACATTGAAGGCGGCGTAATGACGCTTCGCGATGCCGTCAAATCGTGCGGCGGCACGTCAAGTATTCGCTGCCTCGCCGACCGTTACAACGGCAGCACTGAAAGCCAGCGCCGTAACTGGACGAACGACGTAAACCGCCGCTATGCCGCCCTCAATTCGGCCGGCCAATCCATTCCTCAGGGATGCGGCGCGCAAGCGGTCTGCCAAATGGGACCAGGCGACTTTCCAACGCCCAGTGGTGGTGACACAAAACTCGCTTCATCCGCTCCCGGTCCCGCCGGCAGCGACATCAACGTTGCCCCTGGTCAGGTGTGACCCCGCCTTCCCGTTGAAGGCCACGCCGTCGGCCCGCCGCCTTCAATGGGAGAGATTGCGCGACGAGAGCTTTCCAAATCCCCGTTTCAGATGGCTCGCCAGCTCCTGGCGCACATCATCAGGCCATTGCTCCATCCCAACGCAATTCACTTCGGCCGCAACCAGCGACCAGTACAGCAGATCCGCGTGTCGTCCTTCGAACAGAGCCGCCACGATGAACTGTCCGATCACCAACGTGATTGTCTCGGGCTTGCCTTTCTTCCGCAGAAATTCCGAAACCTCTTCCACCGATGGTTTCGGGTGGCAATCGACGAACGCCGCCGCTTCCCTATAGAGCGCATTGTCTCCTGCGACTTGCCAGATATTCGCTTGCATCGTGAACCCTTCAGCAATGATGCCAATGCATCGACGCTGGCGGATTTTCTGATGCTAGTCAAAGAAATATAAGATAGATTTTTCGCTTATCGTAGCAAATAAGTCTACGCTGATTGTTTAGCATCTTCTACTTTTCTTGTCTCTACTGGTTTGCCCTGCGTCCCTTTTTGGCTGGAGGCAGCCGCTTCTTCTCGGAGGTTGCCCCAGCGGGGCTGGCTGCCTCTTTCAAAGACGGAACACCACTGAACTCCGTCATCGAGCGCTTCACAGCACGCGTGGCCTCAATATGCCGCGCAATCTCGGTGAAGCTGAAGCCGAACGTCTCGATGTCCCGCTTCACGCTGTCGTCGTCACCAGTCCGACCAATGAGCGTCCACACCGGAA
Source organism: Mesorhizobium sp. M0047 (assembly GCF_040323315.1). Taxonomy (NCBI): domain Bacteria; kingdom Pseudomonadati; phylum Pseudomonadota; class Alphaproteobacteria; order Hyphomicrobiales; family Phyllobacteriaceae; genus Mesorhizobium; species Mesorhizobium sp. M0047. The sequence continues at coordinate 163,773 of NZ_JAMYUW010000014.1, read as the reverse complement.
CCTTGAGGTGTCGCGCCAGCCGCTCCAGGGTGACGAATGTCGGGTTCCCCTTCCCCGTCCGCAACTGGTAGAGCGTGCCGCGCGATAGCCCCGTAGCATCGGCAAAACTTGCATAGTCCGGGTACTCGTTCTCGATTTGGCGAAGTCGCAGCGCGAGCAGGATCGAAAGCCAACCATCGCTGTCTTCTGTCTTGTTTTTAAATATCGGCACAGCTGCCCCCCCTGCTTATCGGTCGGAATATGACGGCCATTTTTTGCAGAATGTCTAGTGCTCAGGGCTTGTAGCCTAAACGATAACTCATTGCCCTATTAAAGTGTCGCGGCATCCTCCCCATACTCAGCAAAGTGACGGGCTTACAGCTTTTGACCCGCTAAATCGTTCCAGATGCACGATAGCATTTGACCATCTGCATGCCCTGTTGAAATGAATAATTAAATGAATCCGGTTTGGATCTCGTGGTCCCCTTACTAATGAATCTGTCGTGTGCCACCCAATCCGGAGGGACAACCCTGGTCTCTGCCCTTGCGGCAGGCAGGCCCTGCAATCGTTGCCCGACCACTTCGACCTGGTTCAGGTCGACCAGAAGCGAGACCTCGACGCCGGTGCTTCTGGCGATTACACTCAAGGCGGGGCCGCAAGGCTTGGCCCCGGCACCAAACTCTATGCCCTGTTCGAGATGGAAATGGCGCCGGGTAATACTCTGAAGCCGATACCGCCAAAAACCGCACCATGCCCCAGCCGTCGAAAAACGCTTGATCCATGAGGGGCCATCCTATCTCCATTGATCATTATAATGACGATCAATCTGTGATATTATAATGATCACATCGAAATAGGAGACTCGCTGCCATGTTCATGAGGTTCGCGTTCGCGATTTTCGCCGGCGGCGTGCTCGCTTTCTTCGCCCTGCCCGATCAGGAAGCCGGCCTTCGCATGCTCAGCTTTTCCACTGCTTTCTTGATCCTGTCCCTCGCCGCAGTCTGGGTCATCAAATTTCTAACCCACAGTATCGGACGTCATCGTCTTCGCTCGTCGTTACAACTGTCGCGCTGTGATGACGGTCTTCCTTTGCATGACGCTGCAAAGTTCGAGCGCTCCGCCTGGTCAACGTCCGGCGTCAGCCCCCAGGATCCGAAACTGGCCTGGCAGTACCGCGTCAACGATCAGCGCCTTGGCCGCTTCAAACTCTAACAGGCTGTTCTCGCCAGGATCTGCTCAATCACGCACAGAGGATCCTGCTCTTCCGTCAGGTCTGTGATCTCCTGATACGGCAGCCCCAAATGATTCGAGGCTTGCACAAGGCAGCGTCCCGAATCCCCCAAGGCCCAGACCCAGACGCCCAGGAACGCCGCCATTGTGCCGATCGTCTGAAGGTCGGGTTGCGCGTCCGCGCGCAGTCATAAGGCGTTCCTGCGCAGACACCACCATGCTGCGGTTCGCGTGCAAATGGTTCTCGTCATTACCTCATGCAACGGCTCCTGATCGCTAATCTCGAGTGTTTGCGAATGGCGCTCTCAGCGATGCAGGCTTGGGGCTACCTGGCCGAGGCGATCCTGCCGGCACGACGGCTAAGGCCTGGCCCTTGAAACGCCCCGGCTATTTCGCCGGAGATGTTCAACGCGCTATTACATTATTCTATTGATCCGATAGCGGCTTGGCGGCATTGTCAGGTCCATGACAAAGGTGTCGTGGCCAAGCGCTGCGCAGGTATATCGCGCCTTAGGAGGGTTCCCGGCGCGCGGCAGCTACTTGTGCCGTTGCCCAGTACCAAGTCACGGCCAGGGGAAAGGCGACCGCCATCCCTCCCTCTCTGTTCGTGACGGGGATTATCGTCTTATGGTGTACTGCTTTGCAGGTTGCGATCCCGTCGACATCGAGACCGCCATTGCGGACCTGGATTTGTCGAAGCGCGCGGCCGAGCCTCTGCGTCGTGTTCGTCCGGCGGCGCCCAAAACCACGGCAGCGGACGCGCTCGCGCTCTGGTCGAGAGCGACTGCGCTCGCCGGTACGCACGGCGAAGCTTATCTTGCCTCTCGCCGTCTGCCGGCGACGTTGCCAACTTTGCGCTATCTGCCGGGTTATCGGTTGGGAAAGAACCGCTTTCCCGCGCTGGTGGCTGCTCTGCAGGCCCCTGACCGTTCGATCTGTTCGGTGCAGCTCACCCTCTTGCACCCGACACGACCAGAAAAGGCGGCGCTGGACGAGCCGCGCCGCATCATCGGCCCAAGCCGGGGCTTTGCCTTGCGGCTCGCCCCGGCGGCCGATGCCCTTGGTATTGCCGAAGGCTATGAGACCGGCCATGCCGTAATGCTGCGATACGGCCTGCCCGTCTGGTGCTCACTGGGAGCACCACGTTTGCCATTTCTTCAGCTGCCCGAATGCGTACAGCGGATCGTCGTCTTCGCCGATCCGGACAAGCCCGGCCTCAGCGCGGCCGAACGCGTTCGCGAAGCCAACCCTGAGCGCCAGGTCCTCATTCACAGACCGCCCGACGACCGGGATTTCGCGAAGCTGTGGGAGGACGATCCGACGCCCGAGACCCTACCCTTGGATCTTCTGCTGCGCGAAACACTCGGCGCCGACACCTGAGCCCCTCGGCGGAACAACTTGCCATGAACTTTGATCACAAATTTGGCACCACTTGTTCTGGCGAAGGGTGCCTTCGAGCATCTAGAACCGGCACCAGGTGCGCGCCTATCTCTACTCGACACCCAAGCCTTGGCTTCAGAAGACCAGCGCCGAAGTCTTCCGTCAAAGGATACTGTCGACCACTCGGTGAAGGCGCTAAGGCGGCAATGCCAAGATCGCCGGCTTCGAGCCGGTGACGCTGTTTGCGGCCTTGGCGCCGCTCACCACGCATCTCGGCTTCATCGCTACCGCCTCCACCACCTATGAGGAGCCCTACACGCTGGCACGCAAATTCGCCTCGCTTGACCTGGTGTCGAATGGCCGCGCCGGCTGGAATGTCGTGACGTCGGCCGGCGACGAGACCGCGCGCAATTTCAACCGCGACGTCCAGCCCAACCATGCCGACCGCTATGCCCGGGCGCATGAACATGTCGAGACGGTCAAGGCGCTGTGGGACAGTTGGGAGGACGACGCCTTCATCCGCGACAAGCAGTCGGGCCGCTTCTACGACAAGGACAAATTGCACGACATCGACCACAAGGGCGAACATTTCAGCGTCAAGGGTCCGCTCAACGTGCCGCGCCCGGTGCAGGGCCATCCGGTTGTCGTACAAGCCGGGCAGTCCGAGGACGGACGCGGGCTTGCCGCGCACTCGGCCGAGGTGATCTTCACTGCTCATCAGAAGCTCGAGACGGCGCAGGAATTCTACCGCAACATCAAGGCGCGCGTGGCGGCTGTCGGCCGTGATCCCGACCAGGTGCTGATCATGCCCGGCGTGGCGCCCTTCGTCGGCCGCACAACGGAAGAAGCGCGCGCCAAATATGAGCAGCTCAACGACCTGATCCTGCCGGAGGATGGCGTTGCTTTGCTCAACGGGTTGGCTGGCCAGACGCTCGACATCAGGGGCTATCCGCTCGACGGCCCGCTGCCGCCGAGCAAGGAAACCGAAGGCATGAAGAGCCGCCAGGCGCTGATCCGCCAGATCGCCGACGAGAACAACTTCACCATCCGCCAGCTCTACCAGTGGGTGGCGACGGCGCGCGGCCACTACACCATCGTCGGCAGCGCCACTGAGGTGGCCGACCTGCTGGAGGAATGGTTCACCAGCGAGGCCGCCGACGGCTTCAACATCCTGCCGCCCTGGCTGCCCGGCGCGCTCGACGACTTCGTCGACCTGGTCATTCCCGAACTGCAGCGGCGCGGCCTGTTCCGCACGGCTTACGAAGGCCGCACCCTGCGCGAGAATCTCGGCCTCAGGCGGCCGGAAAATCCATGGACCGTCGCTCGTTCGACCGTCCTTGCCGCCGAATGATCCTCGTAGCTGAAGGGTAAAAACGATGACATTGCAGCACATCGATCGGCAGATCGCGGTTCGCCGCAGTGGCAGCGAAACCGGTCTCGGTGCCGACTTCCTGCACCTCGGCGGCCGGACGGCTGTCCGGTTTCTGTCTCGCTACGGCGTGCTTGTTGGCTTCGTGGCGCTCTGGCAGGTGGCGAGCAGCATCGGCTGGGTCAATGCAGCGGTGCTGCCGCCGATCGACATGATCATAGTCGCGCTCTGGAAAGGGCTAGCCGGCGGCAGCCTGCTCGGCGACATCGCCATCAGCCTGCAACGCGCCGGCATTGCCGTTGCGGCGGCAGTTGCCGTCGCCATCCCGCTCGGCCTGTTCATGGGCCAGGTGCGCCCGGTCGAAACAGCGCTCGATCCGATCCTGCAGGTGTTCCGGCAGACGTCGGCGCTGGCGCTCTACCCGGTGTTCATCCTTCTGCTGGGGCTTGGCGAAACCTCGAAGATCTTCGTCATCTTCTGGGCAACGCTGTTTCCGCTGCTGCTCAACACCACCAGCGGCGTCAAGGAAGTCGATCCCAAGCTGCTCGAAATGGCGCGCGTCTATGGCGCCACGCGGCTCACCGTGTTCCGCCGCGTCGTGCTTCCGGGCGCCGTGCCCTCGATCTTCGTTGGCTTGCGGCTGAGCGCGACCACTTCACTTCTGTTGCTGATCGCCTCCGAAATGATCGGCGCCAACAAGGGCATCGGCTTCCAGGTGATGAACGCCCAGTACAATTTCCAGATCCCGCTGATGTTCGCGGCGATCGTCATCCTCGCCGGCCTCGGCCTGATCGCCAACCAGGCGCTTGTTGTCCTGCAGCGGCGGCTGTGCCGCTGGAGCAATCCCGTCAACTGACCAACCCTCTCAATCCAGGCCCCCTCCTCTCATCCTAGGAAAGATCGGACCATGAAAATCACGCGTCGTTCCCTGCTAGCCGGTGCACCGCTTGCCGCCGGTATCATCGCCGCCGGCCTGCCCCGCTTCGCCTTTGCCGAGGCCGCACCGGTCAAGTTCCGCTACCTCGCCAGCCGTGGCGGCATCTCCCCGCATGAGCTGGCCTACGAGCTCGGCTATTTCAAAGGCCTCGGCGTCGAACTGGAGAATGTCGGCTATTCCGGCGGCGGCCCGGAATCGCTGTTTGCGCTTTCCTCCGGCAGCGTCGACCTCGGCTCGGCCGCCACCGCCGCGGTGATCAACTCGATCTCCGGCGGCAACGACTTCGTCGCCGCCTATCCGAGCAACGGCATCAACAGCCAAGTCAAAAGCGTCTTCTACGTGCTGGAGGACAGCCCGATCAAATCGATCGCCGACATTGCCGGCAAGACCGTCTCGGTCAACACACTCGGCGCCCATCTCGACTACACGGTGCGCGAGGCGCTGCACAGCGTCGGCCTGTCGCCGGATGCCGCCAACCTCGTCGTCGTGCCCGGACCGCAGCTCGAACAGACCTTGCGCTCGCGCCAGGTCGATATCGCAGGCCTCGGCTACTGGCAGGCGACCTTCGCCGGCGCGCTGGTCGCCAATGGCGGCGTGCGTGGTGTGTTCAACGATACCGACGTGCTGGGCGAACTCGCCGGCGGTTTCGTCGTGCTGCGACGCGACTTCATTGCCGCCAACCCGGACGCGGCGCGCAATTTCGTCGAACAATCGGCACGCGCCTCCGACTGGTCGCGGCAGAATCCGGACGAAGCCCGCAAGGTGCTGGCCGACATCCTCAACAAGCGCGGCGAAAATGGCGATCTGGCCCGCTACTGGACCGGCTTTGGCCTGCGCGAAGGCGCGCAAGCGACCGACCGCGACATCGATTTCTGGGTTGCCGTGCTGGAACGCGACGGCCGCCTGGCCAAGGGCAAGCTGAAGGCCGCCGACATTCTGTATCGGCCCGGCGAAACCAAGACGAACTGAGGGCTGAGATGGACCGGGAGCTGAAATGACTGGCACCAACCGCGGCGGAGAGGTCTCGATCCGCGACCTCTCCAAATCCTTCACGCTCGGCGGGCGTCAGCTTGCCGTGCTGAGGACCCTCAACCTCGACGTCCGCTCCGGTGAATGCCTGGTCATCGTCGGCGCCAGCGGCTCGGGCAAGACCACGCTGCTACGCATCCTCGCCGGGCTGGAACCAGCCGACAGCGGCGGCGTCGCCATCGACGGCAAGCCGGTCCACGGCGTTGGCGCCGAGCGCGCGGTGATCTTCCAGGAACCGCGCCTGCTGCCCTGGCTGACCGTGCTCGGCAATGTCGCCTTCGGCCTCGAAGTGCGCGGCGTGGCCAAGGCAGATGCCGAGGAAAGGGCTCGCTTCTATATCGCGCTCGTCGGTCTCGCCGAATTCGCCGATGCCTGGCCGAGGCAACTTTCCGGCGGCATGGCGCAGCGCGTCGGCATTGCCCGGGCGTTGACGGTGCAGCCCGAGATCCTGCTGCTCGACGAGCCGCTAGGCGCTCTCGATGCCATGACCAAGATCGGCATGCAAGAAGAACTGGCGCGCATCTGGAGCGAGGAGAAAGTGACCATGGTGATGGTCACCCATGATCTGGAAGAGGCGATCTATCTTGCCGACCGGGTGTTGATCCTGCCCAAGGAGAAAGGCGGTGCGGCGCGGTTGATCGACGTCGACCTGCCACGTCCGCGCGACCGCAGTGAAAGTCGGTTCGTGCGCTACCGTGAAGAGTTGCTGCGCGAGTTTGGCCTGCACTGACGGAAGTGAACGGATTAGCCCATCTCTATTGGCCGGTGTGGTAATCCTGCGGGATGGGCAAGAAAAACCGCTGAGGAATGCTCAAGCGCGATCGGTCCTACGCATGAGACGACGATATCTCAACGCCCCCTTACACGCCAAACAGCCGCCGGTCCCAGTAGACAGGCTGATGGAGACTCGTCTGGATCCTTGAAAACTCCGGATGCGCCGGATTGATCAGCACATTGCTATCGAGACGCGCCACGACGCTCGGCACCAGCAGGATGACACTGCGCCGTTCTAAACACCAGGTTTCGCCAAATCCCTTGCTTACCGTCGCCGGCATCGTGTCCCAGCCGGGCAGTGACGGCTGCGAAAAAACCTCGTAGCTCAGTCCGCGCGGAATTGTGATTTCGATGTAGTGCTGGTTGGGCGGCAGCCGGCCACTGCCATGCACCAGCTTTTCCAGGAGGGCCGTCGAATAGTGCTCGCTGGTGTAGATGATAGGACCTCCGGGCGTGTTCCATCGCCCTGGTGCGACTGTCGAGCCTGTCGCGTCGAAGATCGGGTAGGTGCCGGCCGGATCGCCGACACGAAAGGACAATAGGGTGCGATCGAGAGTCTGCGCCGTCACGCAGCACTGCCATACTTCAGACCTCCGAGGATATCGACCACCATTTCGGCGCCGAACTCGCTGAGGATAACGACGTCGATCGGTCGCTTGTCCTCAATCATCGGATGCGGCCGAAACAAGAAATCGCGTGCTTCCTCTTCGTTCTGCCAGACATCGACAGCAAGCCCCCAGACGCGCGCCACACGGGCCAATCGTGTGCCCTCATCCGACGACAGGCGATGCGCCGTCTTGCGCCGCTCGTAGGTTGCTTTGGGGATCAGCCGGTATTTGAACTGAGCATCTCCCGGGGCAACGAGATGGGCAACGCGCTCGACCACCCCAATGGGAAGTCCATTCTCGATCCGGGAGATCAGTCCGAATGGCGACCGCGCCGCCACCTCCTTAGCAGGCAGCCCCAACACGTCGGCTACATTTCCGAACGCCAGCATTCCACTCTCCATTCATGTGAGGCACAATATAGCCTCACATGATGCGCCCTGCAAGTCCCTGCGTCAGCGCGAACCGATCCAATCACCCTGCGATCCTTGCTGTCACGCGTTAGCCTTTGGCGCCCGCCAGCAGCATCAGTACCACCGACACCTCGCCTGCGTAGCCTTCGAAAAGCGCTAAGGCGGCGAGTGCGAACCGCCTTGGTCGCGAATGATTGACACCAGGAAAAACGCGTTTCCGCCAGCGCTGAACAAGGAAGCCCGGAAGAAAGAATGGCCGGGCTCGGATACGGCCCGGCCAAAAGAAGGTTAAAGCCTTCAGGGAGGAACACCGTCCGGTGGAAATGGGAGGAAACCATCGAACGATTTTACCTGTTTGATCTTATTTCAACGCCTTGGCGACGAATAGGATTCCAAAGATCATATAAAACGGCACAAATTCGTGCGCCACATTACAGAACGTCACAAGCGCGCGGTTCCGGTCTTGAGAGGTCACCATAGTGGCGTAGCTTCGTCGGATCATCCGGCACGAGGACATGACCGCGTGCTCTTCATGCACGCCATCGATGAAACAGTCTAAGTCGAGGATCGGATTGTCATCATGCTTCACCATCCCAGGCGGATCACGCCGCGGACGGGCTACATCGCCGCCACAGCCGCTGCTTGCGGCTCTATGGTCGCCTACCTGAAACATCAGCCCATTCGAGTCTGCTGGGTTAACCACTGTCAATCCATGGGAAGCATCGTTGAACCCAACGGGTTGGACCAAACATCGGTTCAATGATTTAATCATAAGGCGAACGATCTAAAGTCGGATGGCACCTTATGAGTGACTTTGCTATTCTGGGTCGCACGGTTGGCCCGCAGCACCCGGAAATTCAGACGCTCTTGCGTCAGGCGCGGGATCAGCAGGCTCGGGTCTTGTGTTTGTGTCGGCATCCCGGTGTGCCGATGTACATCGCCGCCGTCGGCGAGGAATTGATCATCAAGCGCATGCCGAACACCGGCAAGGACCATGCGGTCGACTGTGATCGCTATGAACTGCCCCTTGCGCTGTCGGGAAAGGCGGAGATCTTGGGTCAAGCAATCGTCGAGGATCCTGCATCGGAGGCGGCGCGGCTGAAGCTGGCCTTCGCACTGACACAAGGCAGGGCGCGACAGGGATCATCCGGCGAGGGGGCTTCCCACCATACTGTGAAGGCCGATCCGAAGAAGCTCACGCTGCGAGGCTTGCTCGACTATCTCTGGGAAGAGGCGGAGTTGACATTAATGGCACCCGGCTTTGTGGGAAAAAGAAATTGGGGGTTGGTCCGGAAATTTCTTTGGGGCGCGGCCGATGCGAAGTCGAGCCAGAAGTTCCAGTTGCGCGAGCTGCTGTTTATGCCGGCAATGTACTCCCCTGAGCACAAGGATCGCCTGGCAGCGGATCGGGAGCGGGCTTTCGCGGCGGCAGCCAAGGCGAAGCACAAGAAGATCGTGATCGGCATTGTGAAATCGCTCGATCCTGCCCGGTTTGGCGGCAAGCTGTCGATCAAGCATATGCCCGACGCGCCGCTCTTCATGGATGAGAAAATGTTCAGGGCAGTGCCGAAGCGCTTTGCAGCAGAATTCGACCTGTGGCGACTGCACGAAAATTCGCACCTGATCGCCATCGCAACGGTCATGCAGATGCCGTCCGGCATTCTGGCGATCGACGAAATCGGCTTTATGAACGTGACGGAGAATTGGATTCCGTTTCAGCACAACGACGAAAAGGAATTGATCGAGGTCCTGACCGGGGAGCATCGGCGATTTGTGAAAACGTTGCGCTACAACGTGCTGCCGGCGGTGCCGATGGCGTTCGGTCTTCTGACCGACGTTGACCAACAGGGAACCGCGCTTTTTGTCGTACCGCACGATGCCAAGGAGGCGGTACGGGCGGAATTCGACCATCTGATTTCAAGCTGCGAGCTCGAGACCTGGCGCTGGGACGCAAGCCGCCCCCGACCGGCGCTACCGGGCAAACAGCAGCGGCTTTCGCCTCCGCCCGGCAGGCAGGCTTTGGAATATCGACCGAACAACTGAAAAGCCGAATTGCGTGCGAGGCTGTAGCTGTAATTGGACCCAGCCAGGACATAAAACTCGTGAACAAGCGAAAGACAAGATGACGGCAATGATTCGATGCGGTTGGCGAGGGTCCGTGAGCGCGACGAAGCGCGGACGACGGCTGGCGCACCCGTAGGGCAGGCTACGTCTGAGCTTGCGTCTGGCGCCGGCGTTTGCGCTGGAAGCGATCGTTGATCGGGGCCGTGACCAGGGAGTGCGAAAAGGAGAAAGCGATGCTGAAGAAATTCGACATGGATCCGGGAACGGGCATCGTCATCGCAACAGTCCTGATTTTGGTGCTGTCCGGCGCCCGGCTTTTGAACCAGTGGGACAGTCTATCGTTTTGGCGAGAGCCGGGGCTGGTCGCGGCTATTGTTCTCGGATTGATTTCGGCGATAGCGCTTGCCGTCGCGTTCGTGGTCCGGCGATGGCCTCAGCAGAATGTACAGTATGATCCAACGCGCAGGGGACCAGTTATCGATTTGCCGGCGGATTCGAAGACTGACCAGCCTGGTTAGATGCGTTTCGGATATCGCGGAGGATGATGGCATTCGGATCGGGCACGTCGGCAAACTGCCACAGGCCAAGGTGCTGCTTTTTAGCGACCTCCTGCGCGACGATATAGGGAGCATGGACCGGAGCGCCGTTCGGAGTGACGGCCGCGAACGCCCAGCCGGTCGAGATCAGCGCCGTGCCGAGATCGATGCGAGAACCGGCCGCGGATCCTGAAGTAGGCTGCGCGACGCAAACGACGAAGCGCGTTTTGGTCGCGGCCTGCCAAGCGGCCGTGTAGCATTGAGGTTTGAGATCCCGGATGAGAGACACGAGCATGGCAAGGCTTGCCTCCCCGCAATCGACATGCCCCCCTGCGCTATTTGTGAAATATGTCGCTCGCAGGCAGGCTTGAACGCCGTAGAGACGGTGGGTCTCACCGGCATAGGTCCAGGTGTCGCCGGTGCTGAACGATGCTGTAGCGGGGATCGGAAACCAGGGATTGGGTTTGTCCTCGGCCAGTGCCGGAACACTGGCGAGGACGGCCGCGAGAATGCCGGCGGCGGCGAAGCCAGGTTTCATTATTGATACCTGCTGAGATTGAACCAGAACCGTTGTTTGCCGTCGGTCGTCGTGAGATCGAGATAGTTTGGGTCCGTCCTCTGCTCGCGCCGCGTCACGGCCGATGTTGGACGCGCACCGTAACCCGAGCCTCTCGGGTAAGTGCTCCAAGAGGCATTCGTCGCATTCCGCGGAGCACAGAAAGCGCCGTTGCTGTCGGGCTTGTAGACAGTTTGTGAGCGAGAGCTGTTGTCGCCCCCGCTCGATTCCGTCTCGGGCGAGACGGCGATCGTGCCGTCCGGGCAGGGTTTGAATTTCTCATATCCGATACGACCGGAACTGCCGGCCTCGGGGCACTGAGGCCAGGGCTCCCCATGAGCGACCATACGGAAAGCGCGCTCGACCGGGGGCACACATTCGCCGACGCTCGCCCAACCCTGCGGGTTGAGGATGCACAGCAAAACCTTGCAGCCAAAATCATCAGCACGGGCCGGCGCCGCCGACAGAACCGACAAGGTCGGCAAAAACGCCACAACGGGAAGAACCCTGCTCATTTTCATTGTGTCTGCCTCAATTTCGCGATTGCAGTTCATCGAGTCATTGTATTAATTCAGCATTCCAGAATCGGCAACGGCGGAGGATTATTTTAATGATTCGATCCCGCAAAACGGTACTTGCAGCGGGTGCGATCCTGGTGACGTGCCAAGCGGCGTCTGCACAGGAGGCTTCCCGGAACTCCCAGGGCAGCGTCACGGCACCTACCGGTCGCATCGTCAACGCGGCCGTCGACGCCAAGGGCCGGGTAATGCCGGCCTTTGAGGTTGGGAGCCATGACGTGCAGCGGATCGGTACGGCGGGAAGCGCTGACAGCGCGGCCGCTACGGTGACATCGACCAAGGCTGACAACCCCTGCTCCGGCGTCGCTGCCCTGTCGAACGAAGAAGGACAGCGCATCGTCGAAGCGGTCGCGCGCCAGCAAGGCTTTGCCCCGCCCCTCGTCCTCGCGGTTGCCCGGGCCGAAAGCCGCTTCAATTCCGGCGCGCTATCGCCAAAAGGAGCCTATGGCCTGATGCAGCTTCTGCCGTCCACGGCGGTAAGCTACGGCGTCGATATCTGTGATCCCGCGGATAATGTGAAAGGTGGAATCGGCTTTTTGCGGGATCTGCATCGCAAATTTCCGAACCCGATATACATGCTCGCCGCCTACAATGCCGGCGAGATCGCGGTTCTCAAATATAAGGGCGTGCCGCCCTACCCCGAGACGGTTGGCTACGTCGCCAACGTCATCAACGATTTCTACCAATGGCCATCGGTCGGGTCTGAGGCAGTGATGCCCGTAGGGTCGGTAAGCCTTGACCTCGCCGGCGTTCAACAGGCTGCGGCCGGCGCAGCTGATCAACGAAATGATCCGACATCCCGCACCAACTCCCGCAATGGCAGCACAATGTCGTCTCGCGAAGCGACGGCGCCGGTCTGGCAGGGCGGGATGGTACAAAACTTTGACTGAGGAGAAGCTTTGATGACCTTGTGGAAGATGATTGCTGCACGCAGCGCTGGTGTGGCGATGCCGCTCATGCTCTTGGCAACGCAGGCGATGGCCGGGGGCGGAAATCTCCAGCCGGTGCAAAGCACGCTGCAGACGTTGGTGCAGACCCTGACCGGGCCGATCGCGACGGCTTTGGCGGTTCTGTTCTGCATTTTCATGGGCTTCATGGCCTGGGCGGCGCGCCTGTCGTGGTTTGTGGCCGGAAGCTGGGTCTTGGGTATCGTGCTGGTCTTCGGCTCGGCTCAGATCGTCGAATTCTTTCAATCCGCGGTCGGCAGGTGATCGGCATGGCAGACGGCCGGATCGATCCTGGCGAGCCCAAATTGTTGATCACTCCGCTGGTCAAGGGCTTGACCCGAGCGCCGACGGTGCTCGGCATTCCCTATGAGCTTGCGGGGTTCATCGGCGTGCTGACGGCGGTCGTGTTCCTCGCAACCCATAATCTGGTCATGCTCTGTATCTGCGTGCCGCTCTATGCTGTTGCCAGGATCGCGATCATGCGCGATCCCATGTTCATCGAGATCATGTTCATCCGTTCGCGAAAGACGCCGCCCCGAAGCGCCAGCTTCTGGGGTGCGCGCAGTTATCGGGTGTGACCATGGCAATCGCGCGGGCTCTTCGTGATGAACTGAGTTTCGGGGCCGTGTCTCGTCGGGAGAATCCGGTTTCGGCCCATATACCCTATTCGCGGCATGTGTCCGACGAGGTGATCAAGACGCAGGACGGCATGTTGATGTCCTTCGTTCACATGAGCGGACTGTGCTTCGAGACGATCGATATCGCCGAGATCAATTCGCGCCTGCTCGGCCGCAACGATCTCATTCGGGGGTTGGCGAATTCCCGCTATGCGATCTACTCGCATATCGTGCGCCGCGAGGTGAAGCCGGCGATCGAGTCGAGCTTCGAAAACAAGTTCTGCCAAGAGCTGGACCAGCGCTATACGGCGGCCCTGCGCACCCAGCGCATGTTTGTGAATGATATCTACCTGACCATCGTGCGGCGCGAGCTGCAAGGCACGGTCGGGACGGCGGATCTCGTGATCCGCAAGCTTTTGGGACGAAGGGCTGCGGACGGTCGCTCTTCGAGCGAGGAGCGGGCGCTGATCGAACTCACGGACGTGATGAAAGCCGTCCGAGAGAGCCTGCAGGCTTATGGCGCGCGGGTTCTCACCGTCGTCAAGCGCAGTGACGTTTGGCATTCCGAGCCGCTGGAATTCCTGGTGCAGCTCGTCAATGGCGGATTTCCGCGACCGATGGCACTGCCGCGCATGAAACTCGCGGAGGCGCTAGCGACAAAGCGGCTGTTCTTCGGCCCGAACGCGCTGGAAATTCGCGGGGCGTTCCCTGGCGAAACGCGATACGGGGCCATCATTTCGGTAGGCGAGTACCCCTCCATCACGGGACCGGGGATGCTCAACCCCATGCTGAAGGTGCCGCAGGAATTCATCGTGACGCAATCCTTCGCCATCATCGACAAGCCCCAGGCGCTGACCCAGATGGAGCGGGTCGGGCGCAAGATCGACATGTCGGATGAAGCCGGCTCGATCGTGGCCGATCAACTTGGTGAAGCGCGCGATGAGCTTTTGTCTTCGGAAGCGCTCTATGGTTTGCATCATCTGACGGTGCTGTGCCTTGGGAAAACCATGGACGACGTGGCGCGCTGCGTGACCGACGTCGGCACCGCGCTGACGGAGGTGTCCGCCCTGTGGGTTCGCGAGGACCTGAATTGTGAACCTGCATTCTGGGCCACCCTGCCCGGCAATTTCGCCTATGTGGCGCGCAAGTCGATGATCTCATCGAAGAACATGGCGGGCTTCTCCGCCTTTCATAACTATCCGAGCGGCCGGACTGGCGGGGTGCATTGGGGAACGCCGATAAGCGTCCTCGAGACGACGTCGCAAACGGCCTACTTCTTCAACTTCCATGTTCGAGACCTCGGCAACTTCACTCTGAACGGCCCCTCGGGCTCGGGCAAGACGGTGCTGCTCGGCTTTCTCGCGGCACAGGCGCAGCGCATCACGCCGCGCCCCAAGCTGGTGATGATCGACAAGGACCGTGGCCTGGATATCTTCGTGCGGTCGCTTGGCGGCCGCTATGAGGTTTTGAAGGCCGGCGAGCCTTCCGGCTTCAATCCGTTGCGCCTGCCCGATACGCCGCGCAACCGGGAATTTCTCTTCCAGCTTTTCAGCTTCATGCTGCGTCGATCCGACGGACACGCCCACTCGACGCGCGAGGAGCAAGTCATCCGCAACGCGATCGCCCAGGTGGCGAGCGCGCCGCCGGAAGGTCGAACCATGGAGGAGTTCGCCGAGCTGTTGCGCGGTGCGATGCGCGCCGGCGATGACGATCTCTATTCGCGTTTGCAGCCATGGATGAGGCCCGATCAGCGCGGTTGGTTGTTCAACAACGTGGAAGACTCGTTTTCGATGTCGTCCATTTTCGGCTTCGACATGACGAGCGTGTTGAGCGACGCAACGACCAGCACGGCAGCCTTGCTCTATATCTTCCATCGCATCGAGGAGCTGCTTGACGGGCAACCGGTCATGATCTTCCTCGATGAGGGCTGGAAGCTGCTGGACAATGATATTTTCAGCTACTTCATCAAGGACAAGCTGAAAACCATTCGTAAGCTGAATGGCATCGTTGGCTTCGGCACGCAGTCAGCGGCGGACATTGTGAAGTCATCGATCGCCAACACGCTGATCGAACAGACGCCGACCAATATTTTTTTCCCCAACCCGAAGGCCGACGAGGAATCGCACAGGGCGTTCGGGCTGTCGGAGCGCGAGATCAAATGGATCCGCGAAACCCCGCCCGAAGCCCGCAAATTCCTGATCAAGCATGATCAGGACAGCGTCATTGCGCGCCTCAATCTGGGCGCGATGCCTGACGCGATCAAGATCCTCTCCGGTCGAATTGAGACGGTTCAGGAGCTCGACGCGCTGCGCGCGCGCGTCGGCGACGATCCGCAGGTTTGGTTGCCAATCTTTCTTGGGAGGGACCCGGAATGAAGACCATTATGGGCGCGACGGCCGCCCTTGTGACGATTTTCGCGGGATCGACGGTCATGGCGGCCGTGCCGGTTTCTGACAGTCCTATTCTGTCGCAGCGGAGCGAGGACAAGGCCGACAAGGTTCAAATCAAGCTCATCCAGGAGGACACGAAGTCCGCCACGCAGGGCGTCAATTGCTCGGTAACGACACCCAAAAAGGCGCAGAACGTGAATAGCCCGAAGGCTTCGGTCGATCCGGCGAGTGGCCGGGCGTCCTTGGAACAGGCCAATCCGGACATCAAGGGCTCTTCGGCGTTCGCCTCGACCGGGTCGGGATCGGGCGCTGTCGGCGGCAACGCCGGCGAAAGGGGCCAGTTGGATATCACCGGTCAGGTTCTCGGCGGGATGAATGGCAGCATGTCAACGGTGGCCCCCAATAAGCAGTCCTTCGAGACCATGGGTCAAGATATCGGGACTGACAAAACGGTCATGGAAGCCTTCGACCGCAACAGCGCAATCCGCGCCCAAGGCGGGCTGACCTTCAACGAGGTGATCCAGGCGACAGGGTTCTTCGCCCAAGCTTTCAACGTGCGCAACATCGGCACTGCCACACTGACAAGTCGGGGATCCTCCGGCCTGGTGGTGCCCACTCCCGCGTCCCCGCCGCCTGGCACGGGTGGCTCGACAAGCTGTCCCGGGGCTACGAGCGGCGGCGGCACGGCCGGCAACCCGTGCTGTCCGTCGACGGACGGCGCATGCACGGCGCCGCGCACGACCGACACGGTTGAAAACGTCTCGCCCGTGCTTTCGCAAATCCAAAGGGACGCGAACCGCGCTCCCGTGACAATGACGACCGACGAACTGATGTCGGCCATCAAGCAATATCAGGCTCAATAGGAGAAAGCGCTATGCGTGGAATTCCGTTAACAGCGGCACTCTTGCTTGGCTTGGGCGGCATCGCCTTTGCGCAGGTGCCTACGATCGACGAGGCTAATCTGGAACAGGCTCGGCAGATTGCATCGGCCACGAGTGAGATCCTCAACACCGACCGCAACATCATGGACTATACGCAAAAGACGCTGCAAGCCGTCACGGGCGACCGGTCGAGCCAGGCCGGCCAGCTCGCGCAGATGGCCTTGGGCAATGGCGGCTTCTCCATGGGGGACGCGCCTTCGCTTGGTAGCGTGATCTCGGGCGGCTCGTTGTCGTTCGCCGGCCTCGGCAATGGATCGCAGGGCATCGTTTCGAACATGATCAATGGCTTGCAGCTGGTGAAAACCATTTCGGGCCTGATCAATGGCCAGACGACGCAGATGGATAAGAATTACAGCGCCCTGGTGAACGTCGCGGCCACGGTCACCGGACTGGTCGACTCCTCGCAAAATGGGGTGAAGACCCGTTCCAGCGCTTTTCAGTCGGGCGCTCAACGGATCGGCACGGCGCAGGACATCAAGGGCTCGATCGATCAGAACAGCCAGATCATGGTGCAAACGGGTCTGACAGTGAACGAGCTGATCGGCGCGGTGAACACAGCTACTGCGGCCGCCAATCAGGAAAACATCGATCGTATGAACCTGATCACCCAGGCCTCGCGGGGGCTCGAATACAAGTCCGGCCAATGACGGTACGCTTTCTTCTATCAGCGGCCGCCATCATTAGCGCTGTCGCGACCTCGGGGTGCGGCCACAGGCCGCTCAAGGCTCCATGCTCGCGCGACGAGGGACCAATGCAGCCGATGGCGTTCGCAGCGCCTGAACCAAGAACAGGAGCGAAGAAGCCATTCGAGTGCGGTCCGATGAAGGCACTCAATAGCGATCCATCTTTGTTTCCAGGTGGGGCGGCGAAAAAATGAGCTTCAATATCACGACGCTTCTACAACAGGTCGATCAGTTCGGCAATAACTATGTATCGCAAGCCTACCAGAACCTCGCGTCGGCCCTGACCGGCGGGGGACAGGTGGGGGTCGCCGGCCTGATGCTGACGCTGTACGTGATATTTTGGGCCATCGGCATCTGGCAGGGAACCTCGACCGGATCGGGAAAAGAGATGGTCTGGCGGCTGTTCCGCGCCTTCGTCATCTACGCTCTGGCGACGAGCTGGGGGGACTTTCAAACATATGCCTATTCGTTCGCGAATGAGACACCTTCCGCGATCGGGAACAGCCTTCTGACGAGCGTTTCGGCCAATGTGACCGGGACATCGGCCGGGCTGAACTCCGTCAACTCCGTGCAGACGGCCCTGCAAAACATCTGGGATTCGCTCGCCAATTCCACCTCCGCCTTTATCAAGAGCCTTGGCGTGTTGAACTTCGGCGGCTACGTGCTGGCGGCGATCATCCTTGTCGTCGGCGCGCTGCTCATCGGCTATGCGATCTTCCTCATCATCCTGTCGAAGATCTTTCTTTGGCTTTTGCTGGCGCTCGCCCCAGTGTTCATCATTCTTATGCTGTTCGGCTATACGACCCGGTTCTTCGCCGGCTGGATAACCGCGATCGTGCAGTACATGAGCGTGCAAATTCTGGTCTACGCCTTCTGTGCCTTCTTCATCTCGATTACCCAGACCTATTTCGACGCGGTCAACCGGTCGAATGGTGCTGCGACAACGACCTTGACCGAAGCCGCGCCGCTGATCCTGATCTGCCTCGTCGGCGTGCTGCTGCTGTCGCAAATCACCAACGTTGCCGCCTCGCTCGCGGGCGGAATTGGTATTGGAACGCCTTCGTTCGGGCGCTTCTACGGCGGCGCCTTCGCAGCGATGGGCCAAGCCGGTCAGCGCAGGCTGATGGGACGCTTGGGCTGGAGCACGCGGCAGGAACGTCTGGCGGGTCGCGAGCGGGCGCGCGTGAGCCTCGCACAGAGAAGGTATGAGGATTCAGCGGAATATGCACGGCTTTCCCGAAAGCTGACGGATCCCGCATAGGTTTGGGGCACCAATGAGCGATGTGAAGGAAAGCGCTGGGGGACCGGCGAAGGAAACCGAGTCTCCCTTGCCGTACTACGTGGATGCGGCAATCTGGGAAAAAGATATCGCGCGGCGCAATCGCTGGTCGCGATCTCTGGCGTGGTGTGTGGCAAGCGTTGCCTCGGTCATTGCCGTTGCAGCGGTGGGCGCGCTGATCCTTGCGCTGCCGCTCAAGACTTATGAGCCCTACATGGTGGTGGTCGACAAATCCACCGGGTTTGTCGAGGTCAAGCGGCCGCTGGCCGACGGGCCTTTGCAGCAGGACGAGTCGATGGGGATGTTCGATATCGTCCGTTATGTGAAGGCTCGCGAGACCTACGATCCGAAGGCCCTGAAGGACAACTTCGATCTCGCGCAATTGCTGAGCGCCGGCGATGCCTCGAGGGAGCTCGTCGAGCTTTTCAGCCCGGCAAACAAGGTGACGAACCCGGTCGTGCTCTATGGGCGAAACACCGTCGTGGCTGTGACCGTGAAGTCCGTGACATTTCCTAACCAGAGGACCGCCCTGGTCCGGTTCATGACGGAGGAAAAGAGCCAGGCGAACACCGTGCAGCGGCATTGGGTGTCGTTGATCCGGTTCCGCTACACCGGCGTGCCGGCTAAAAACGAGATCCGCTTTCAAAATCCGCTCGGTTTCCAGGTGCTCGAATATCGGCGCGATCAGGAGACGGCGCCAGCACCCACCGCGGAGACACCGCAATGAAGGTCGCCGGCATCCTGATGGCAATCGGGCTCGGCGTTTGCGCGGTTCAGCCGGCCCTTGCCGAACAGACCCCTCGGGCGGGATCTCGTGACAGTCGCATTCGCTTCGTCTGGTATCAAAAAGACGATGTGGTGTCGGTGCCGGCCAGTTATGGCGCCTCGACCATGATCGAATTCGGCGATGACGAGAAAATCGAAACCCTCGGCGCTGGCGACGTCCCGGCCTGGAGCATCGAGCCCAACAAGAAGGGCAATGTGCTCTTTGTGAAGCCGATCGAGAAGAATGCGGGCGGGAATCTCAATGTCCTGACCAACAAGCGCAGCTATGTGTTCTTCCTCAACGGCGAGTTTCGGCCGGTTGCGCAACAAGTCTATGCGATCAAGTTCCGCTATCCCGAAGAGGTGTCTGACGCGGCGCTGATGGACGAAGCCCAGGCCCGGGCGGCACAGCCGAACCGGCAGGGTTTCAAGGCCGAAAACGCCAACTCGTCCTATGCCTATAAGGGGTCGTCGGCAAATAAGCCGCTCGTGATCTACGACGACGGCGTGAAGACCTGGTTCCGCTTCGATCCGGCAGGGGAAGTGCCGGCGATCTATGTCGTCGATAGCGAGCGCAATGAGACGCTTGTGAATTATCGCCGCGAGGGCGCGTACATCGTCGTCGACAAGGTCAATTACCAGTGGACGCTGCGCAACGGCAACGAAGCAACCTGCGTCTTCAATCTGAGACTGAACAATGTGAACGAACCGACCGGGCTTGAACCTTACGAGCCGCAGCGTGTCGGCGGTGGGACTGTTCGGAAAGTGAGGGGGCCTGATGCCATCTCCCAATGAGTACAGAATGCTCGCCGAGGAAGGAACAGTGGTCGCCCCGCCAAAATTCGGGGCGAGCACATTCTTCAAGATCGTGGTGCCGCTGGGTGCGGTGGTCTTCGCCGGCTGGATGATCTATGCGGCGATGCGTGCGCCAGACAAGCCGCTGTTGACGGCGTCGGATGGCGAGGAGTTTCACACCACACAGTTTCCCGCACCGGGGCTCGATACGCCGCGTCCCCAGCTTGATAACGGCACCCTGAAAATTCCGACGGCTTCCGAGGAGCCGCCGGCGGCGCCGGCACAGCCGCCGTCGACGGTCGAGGCTCCGCCTCCCCCTCCACCAGCCTTGCAACCGCCTGCAGCTCCACCACAGCTGCAGGATGATTCCGAGGCCCGTCGTCTGGCTGAGGAAGAACGGCGCAGGCAAGAAGAAGAGGAACGCCGCAAATGGGAGCGCTTGCGCGCCAAGCAGCTCGTCGTCGATAGCGGCGATGCGCCTGGCAGTGCGTCAGCATTGGGCGGCAATGGTGCGGATGCAGCGGCGGCCGGAAACGCAGGCGAGGGCGAGGAGGACCCCAATCGGCGTTTTTTGGCAAGGGCGAGCCAGAGCGGAGCGGATACATCGAAAGCCACGATGAACCTGCGCACGGACGCTCTGGTCGCCCAAGGGACGATGATCAAAGGCGTGCTCGAGACCGCGATCCAGAGCGATCTTGCCGGTATGGTTCGGGCCGTCGTGTCGGAGGATGTGTGGTCGTTCGACGGTCGCAGGGTTTTGATCCCCGCTGGCTCCCGCCTTATCGGTGAATATCGCAGTGGCCTCGCAACCGGCCAAACGCGGGTGTTCATAGTGTGGACACGCCTGCTTCGATCGGACGGCATGTCGGTGCAGCTCGGCTCGACCGGCACCGACGAGCTCGGTCGCAGCGGCATGCCGGGCGAGGTCGACAACCATTATTTCGAGCGGTTCGGCTCGGCGATCCTTCTAAGTGTCGTGGGCGGTGCGACGCAATTCATCGCCAACCTTGGCAACGACCAGAATGGGTCGAACACCAACCAGACCTACACGGACCCGCAGACCGGACAGACGGTGACAATCCAGACGCAGCCCAACCAATACTTGCAGAGCGCCCGCCAGATCGGCGCGCAACAGGTCTCGCAAAGCCTCAACCGCATTGCCGAAGAGGCGCTTCGAAATTCGATCAATATCGCGCCCACGATCCATGTCGATCAGGGGTCGCGCATCATGGTGTTCGTCCGCCGGGACCTCGATTTTTCGGAGTTCTATCCGGACCCGGTACGCGAGGCGTTGAGGGAGATACGACGTGAGCGGGCAGCAAAGAACCGTCTTTCTAAATAAGGCGCTGGAGCCGGTGCGGCGCTGGCTCGACGACGATCGCGTGGTCGAAATCTGTGCAAACGGGCCTGGGCTTGTGTGGGTCGAAATTGTTGGCTCGACACATATGGAGCACTTCGACGTCCCCGAGCTCGACCGCGCCGCGATCACTTACCTCATGGAACGTATAGCGGCATCATCCTCGCAATCGATCAGCGAGGAAAATCCCTTGCTTTCGGCCGCCCTACCCGGCGGCGAACGCTTCCAGGGCGTGCTTGCGCCGGCGACGCCGACAGGAGGCGCCTTCGCGATCCGCAAGCAGGTCGTGAAGGATATGCGCCTTGACGATTACCGGAAGCGGGGGTCGTTCGATACGATCTCCGTCCAGGATCCCGGCGAATTGAGCGAGACCGACAGCGCCCTTTGCGAATATCTCGACGCCGGCAAGATCGAGGATTTCCTCCGCCTGGCCGTGCGGGAACGGTATTCGATCCTGCTTTCAGGAGGCACATCGTCGGGCAAAACGACGTTTCTGAACGCGATTTTGCACGAGGTGCCTTCGGATGAGCGGATCCTCACCATTGAGGATACGCGAGAGGTTAAACCACACCAGCCCAACTATCTGCCCCTCGTCGCATCAAAGGGCGACCAGGGCCTGGCGCACGTGACCGTTGAAACGCTGCTGCAAGCCGCCATGCGGTTGCGGCCGGATCGAATCTTCCTGGGCGAGATCCGGGGAGCGGAAGCCTATTCGTTCTTGCGCGCCGTCAACACAGGTCATCCCGGATCGATCACGACGATCCATGCGGACAGCCCGACCGGTGCGTTTGAGCAGCTAGCATTGATGGTCATGCAGGCTGGGCTCGGGCTGAGCAAGGCAGAGATCATCGATTACGTGCGGTCGGTCCTGCCGATTGTGATCCAACAAACGCGCCGGGGCGGCTGGCGCGGAACTTCGGCGATCTGGTTCAACCGCATGACCGAATGGAGAGCCGCCAGAAAGGTTCCCCAGAATGTCTCGCGTATTCGCTTATAGGCTTCTCCTCGGCCTCATCGGCCTCGCCGCCTTCTTTGCCCTTTGGAGCCTGGCCTACGAGCTGGTGGCGACATGGCGGTGGACTCCCGCGCTCCCCTCTGAAGGCGCCTCGCGCTGGGGGCTTCTAAAGTACCAGAACGCGCAACGCAGCCTAAGCGGCCTGTTCGTTGCCTGGCAGCATTTCAGCCAGCGCCTGGCCTATCATCCCACGCAGGGCGAGACGATCATCCGGGGCGCGATGGCGGTCGCGGTTGTCGTGGCGATCGGCGTCGGCCTGGTCTTTGCAAGCCTGATCAACCGCAAGCCAAAGCACTACGGCAATGCGCGGTTCGGCACGATCAGGGACGCCGAAAGGAAAAACCTGCTGGCAAAGCAAGGCTTGATCCTCGGCAAGATGGGTGGGGCGACGATCCGCTCGGACGAGCCCGCGCACGTCTTGGTGGTCGGGCCGACCCGATCGGGCAAGGGCGTCAGCTTTGTCATTCCGAACGGTTATATGTGGCGAGGATCCTCGGTGTGGTTCGATCCGAAGCGGGAGAACTTCGAGGCGTTCGGTGCGCACCGGCAGGCGCTCGGCGACAAGGTCTTTTTCTTTTCGCCCGGCGAGCAGGATTCGCATCGCTATAATCCGCTGGATTTCATCCGGCGCGATGCGCGCATGCCAACGGACTGCGCGGTGGTCTCTTCCTTCATCATCCCCGAGGCGACAGGAAGTTCCGAGATCTGGGCGCGCGCCGGCCGGCAGCTGCTTTCGGCCATGATCGGCTACGTGCTGACGTCACCACGCTATGAGGGGCAGCGTCATTTGCGCGCCGTCGCGATGCTTCTTTCGACCGGCGTGGATTTTCTCAGGGTGCTGACGAATATCCGCAATGAGGAGGAAAAATATCTGCCTTCGTGGGTCGTGCACGGGCTCAACCAGTTCATTGCGCTGGAAAAGGAAACGCGAAACTCGGCCTACTTCAACCTGACGGCGGCTCTCAACCCCTGGACCAATGATCTCGTTGCAGCCGCTACGGCGTCGACCGATTTCGATATCTCGAAGTTTCGCAAGGACCCGACGGCTCTCTTCATCGGCTGCTCGGTGGCGCAGCTCGACGTGTTCCGGCCCATCATCAAACTCCTGGTTCAGCAAATCCATGATGTGCTGATGGCTTCCTCGCCAGGCCCGGACGAGCCCTATCAGGTCCTGGTGATGATCGACGAGTTTCGCCAGCTCGGCAAAATGGAGTCCATCGTTTCCAAGCTGGCGATCAACGCGGGCTATGGCTTTCGCATGGTCCTGATCCTGCAGGATCTTGCCCAGCTTGACGAAGTCTATGGAAAAGCGACGCGGCACACCACGGTGACCGCGTGTCAGGTGAAGCTTTTCATCCGCATGAACGACGTGGAGACCTCGGAACATGTCTCTGTAATGCTGGGACCGACCACGATCGAGGTGCCCACCCCGATCATCAGGGCTGGTCAAGGTATATTTGGGGCCCGAGACAAGAGTTTAAGTTATCAGGAAAGGCCGTTCCGGACGGCGGCGGAGCTTCGGCAAATGCCGGCGAAGCAGGCCGTGGTTCTGGGCTCGAGCCCCCCTGGTTTCATGGTGCGCAAGATCACCTATTATAAGGACGCGCCCTATAAGGCGACCTATCAGGAATTTCGGCACCGGCGCTTGAAGGTTCCGCCTCTCTCACGATGGCAGGATCTTCCGCTGCGCTCCATGGCGGAGGTCGAAGCGGCGGCTAACAACGCGCCGGCGGCCCCTTTCGAGTTGGGGGAACCTGATACCGTCGAAGCGCCGGTTTCGGGCGATACAGCCTATGCCGATGCGGTGCCGCGTGCGACTGGTGCGGCGGCTGAAAGGGCTGATCCCGTCGCGTTAAAGCCGAAAGTAAAGAGCGACAGCGCGGACGCACCACAGGTGCTGCCAAGCTCAGGCCTTTCAACGGGCGGTGAGGCTGAAGCAAAGGCCGAGGTCGCCGCTGAAGTTCCGGAGTTGAAGCCGAAGCGGGCCGATCAGACGGCTGATGATGCGCCGCGGCCGCTTCCCACCCTTGGCCGGCGATCGGCGCCGGCAGCATCAAAGACGTCCGACCCGAGTGCGTCTGAAGGCAAGGCGAGTGTCTTGCAATTCCAAGTCCGGCCGGGAAACAAGTCCACGTCGATCGCCGCGCTGCTCGCATCGCTCGATCAGGAAGTGGAGGCCGGCGCTCGTTCCCTGTCACCGTCAGTGGATAGCGGAGATGTCGACGGGCTACCGTCAGCCGCTCTTGAGGCGCTGCAGGATCAAATTAGACGTCACGGCGATCGCTAGGACGTGAAATTCAGTTGAATACAAATGAGCGATTTGTGCCTTCGGTGCCTATGTCGAGTGTGAGAACAAGACGAAGCGTCTCTAATCCGATGGCGGGCGCATCGAACCGTTTCGTTGCGCCTCCCGGTTCTTGGTGGGGACGTGAGCTGATTGCTGGTCCGTAAAACGCGATTGATTTTCACTCTACCCAACATGTATCAAAACCGATACAGTGCACCCCGATGAAGGTGATTGAATGGCTTGGAAGCAGCCGGGCGGATGTTCGAGCGTTTCCTGACGATGCGCGGATAGAGGCCGGCTGGCAGCTCGAACTTGTCCAGCGCGGCGACGATCCCGACGACTGGAAACCTCTGCAGATCGTGGGGGCCGGCGTCAGGGAAATCAGGGTTCGGGAGGCATCGGGAGCGTTTCGCGTCATCTATCTGGCGACGCTGGAGGACCGCGTTTTGGTGCTTCATGCGTTCCAGAAGAAGACACAGGCCACATCCAAGAAAGACCTCGATCTGGCGGCTCAACGGCTAAAACGATGGAAGGCAGAACGATGAACGTAGAAATCTATGAGAACGTCTGGGACGCCCTGGCGGACACCGAACAGGAGGCAGCAAACCTCAAGGCGCGCTCGGCGCTGCTCTACGAAATCCGTAAGGCAGTCCAGCGTTGGGGCATTCCCCAGGAGGAAGCCGCCAAGCGGCTCGGCCTGACGCGCCCTCGTATCAATGATCTGCTGCGCGGTAAGCTCGCCAAGTTCTCGCTTGACGCGCTCGTCAACATCGCCGCCTCCGCTCACCTGGATATAGAAATCCGGGTGAAGGAGGTTGCATAATCACGAGATGTCTAATCATCGTCTTTCCTCGGAGTACACTCGTTTGGACGCGAGCGTGTGCCGAACGGAGCCGCTGCCAGAGCCCGGCTTAGGGA
The DNA here is from genome assembly GCF_040323315.1 of Mesorhizobium sp. M0047. NCBI lineage: Bacteria > Pseudomonadati > Pseudomonadota > Alphaproteobacteria > Hyphomicrobiales > Phyllobacteriaceae > Mesorhizobium > Mesorhizobium sp. M0047. Next base: position 138,328 of record NZ_JAMYUW010000014.1, on the reverse strand, counting down.
ACAACGAGCCCACGCAGTGCTGCGTGGCGAGGCAACTACTGCTTTTGCGGCTTCTGTGAATCCGGCTCTTCGCCTTCGACTGGAGCGGTGTTGATGCTCCTCGACTGCAGGCGCTGCAGTTCTTCGAGCCGTTCGCCTTTGACGATCTCGGGATCAAGCCGCTCGTTAGGATTCTGTGCCAATGATCGCGCGGCTTCGCTTGCGGCTTGTGCCTCGCGCGCTTCCTTCGCGGCGATGCTTTCGGCGTTGCGCACCATTTCGCGGTCTTGCGCAACCTGCTCAAGCGAGGTCGGATCAGCCGATCCGGCTCGTTCGTCGCGGATCTCCTGCTCGATGGCGCGATTACGGATCTCGCGAGCGCGATCGGCCTCAAGCCGCTCAGCGGCCTCGATCTCCTGGGCGCGATGGATCAAAGCTTCGGCGCGCGCGCCGGCAATCCGATGGGCCTGGTCTTCGCTGACATGCGTGACGCCGCCTTCCTGCAGGGATTTGAGATCCGTCCGGATCGCCAGCAGTTCCATGGTGGGCGCTGCGCGCCGTAAGAACTCCGCTTTCGTCTGGCCGTTCATCATGGCCGCTGTCTTGTTAACGGTCTCGTTGATCTGTTTTAGGTTTTCCCGCATCTGGTCCGCACTGGCATCTGAACTCATTTGAACACCCTTTCCATCTCGAATAGCGACCACAACAGTACCGGATCGGGAAGCTTGCGTCATCCGAACAATGAATTGACTCGCTATCGCGTTATCCGGCCGGGAAGCAGCAACCGAGTGCCAGTCCCGAAGGCTTGCCTGGGTGGCCTGCAGCTGGCGCGCCGAAATCGGAATCTTTATCGGGTTGGCCCTCGCGTAGTCGATCCGCTGGCGGGCTTTCTCGATGACGTGCGGGTTTGCACGGGCGTAGGCGCGGTCACGCGCCTCCCTGCCCGGCCGCGGCTTTTCGGCCGTGGCCACAATCGCCTTGTCGCGCGGGCCATAGCTTTGTGATGACGCTCGATAGGCTGCGGAGGTCGCGACGATTTTCATGCCCTGCGCTTGTGCGTGCTGGGCATAGAGCGCGCGCCATTGGCGAAGCTGGGCCGGACCTGGTCGCAAGCGCTCACCGTCCTCACCCTTCACCGCAACGATGGCGTGGACATGAATATGACCGCCCTCCTCGGCCATGTCGGCATGCATGCCGAAGGCGAATTTGTGATTGGGGAACTGCTCATGCAGGAACCCACGTGCGGCCCTTACCAGAGCTTGCCTGTCCTCGCCCGCCTTGGCCGACAGGATCATGTGCATGGTGTCGCGAGGCTTGTAGGAATTCAGGGTCTTGTCCCAGGACTGCGCGGTCTGCCGAACCGCCTCCTCAGACGCGATCGCGGCGCCGTCGGCGCCGATCGCCGCTCCGTCATGGCTAAGGCGCGCGAGCTGGAACACGACACCGGCTTTGCCGTGGCTGGGCTCCCCAATTGGCTTCACCGAAACGGTATCCTCCTTGACCCCAAGCGCCTCGGAGATCCGCGAGGCGATCATGGCCCGGGTCGGTGCCGAGAACTGGCGATCCTGCTGGCGTCGATCGGAAAAGTGAAACCGATGCTTCACCTTGTCATCCCCGTTCTCACCCCACACGACGCTGTGTCCGGCCATGGTCGCGACGACGCGCGCGACGCTCGATCCGTCCTGCAGTGTGTCGATACGATAGGCGAAACCGTGGCCGGCGAAACCTGCCTGAACTGCCTGTGAAAGGCGCTCGGCATTCTCCTGCCCTCCCAGCGACAGCCGAAACGTCGCCACATCCTCGCTCTCCCGCCGCTTGTCGAAACCCTTGCCCCACCGTTTCATTTCCTCGGCAACAGCTTCCTGCGTTGCCAGGATACGCGCGTCATGCGTCTCGAGCGCGACGCCCTCCTTCTGGATATATTGACCGATGGCGGCTGCCCTTGTGACGCCATGCCCGTAGGAAATCACCTTCAGAACGGCCGGCTGATACCCGGCCGCCAGCCTGTAGGCAGCGGCCCTCGGCCGAGGTCCGCCGGCGAGCTTCCGTCGCTTCGCTGGCAGGGCGAGGTTTAGGCGCCCGGCTTTACCGCGCGGCGGCTCCAGTTCCCCGGGAGACGAGCGCGGCACGGCAGGTTCCGGTGGCTGGCTTGCCCCGAGACCGCCCTCCCCCTTCCGGCCGCGAACCGTCTTGAACAACCCATCATCGTCATTTCCAGCAAAGGACAACAGGGCCCGACGCCGGCGCTTGCGGTTCTCTTCTTCAAAAGCCGCGCTCGCGCGAATCCGATCGGCTATGGCCTGTATGGAAGACTGGTCGAGGTTCACGCGCCCTCACCATCCAGCAGATGCGCCGCCTTCCGAAGTTTCAGGCCATGAGCGATCGTCATCGCCGTCAATTCGGCGTCGACGGCTTTCACCCTCTCATCCAGTGCTTCCCAAATCGGCAACGCCGCCTCCATGGGGACGGCGTGGCCGGAATGAATGGCATGGAGAAGCTGGCTTAGGTTTCGGCCGACCATCCGGACTTGCGAGGCCAGCGCCGCGACAGTGCGTGAATTCTCAGCTGACAGAGCGGGACCGACATCCAGGCTGGCCCGGATAATGCGCCGCAACGTCTCCGCTCGGTCAAGCTGGAACACCTTGCAGGCCTCATCCAGGAGCGCGCCCGCCTCCGGCCCAATATCGATCCGGGAACGCTTTCGGGTGTCCTTGTGGGCGGCGCTGGTGTCCACAATTCCTCGCTATGGCGGATGGGCCTCATGTCGAAGACGGTCCAGGTCGAAGCGAAGCGACGACCTGCTCAGCCAATTTGGACCCAAATTGCGTATCTTGTCAATTCAATACGAAACATTATACTGACTCACTGACACATTAATCCAGAGCCGATCATGCATCCCTGGGACATTGCACCGATGTGCAAATTCATGTTATCACACAGGTACTTATGCGCCTCGGCACTTTGTTGCATCGGCGCATCGTCATAATGCAAGAAAGTCGCTTTGGCGCCAAATCGCCTATGCGCCTTGACGCCAAAGTGACGCAACATTGGGAAAAAACAATGCCGGAACAACGCGCGGTGCAAATCACAGTGGCCTCTCCCAAAGGCGGGGTCGGCAAGACCATGACCACCATCCTGCTCGCGGGCGAATTCGCCGCCGCCGGTCATCGGGTGACGGTGCTCGACACCGATCCGCAACTGTCCGCGGTGGAGTGGAGCAAGAACAGTCGCCGAGCCGGGTACGCGCTTTCAAACATCGACGTCATCCCCATCAGCTCGACCGACGACCTGATCGATCGCCTGGCGCAATCCGACGCCGAGGACCTGCTGCTGGTCGATGTCCAGGGCACGGCCGTGGCTGCACTCGGCCCGGCCGTCGCCAACGCCGACTTCGTGCTGATTCCGACGAAAGCGCACGTCTTCGATGTCAAGCAATGCCTCGGTCTGATCCGGCACATCCGCTCACTTGGAGGGCGCCACCGCGAAATTCCCTACGCGGTGGTGCTCAACATGGTTTCGGGGATCGAACACAACACGATGGCCTTCCGCACGGCGATCCAGCTGCTGCGGCAGGCCGACGCCAGCGTGCTTGAGACCTTTTTGTCGCAACGGCCGACCTTCGCCTCAATCGCAACCGCCGGGACGCTTTACGAAGTCCAGCCCGTGAACAAGGCCGTCGAGGACGCTCGCGACCAGACGAATGCCCTGACCGCCGAGATCATCCGCAAACTGAACGGAGCCACCCCGCAATGAACGAGAAAGGCGATCGGACCGCAAACCAATTGCCGCTGCCCGCCTTGAAACCGCGTGCCCGTTCGGATGATCCGTTCTCGCGCAACATGGCTGCCATAGTGGAATCCAGCATCAGCGAAACCGACAACCTGGAGCAGCAGACGAGACCCCGCTCGGCCAGAGAGGCGAAAGCGAAGCTCGAAAGGCCAAAGGCAGACGGCGAGACAGCCCGGCTGCACACACGCATTCCGGTCTCGCAGATGATCGAGCTGCAGGTCCATTGCGCGCGCAACAGAACAACCATGCAGGAGGTGGTGCAGGGCCTGATAACGGAATTCCTTGCTCGGCAGCCGAGGTAGCCAGACGCGCCAATTAGCGTCGATTTTCGTTACGACCGACCGCGCACGATACGGCCCAACGAGGATTGGCTACATCTCTCCGGGGAAGGCCATCAAAGACGCTGCTGAACGACTGACGTTCGGTTCCATCCATCACCAGAGTGAATCGATCCGCGTCCGCTGATTCAAACCATTCATTGGACGCGCGCGTCCGGCTGCGCGATTCTGTCCGCAATGATCGCGCAGCTCTATCGCCTCTGTATCGAACGCCGCGACGCGGATCGGAACATGGCGCGCTTCTATGCACTGTCGATCGAGGAGACCCTGTTCGGCCAGACCTGCCTGGTCCGGCGTTGGGGCCGGATCGGAACCACCGGCCGCACGGTACAGCACTCCTTTGATACCGAGGGCGAAGCCGTCGCCCTTTTCCTCGAGCTGCTGCGCGCCAAGCGGATGCGCGGCTATCAGCCGCGATCCGCCCGACGCGCAGAAGCGATCCCGTCTGGTTGTCTAGTTGACAGGGTAGCCGCTGGGGCGACGTGAGGAACGGAAGTCGCTCGTGTACGCGGCGCTGGCGCGATGTCGCCCGTCGTGAAGTCAGTGATCTCGACGCTGCCGCATGCTCGCACTTTCGGGGCCCTGCCGAAGCAATCACCGTTCCCACGGCCCGCGCCAGCGCAGTATAAAAGCAGGGCAACACCTGCCCTTGTGGCTTAACGCTTTGCGTTGCGCCAACCGGCGGCCACCGCCTCTTCGTCGCTGCAGAACCATCGCTCTCCCTTGCTGGTCGATATGACGGTGCGATCGTAATACTCTTGGCCAGGTATGTGATAGATGTGCTCACCACGGGCGTTGATGTTGCCCTTGATGTTGCAGGCACCGGGCGATGCAGCGAGCACGGGAGCGATCGTCGATGGCTGGTCGTTGTCAGCGCGATGCTCGGCACGCCAGTCCCAGGGCGCTTCAAACGTTCCTGCCCAGATGCCAACCCTTGCTGCCTTGGCCTTCTCCTGCAGCATGGCGTAGGCACCTTGGCTGTATTTCGGCCAATCAAGAGCTTCGCCGTTCTCGACCATCCAGGCGGCGACGCTGGCACCATCGGCCCGCCTGCAATTGCCCACATAGCGGCCGTACCGATCCCAGGACACAAACGTGCACTGGGCCGGTCGCGAGGCGGCGAGAAAGGCATCGAGAGCGGCGGCGGACTTCGCGCCACATTGATAGTGGAAGCCGTTGGCGTCGTCGCACTGCTGTGCTGACTCCGGTGCATCGATACCATTGAAGCGAATGCCCTGGCCATGGATCTGGATCGTGTCGCCATCGATCACAGATGCGATCCCAGAAATTGCTACCGGTCTCGGCTTGATTACGTTCTGCAGATTGATTTCCGGCAGCGATCCGCTGTTATGCATGACAAACTGCGTCACCAGAGCGGAAACCGCAGCCACGGTCACCAAGACCAGGCGCATCGGCACGCTGGCCCAGCGGCGTACGAGCGAGCGTCCTGCGCCAGTGCGCTTGCGCAACGAGCTTGACCGATCATCGTAGCGGGATTTATCCAAGCCCCTTCTCCCCGGCGAAAGAATGCGCCCAAAATACTCGCAAAGTCCAGAATCCTATCGGGCCCGCTCAACGGGCCGTTCCACCGGATGAATGCCTCGTCAAAAATATAATCGCATTAGCGGAAGTTAAATTTCGACTGTTTCGGCTTGCCGCAAATTAGGGTCTCGGTGGCATAACTCGGGCATGACTTTCGGGGTGCTGGCAGGAAGACTGATGCGCGGGCGTGGATGGATCAAGGCGTTGCGTCAGGACGATGCCCGACAGGTGCGTGCGCACATTGCCGAACTGGAGCGCAACCTCATTGCGACCACACCTCAGGGGCGCCATCGACGTTTCGACGCCGGGAATGAACTTCGTATTGCGAAATCGCGCCTGGAGCGTCTCGAGGAATGTATCGCCGCAATAGCGGAGAAATGTGGGCGTTAGCGGAAGCTCGCTGCTTGCCGAACAGGCCGAAGCCGCAGCGAGGATTCCGGCAGCCCTGCAGGCGACAAGGCTGGGTCAGCCTCAACCGGTGTTTGATTTCATTCTCGGGTCAAGTTCCCGCGGATTGCCGATCAGATCGCAAAAGAGAAACAGTCATTCGTAGAAGACGGTGGATTCACCGTGCCGTTTTGCGGGAATTCGACGACGAAATAGCCATTCCGTCCGCACACTGGGGATAACAGCAAGGTTCACTGTTTGTTCTTTTCCAAAAGCGGTCGATATTATATAATCTGAAGCTACATCAGCCCTCAGTGAGTCAGCCCGCCAATGACTGTGCAGCCAAGGATTCTCAACGAACCACAATCAGCTGCCCGAGCTGCAAAACGGAGATCAAGCTCAACGAGTCGCTCGCGGCGCCGCTGATTGCCGCGACTCGCGAGGACTATGAACGGCGTTTGGAGCAGAGCAACGCGTCCATGGCGGCCCGGGAGGAAAAGCTTAAACGCGAGCAGGCGGCGATCGACGCCGCCAAAGAGGACATCGGCAACCAAGTGGCTGAGCAAATCAAGCTTGAGCGTGCCGCAATCGCGGTCGAGGAAGCACGCAAGGCAAAATTGCTGCTTTCGGTAGACCTGGAGGACAGGGATAACAAGCTTGCCGAGCTGGAGGCGACGTTGAAGGCGCGCGACGAAAAGCTCGCCGAGGCCCAGCAGCAACAGGCGGAATTCCTAAAACAGCAGCGTGCGCTTGACGATGAAAAGCGCGAGATGGCGCTGACCATCGAAAGGAAGATCCAGGAAGGATTGGACGCCGTTCGCGTAAAGGCGAGGTCCGAAGCCGAAGACGGCCTCAAAATGAAGGTTGCGGAAAAAGAAGAACAGATCGCCGGCATGCAGCGCCAGATCGAGGAGCTGAAGCGCCGGGCGGAACAGGGCTCGCAGCAGCTGCAGGGCGAGGTCCTCGAGCTTGAGCTCGAGTCTATCATTGCCAGCCGGTTCCCGATGGACACCATCGAGCCGGTTGCCAAGGGCGAGTTCGGCGGAGATGTCCTACACCGCGTGGTCGGACCGGCCGGCCAGCCATGCGGCGCCATTTTATGGGAATCGAAACGCACCAAGAACTGGAGCCAGGGCTGGCTTGGGAAACTCAGAGGAGATCAACGAGCCGCGAAAGCGGATATTGCGCTGATGATCTCGGAAGCGTTGCCTCCCGGCGTGGAAACCTTCGACCTTGTGGACGGAGTTTATGTCGCCCATCCCAAATGTGCGATCCCGATCGCCATCATGCTTCGGCAATCCCTGATCGAGCTGGCGAACTCCCGCCTCGCCCAGGACGGCCAGGCCACCAAAATGGAACAGGTCTACGGCTATCTGACCGGTCCGCGCTTCCGCCACCGTGTCGAGGCGATCGTGGAGAAATTCTCCGATATGCAGGAGGATCTCGCCAAGGAACGCAAGGCCACAACACGCCTGTGGGCCAAGCGCGAGGCGCAGATCCAGGGGGTGATCGAGTCGACCGTCGGCATGTATGGTGACTTGCAGGGTATCGCCGGAAAAGTGATGCAGGAGATTGAGGGGTTGGATATGCTGGCGATTGAAGCCTCTTCGCCTGAAACTGAATAGGAGACCTTCAGGTCGGCCAAGGCGATCAGGACTCCTCAAAACGACTGAGCCCAACTGAGACGCCACCAAAAGACGGGATCCGAGTCCCTGCTCCGCAGCCATCGCTTCGTCACGCTTTCTCGTTCCGCCTGCGGCTTGGTTTGGGAACAGCCGAAGGCCCCGCCTTGCGGCGGAGCCCTCGTCGAGGCGATCAGTCCCGGTTGGGGCGAGACCAGATCAGCTGCAGGCCTTCCTCTCCTTCCACCTCGATCAGGGTAGCGTAGATCGGAGCGGGGAAGCTCGGGTCGTCCAGCTTGACCGAGAGGTAGTCACGCCCGGTTTCCCTGGAAACCTTCTGCCAGGCCGCACCCAGCTCGACCGGACCCGAGAAGATGCGGAAGTGGGGACCCTTGTCGGAGGGGTTGTCGACGCGGACCAGCTTGGCCTTGACGTTGAGGTTAAGCGTCTTGATCGTGCCCGCAAAGCCGGTGTCCGAGGAAGTGAAGTTGCCGATGGTAGCCATGATGTCGTCTCCTTGAGTTTCTCGGGTCGCGACCACCGCGACCTCGATGGCGGTCGACAGACCGGAGGCGATCGGCCCGCACCCACCGGGGTCCCCATTGCGCGTGCGCATGGGGTGGTCCTTAGGGCCGCAACGACAGTGAAGGGCAGCCAAGGGGAGGCTTTCTTGTTCCGCGCGGAATGGCGGCGCAGCCGCCAGGGGAAGAAAGTCGCGACCGGCTGTTGCGGGTTTGAGAACGAGGCGCAGCGAAGCGAAGACGGCCTTCGGTCAGACCAGCCCCATCGAGGACGCAGGTGGTGGGCCTTTCCATGAAACCGCCGGCCAGACGACGGTCGAGCTCCCATCGGAATGATCACCGCAACTTCGACTAACGTCAGGCATCATCAAGCCTGGCCGTCCCCGTCACGCGTCATTGTAGAACGACGGATAGCTCGGAAAGAGACGCACCCGCCTCCTGATATCGGTCGAACGATGACGGGCCGCGAGGCGAGTCCCAGGAGCCCGATAATCTGCTGTTCAAGCAGGAGCGGCCGCATAGCAGACATCGATAGGCATCTTTGGGCTGGACGCCGGCACCAGCCGGCTGATCAGGGTTCGGCCCCGGGTTACCGCCCGAACGGGGCCAGCCGCAAGGCGGGGCCTCACCCTGATGTGCTCTGCCGAGCCAACGACGCTTGCCAAACTGGACCATCACACGCCGCACATCCTTCATTTGGCCAAAGGTCGAGCTGGCCTTAGCCGGCCACGTCAAGATGTCGACCTAGTTGAGGCATCCCGCCGAGTTATGCGCTTCTCTATGGTCTCGCGGCTCGGCTTATCCGCATGGAAATCCCGGTCACCGTGCCGGGGTAAAACGGGAATCGGTGCCCGATGCTTGCCCTAAGCGACGTTGGGGAGATTTCGCGCAAAGGGCAGCACATTCGGCGAGGCAAGCAGCGAAGATGGTCGTAGACAACGGCCGCTTCCCAGCAAGTCTCGGCGAATATAGGGCAAAAATAACCGTGTGCCGCCATCAGGACGAAGGGGTCGATTGCACTCCGGCGCCCAGACTGATGACGCGAAAGCGGATCGGGGAGGGCTCGGCGCTCTCCCCTTGCAACAGCGGAGAGCGTAGCATCAGGCCGCCCTCCCCAATTCTTCCGCCTGCGGCTGGAATTCGTGGAGATAATTGACCGCGCGTTGTGCGTGGGCGGCTGCCTGAAAGATCGCCCGCTTGTCGCTGCCCAGCAGGCTGGCCCAGCCTTGAATATAGGCGGCATGATCGGGTCTCGGCTCGAGCTCGGGGACGATATCGAGGTCTGCGCAGAGCATCGCAGCACCAAGCTCGACGAGCAATTCTTCGCGCGCCCGATCCGTGCGATCCTTGTGGTAGCGGCTGAGGTCCCTGTTCAGCCGCTGAGGAGCCGATGTCCAATGCAGGGTCTCGTGTGCTCTCGTAGCGACAAATGAAGCCATATCCCGGAAAAATTCCGGTGACGGCAACTGCACGTGGTCGGAAGAGGGAGAATAATAGGCCTTGTCTCCGCCATACCGCACAACCGCTCCGGTGTTGTCGAAAAAACGGTCGGCATGCTCGATGCGCTGGACAGGATCGGCGGCAGGCTCTGGTGCCGCATGATAGTGCGGCGGCAGACCTTCAATCTGGTCGGCGCAAAACACCGTGTAGGCCTTGAGGAACGGAATACCCCGCTCGACTTCCTCGCCATGCGCGTCGGTTTCGGTCCTGGTGAAGCGGCTGGCGTAAACAACCATGGAGCCAGTCTCGCCCTTGCGAACATGACCCCCAAGCTCCGCACTCTGCTTGAACGTCATCCAGACCGGAGAGACAAAGCCCCTCGCGACCGCCTCCGACCACAAAAGCAGTGTATTGATCCCTTGATACGGCAGGCCGTTGTGACGGAGCGGCCGTGTGATGCGACCGGTCGTATTCGCAACGCTCCAGGGTTTGACCCAGGGACGCACGCCCTTCTGCAGATCCGCGACGATACGATCGGTGATTTTCGCGTAGATGTCGACGCGGGGCTTGTTGTTGTTCCTGTCCATTTCAAACCTCCATTCGAGGCCGCGCCAATCGCGGCCGTCACGAGGTCCGCACGCGCAGGACCGCAGGTCCGCGAACCCGCGGAGGATCGATAGGGAAGCTGAGAACCATCGCTTGCGGGCCGCAACGTCAGTGGAGGACGGCGCAGCCGTTTCGCGGGACGAGGACCGGAGCAGGACTATCATTCGTGACGGCCGCGATTGGCGCGGTCTTAATCCCTTGCCGTGTCCATCTTTGAGCCGGGTGCCTTTGGCACACGCAAAGAGGTCGGCTCCCGAACGGACACCAGCCTCAGTATGAGAAGATCAAGCGGAGCCGAAGCTCCGCCCGATGGCAGTTAGCCAAGGGCCGCCATCTGGAGATCGGCTGCCTGCCGGTTGACGGTCTGGCCGGGGTTCTCGGTCTGGCGTTCGTAGGGCTTCCAGCTCTCGCCGACGATGTGCTCGTAGGCGGCAACGGCGCCCTCGGCGGCCATGCGCAGCGCATGTGCCTGAAGGCCCATTTCGGCGGCGAATTGGCGCTTGCGCTGGGCCTTGCTGTCGAAGCCGACCGGACCGTCAATGTCCTCGTCGCGGGTGTCATTGGCGAGCCTGGCCGTGGCATCCTTCGCCTCGGTGACGGCCTTCGAGTAGAACTGGCCTGCTCCAAAGGCGGAGCCGACATGGGACCCGACGATTCTTTGCAGGTGGATCTGCATGGCCTTTTCGGAAAGGCCCTCGGAGAGCGTATCGGCGCTTTCGATCAGACTGCGCTCGTGGAATTCACGGATGCCGTCACTGTCGAGGATGGAGAGGCCGAAGCTTTCGGAAATGAGGGTGGCCTGGTGGCCATCCGGGCAGCAGAGCCGGACCATTTCGAGGGTTGTGCCCTTGCGGAGCTGGACGACGCGGGCCTTGGCCTTGGTGGAGCGGGTTGAACTGGACATTGAGCTTTCCTTTCTAGCGATGCCCCAGGTGTTCCGGCCCTTGCCGGTCTTTCCTGCGGGTGCGGTCAAAAGGAACCGGCGGAAGCTGGACGCTTCAGGGTCCGGAGCCTGCCAGGCGAGCGAGGTTGGCTTGCGGACAAGCGGGGTCAGTTCTTCACTGGCCCTGCGCGGGACGCGGGCCAGCCTTGCCGAGATCGGCGGGATCCGGCCGCCCCGCGGCGCGATAGCGGCCTTGAAGCGGACAGCCGCCGGTTCAGACCGCGGCAAACCCGCCGGGAAGACCGGCAAGGGATGAATTCGGACATCGGCATGCGCGAGGAAATGCAGTGTTCATTCCCGCCGCCAATCCGCCTGCCCGCCAGGCTGCGCGAGGGACGTCAGCGGTTTGAACTTCGGCTCCTGCCGGTATAGATGAGCTGCGCCGGTCCGCCGCTGCGGATCAACTCTTTGGCCTGCTCCCATGTTGGGCTGACAGCGTAGCGTGTTCAACTCCGAAACGAGGGCAGCAATGACCGATCAGAATGACGACTACGTCTATGACGACACGACAGGGGAATGGCGACCAGCATCGGAGATGGCTGCCATTGCAGCTTCTGCCGGGAAAATTGAAGTGCGCGATGCCGCCGGCAATGTGCTCGCCGACGGCGACTCCGTCGTCCTCGTCAAGGACCTCAAGGTCAAGGGTGCCGGCCAGACCCTGAAGCAGGGCACGGTGATCAAGTCGATTCGGCTCACCGACAATCCCGATGAAATCGATTGCCGCAATGATGCGATCAAGGGGCTGGTGTTGCGAAGTGAATTCGTACGCAAGCGCTGAGCAGACACCAGCATTAGGCACGCAGCAGGTCCTGCTGGATCCTGTCACGCAGTGCTGCGATTGCAGCGTCCTGCCTGGCCAGTTTGCGTGAGAGCGCACCGATTTCGTGCTGCCTTTCCTGTGTGATCGCGGCAAGGTTCGATCGATACCGTTCCAGAAAAGGTCCTGGCATCAGCAGGGTTTTGGCGTTGGGGGTCGGTACGCTGGGGCTTGAGCTGCAGAATAATCGCCGTCATCCGCCTCATGATCTGCCGGTCGATCATTTCGAGTTGGCGCTGTGTCTGGCGCCGAGCCTCCTCCATGCGAAAGAGCTGTGCGCGGCGACCGGAGACGGACATTATGTCTCCCTCCCCTGCCAATCCATGAAGCTCGAGGGCCCGCCATAGACGCGATGGCGCGCAACGTCGATGACGAATCCAAAGCGGCCGACATGGTATTCGTCGGTCGCAACGAGAAAGCGACGTTGCTCCGTGCCCGGTCCGCGCCTGCCGCCAGGGGTCGCGATAACCTCGGTGAAACCGGGCTGGTGCCCGGAACGGATCGCCGACACCACGACCCAGTCATCGGCATGCTTCTCGAAAAATGCCCGCTCGTCCTTTTTCGCGGATTGGCCGGGTTCGAGCACCCTCTCGTGAATCGCCTCCCAGCCATCCGGGTACCAGTCGCGTATCGACTTTTCCGCACAATCGTTCTCGAAGTCCGTGAACAACTGGGGGAAGGCCTGGGCGACGGCCGCCCAATGGCAGTCCTCTTCATACCAGCCGTCATTGGCACGGAGCATCTCATGGACTTTGCGATTTCGCTCCGCCGACAGATGGAACCCGCCATGGCCTGCCGTTGAGTGAGCCACGACGCCCTCGGCATAGACGGTTGCTCCCTGCGACGTTCCCCACGGCGTGTGGGCACGGGAGTAGATCTCGCGACGTCCGAGAGCCGCGCGCCGCTGCTGGTCGAGGGCATTCTCCTCGACATGCGCGCGAAACGCCGCCTCATCCGCAAGCTCACCGACATGGCCGTAGAAATCGCCGCGCGTCCATTCGGCCATGGGCCGGCGGATACGCCAGCCCGTGACAAGATAGTGCCGGCCATCACGGGCTGGAGCCATGGCGAAGGCGTGCTCGCCGACAGTGGCAACGCAAAGCCCATCGGCGCTTCGCCCAAAAGAAACTCCCGGAAAAACCGGGGGTTTCGACGACATGGGTTTCAGAAGTCCGCGCAGTCATGCTGCCGTCCTCCCCTCCACAGTTTCCGCCACTACGGTGTCGGCCGTGGCTTGCTGCAACACGGCGTTGGGATAGTCGTGGCGGGTAAGCCATTCCTCGGCGGCCGCGCGATTGGCGGCAAGATGGACAAGCTCCGCATCGGCGCCGGCGCGGTCGAGCACCAGGACGGAGCCGATTGCGGGTCGCTCCTTGACCGAAAACTTCAGGTCGCTGTTCACCGAAAACGTCTGGTGGACGCGCAGCACAATGGTTCCCTGACTGCCATAGTCGCCCTTGTGCAGGGTGATCGAGGCGGGCAGCGTCGTACTGCCGACGCGGGCCTCGGCCTGTTTGCGGATCAGGCGACCGCCGCCGTTGCGATTTTCCCAGGCTGCGAGCTTCTTGCGATGCCGCTCTGGCGGGCGTGGGGATCCGTCGGAATACGTCACGACGGATGCGAGTGGAACAAGGTCATAGATCAATTGGGCGGACATCGTTTTCTCCGTGGTGCTGATGGTGGAAACAGAACCGCCGCCGGTGATGTGCCGGCGGCGGAATGATCGTTCGGGGAAAGGTAAGGCGCAGCCGCCTACTCGGCGGCCACCTTGTAAGGCTCGATCTGTTCGTCAGTGAGGTCCTCGTCCTGCGCAGCGTCATCGTCGCCGACATGGTCATGTGCAGGATCGACGATCGCATCGCCGTCGAGCTCGTCCTGGTCCTGCGGCGTGCCGTCGTCAGGCTGTTCCCTGGCTTGGTTCTTCTTCAGCCAGGAGGTCAGCTTTTCCGGAGTGGGCGCAAACAGCGCCGACGGGTGGACGAAGCGGCCTTCCTTGAAATGCTCGACAAGGGCCGCACGGGTATCCTTGACCTTCTGACGAGGCAGGGCGGATGTATCCGCGCAGGCGCTTTCCAATGCCTGCCGCGACAGGCATGACAGGAAATCCTCCGTCGCCATGTTGGCTAAGAAGTTATCGGCGGCGATGACGTCGCCGGCGACACGGGCGACAACGCCGCTGTCCGAGCGATTTTCCCTGCAGGACAGAACGTCGATCAGCAAGGAACGCACGGCAATGCGCAGCGTGTCCATGTCGAACGCGAGCTTGCCCTCCTGGTCGAACAGGCGCGCGGCATGTTCGCCGAGGCCTGCCGCCCCGTAATAGGAGATGTCGCGGGCGCCAGATGCCACTGTCACATTTTGGCCGGCGAAGGCGAGAACGAGCAGCGCCATCAGCGTGTCGTCCTCGATCGGTGCGCGCGACAGCGCCTCGTGCAGTGCGTCGGTACGAAGGTCGCCGATCATCTCCATGCCTTTGCGCGTCACGTCCGGACGCGGCTTTGCGGTAACGACCATATCATCGCCACCGGCCTCGACATCAGCGCCATTCTTGTCCTTGGACTTTTTGACCGCCGGCATACGATACGCGACCGACTGCACCTTGCCGTCGCGGTCGAGATACATGGCGGTGTGATCGGATTTCGACGGCTTACCGTACAGACGCTCGGCCTTGGCCGGCAGCTTCGGCTCGCCCCACTGACCGGCTTCCACGATCACGCCACGCTTGGGCACAGCGTTTGCCATCCACTCCTGCTGGGCGCCAAGAAAGGCCTCGACATCCGTCGTGTAGCGGCTGTCCTCGTCGGCCGGAGCGAACAGGTCCTCGACCCAGGCAATGCCGTAGGCTTGGGCGAGATCGTCACCGAAGCTAGCGTCGCGCGCGTACATGCGGCGCTTCGTCAGGCCCTGCGCCACGCTCCACCACGACACCTGGGGATCGGCCTTGGAGGGCTTGTGCTTCTTCCAGACCTCTTTCTGTTCATCAAGCGAAGCCGAGGCGATGGTGCGCAACTGCTGCTCGTTGGGCATGTCGCCCTTGGCCATCTGCTCCAACATGGCCGGCAGAACGTTGGCCAGCAGGCGCAGCTTCCTGATCTGGCGGACGGGCAGCGCCAAAGCGACGGCGATCGCTTCCTCGGTCCAGCCGAGCGCAACCAGCCGCTCAATGGCGCGCCATTGGTCGACGGGATTGAGCTGCTCGTGAGCGAGCGTTTCCGCTAGCGAGCGCATGGCGCCGCCATCCTCGGCCCTCTCGATCACCAGCACGGCGATCTCTTCGAGACCGGCCGCGATCGCCTGCTTCACCCGACGATGGCCGGCATCGATGACGTAGCCATTGCCGCCATCGGTCTCCAGCGCGACGACAGGCGGCTGCACGATGCCGACGGCACGGATCGTAGCCAGCAGCAGCGCGTCGGCCTGCGGACTCGACTTCGAGCGTCGCGCCTTGTCAGGGTTATCCTTCAGCGCGCGCGGGTCGACAAACTTCAGTTCCATGGGGATGCTCCTTCAAGGGTTTTGCGGACACCGCTGACCGCTGCGTCCTTCCTCGTCTTCTTCCTGAAGACATCCCCCGGCCCGCGGAGCGGGCGGGCCGGTGCACCTGCGGCCGAGCATCCCTGCCCGGCTGGCCGAGCGGGGCTAACAGCCCTGCGCAGGACGACGCGGCCGGGATCGCGAGCGGCGCGGTTGAGCGCCAGCGTCAGCGGCCCGCCCGATCTGCGAGCGGGTTTTATTCCTCCTAAGTTTTCCTTTCCTCAACCCTGCGACGTAGACCGGGGCATGGCGAGATAAGCGGAAAATTTAGCACGGCCAACTGAAGGCTAACGGTTGATCAAACTCAGCTATCCGGCGAATCACGCCCGCTGTGGCTGCGTTTTCCCACAAAGTTTTTGTTCTATGTTTGTTGTTTCTCAGGAGAAACCCGGCTGCTAGCGGGGGACCCTGGTATTGTCCCATTTCGGGACCAAAGTGCTGGCATTGCGCTTGCTTCGGTCGTGGTGCCGGTGGATCCCGGTCCTGATCGCGTACTTTGATCAGGTCTAGGCTCGCCGGGCTTGAGGTGGTTGGGGTTTCTTCGCCCGGCGAGTTCCGCCACGCTAAGAACAAAGGCCGGCGCCCTCGCTGGAGCTTATCCGAATGGCGCGGGCCACGGGCGGGATTGGGATCCGCCGCGCCTTCTAGCTGAGTCGTTACGCAGCGTCAGGTGGTGGCGGACACTTTGGCTTTCCGCTTCGCGGGTGCCTTCTTGGCTGGTGCGACGGGTTCAGCCTTGCGTCCAAGCCCGATGGACTTCGCCAGTTGCGAGCGCTGAGCGGCGTAATTCGGAGCCGTCATCGGATAGTCGCGCGGCAAGCCCCACTTCTCGCGATAGGCGTCCGGCGTCAGACCGAAGTCCGTGCTAAGGTGCCGCTTCAGGGATTTGAACTTCTTGCCGTCTTCCAGGCAGATAATGAAATCTGGCGTCACCGACTTCTTCGGGTTGACCGCGGGAGTTTGCGGCTCAACGACAGGCGCGATCGGCGTACCAAGCCCGGACAGAGACATGTGCACGGATGCGATTAGTTCAGGCAGGCCGGTAGCCGGTACAGGGTTCTTACTTATGTAGGCGGACACAATCTCCGCAGTAAGCTCGGCTAGTTCGGCGGCGCGGCGGCCGGGTTCTTCTGTCATTGTGTCTGTCCTTTTGTCTGATTGTCCCATCTCTATTTGAGCAATTTCCAGTACGCAACCCGGCCTGATCTATTCTAAGCCAATGATGGTGACCGGCTTTGCGGCGCAGGGCAAGAGCGACGCCGAAATTGATGCGTTCTTTTTGGCCCCGGCTTTGCTGTAGACTAATAAAACTGACGGCCTATCTCCATCTAAGCGACGGACCTATTATATGCGGATTAGCTTAAATAACGGAACGTCCAACGGACAAGTACGGAACCAAAGCGGTTACGTCAGACCTTTGCTTGCGTGGTGCAAGACTTTAGTCTTGCCGTCTTATGGTGAAGAACGGAAGTTGATCGGCACGACATAGGGCGACCCCGAAACGGATCAATAGCAAAATGAACTTAGGCGGCTATGGTGCGAACGCGGAAGTCGGGTCAGATCCGCTTGAAGTCCTTAAGCCCCAGGCGTATCCGCTGGCTTTCCGCGAAGGCAAGGGCGACCGATTCTAGGTCGAATGATCGGGTAAGTTCTTCGCCGTTCCCAACAACACGGACGAACCACTCGCCCATGGCCTCGACTATCTCAACGGACGTGTGGTTTGCGCCGCCTTTGGTGTCGTCCATCGCAACTGCCTCGTGTCTGGATGGGGACAAGACGAACAATATCAGTGCTCGCCTTTCAAGCGCTAAAAGGCCGGCGCCTGCTTTTGCGGGGGGCTCTGGCAGGCACCGGCCGGACGGTCCAATCAGGTCCGCCGCAATGATCCAGTTAGCTGATTCTTGACGTTACGTCATGTGGTCTGGCTGGCCGGAGCCGAGCATGACAGAAACGTGGCATCAACGTGGGTAAGCAGTTCGGCGCGCCTCCTGCATCGCCTGAACCCGAGCGGCCCTGAACCTTTGCCGCCGGTCAATGGCTGACAATGTGATCGGCACCTGTATCGAGCCTGCTATGCGGCACGCCGGTCCTGGTCATCAATCGAAGATTCAAGATCGGATTCGATTTCCGCAAGCTGCCGGCGCTTCTCGGCCAGTTCACCAGAGAATCCGAACTCGCCGCCCTGACGCGAGCGATAGGAGGTGAGCCTGCGCTCGGCATCCTCAAGACGCTGGCGGTATTGTACCTGCTCGCCCTCGAAGCCGGCCAAGGCATGCTCGACGCGAGAAATCGCACCAAGCGGCGTGGTGGTCACCGGCAGCTCGATTTCATAATCGGCGCCAGTGCGCATCAGCATGGTGGCATAGCGGTAGCCGTCCTTGCCGAAGCGCTCGCCGGAATATTCGAAATCGAAGCCGCCGATGGAGGCGATAGTGGTTTCGCCCTCCTGCTGAAGCTGCACGAGAGTCAGGATTTCCTTCATCAGTGCACGACCGGCGCGTTTGCGCTGCGTGAACGCCTCGCCCCCGACCACCATGCTGAACCCATCGCCGGTCGTCGGCACGAGGCGCTCGATATCCTTGCCGACCTCGCCGATGCGCCGGGTCGCGTATTCGATATCGCGCTCGGCATCGCGGATCTGCCGCCGAACGGCGTGCTCATCATCAATGTGGGCCGCGCGCAGGCGCTCCAGGCGGGCAATGTCTGCCTCCAGACCTGCCTTCTGCATCAGACGTGGGTCGCCCGAGGCGATCGCTTTGGCAAAAGCGAACTGGTTGGCCTGCCCCTCACCCATATCCTCCAACCGCCGAATGGACGTGTCTCCGGAGAGGGCCGCCGCGATGAACCTGGCCTTGCGCTCGTTGTTCTGCCACATCTGGGCGTCCATCGATCCTTCCGTGGCGTAGGCGAAGATATCGACGACATCGTGCTGGTTGCCCTGCCGCAGGATACGACCTTCACGCTGCTCGATCTGGGAGGGAAGCCACGGCACATCGAGATGATGCAGCGCCTTGAGGCGGAGCTGCGCGTTGACGCCGGTGCCCATCGTGTCGGAGGAGCCGATCAGGAACCGGATTTTTCCGGCCCGCACATCACCGAACAGTCGCTGCTTGGCCTCCGACTTCTTGAAATCCTGCATGAACGCAATTTCCGATGCCGGAACGCCCCTGCGGACCAGTTCGTCCCTGATCCAGCGATAGGCCGAAAAGCCTCTGGTTTTCTCGACGCTGATCGTGCCGAGATCGGAAAAAATCATCTGCGCTGCGCCAGGAAGCTCGAACGGCTTGCCGTCGGCGCGGACATAGCTGCTTTGCGCTGTTTCTTGCCAGATACGGAAGGCATTGCCGATCAGATCGTTGAGCTTGTTGTCCGGCTCATTGTCATTGTCGGGATCAACCAGGCGCAGGTCGATAGCAGCGTGCCGGCCATCGGTGATAACCGACAGCAGGATGTCGTCACCGGCTTCTGCCGGACCGTCGCGTTCCTCGATCGCCTTGATGCGGGCGTCGAGCACCATCTGGTAGCGCTTGAAGGCCGCGGACGGCTTGGCGGTGATGATCTGACGCGCGCCGGTCGAAAGCGCCGGCACCTTCACATAGTCGCGAAGGTCTTGCGGCATCACCACATCCGCGAAGGAGCGGAACATTGCGATCAGCTCCGGCACGTTGACGAAGGTGGCGAAGCGCGTCACCGGCTTGTATTTGCCGGATGGCTGCAATTCGAGTTCAGTCGTGACGTCGCCGAAGGTCGAAGCCCAGGCGTCGAATTCGTGCAGGCCGCGCTGAAGCAGCGCCTCGTAACCGAGATAGCGCTGCACCGAGAACATCTCGCCAAGCGTGTTGGTGATCGGTGTGCCCGAGGCCAGCACGAGCGACCGGCCCGGATTCTTCGTCTCCACGAACCGGGATTTGACATAAAGGTCCCAGGCCCGCTCCGAGCCGTTCGGATCGACGCCCTTGAGCGTCGACATGTTGGTGGCGAAGCTGAGCTTCCTGAACTCCTGGGCTTCATCGACGATGATCTGGTCGACGCCGACCTCGGAGATGGTGAGCAGGGCATCCTTGCGGGTCGCCAGCGCCTCCAGCCGTTCCTTGAGCCCCTCCTTCAGCCGCTCGAGGCGCTTGCGCGAGACGCGGTCGTCGCTCTCGACCTTGGTCAGCAACGTCTCGTAGAGTTCCAGTTCGTCGTGGATCATCTGTTGCTCGAACGCCGACGGCACGCCGATGAAGCGGAAGGCGCTGTGGGTGATGATGATCGCATCCCAGGTCGCCGTGGCCGCACGCGACAGGAAGCGATGTCGCTTGTCCTTGGTAAAATTCGTCTCGTCGGCGACGAGGATGCGGGCGGTCGGATAGAGCGCCAGGAATTCGCGAGCCATCTGTGCAAGGCAATGGCCGGGAACGACCAACATGGCCTTGGCGATCAGGCCAAGCCGGCGCTGCTCCATGACGCCCGCGGCAATCGTCATGGTCTTGCCGGCGCCGACGGCATGGGCGAGGTAAGTCGAGCCGGCCGAGACGATGCGCCAGATGCCGCGCTTTTGATGCCCATATAGAGAAAAGGCGCCGGAGGCGCCTGGAAGTTGCAGGTGATCCCCGTTGAATCGTCGGGGCGCGATGTTGTTGAAGCGGTCGTTATAGACCCGCGCCAGCCGATCGGTCCGGTCGGGATCGGACCAGATCCAGTTCTGGAAAGCGGTCTTGATCTTCTGCAGCTTTTCCTTGGCGGCTTCCGTATCCACGACATTGAGCACGCGCTTTTCAGCCTGGCCCTCCTTCACCGTATCGAAGATCTGCGGCACCCGGCTGTTCAGCGCGTCGGCCAGGAGCTCGCCGGCATGACGGCGATCGGTGCCCCATTCGGACGTGCCGGCCGCCATCCATCCCAATTGCCGCGCCTCTACCGTCCACGATGCCAGCTCCGGCATATGATGGATCCTGATCTCGGCGCCCATCGTCTCCTTGACGAAGGCGGCAACATCGGCGGCGGGGATCCATGGTGCGCCAAGACGGGCGGTAATGTCGGAAGGCCGAAGATCGGCCGGCTGAACCTCGACCAGGGCACGGACATTGCGCTCGAAGACGGGGTCGAGGGCGGCAGCGGTTTTTGCGGCGTTGAGCTTGTCGCGGACCTGGCCGGAGAGATAAGCGTCGGCTGTTTGCCAGGAACCGGTCTCGGGATCACGGTAGACGGCGTCGCCGAGTTCGGCGATGACTGCTTCGGCATCGGCGTGCAGCAGCTCGGCGATCTGATCGACGTCGACATGGCCGCGTTCGTTGAGGACGACGGCAAGCGCATCGGCAGCACTTGTGATGATGGGTGCCGCGGGCGGCGCGATGACGCGCTCGGTGAAAATCGGACCCGGCCGGGCCGTATTGGTTTCGAGATCGTAGTCCTCGATGGAAGCCACCAGCCAGCAATCGGGATCGTCAAGGAAGGGCTGCAGGTTCGGCCGGCGATGCACTTCGCGGACCTCGCCGGTCTCGGTGTCCTCGCTGGTGGAAACGACGGTCGTGTTGATGGGGCCGAATGCCCGCACAAAATTCGACCAGGCGATGCGCAGCCTGACTTGGGCCGGCTTCCAGGGCCGGTCGAACTCCTGGGCCTTCAGGACTTCGCGCACGGCATCACGGATGGGGATCAATTTGCGGATAATCCGCGCGTGCTTTTCCGGCACGCCTTCGCTCGCCCTGCCCTTGCGTATGGTGATGGTCACGGCAGCGCCATCGATCATCTGCACGAGGGCGGTATTTTTCGCGACGAAGAAACTGCCCTCGCGCACGCCGGCGCCTTCCGGCAAGTCATCGACGATATCGGCACCGGGCTCGGCGTCATGATCAATCTCGTCCGGCTCGCCGTCATAAATGGCATCCGGAAGGAGGAAGATCGCTGCGGTGAGCGCCCGCTCCAGATCGACACCGGGATGGGGCAGGCAGGAATAGGCCTCGCCGTAGGGCCCCGGGACAGTGGCATGGGTGCCGAGCACGAAATCCGGGTGGCGCGCCAACCAGCGGTTCACGCGGATCGCGCTCTCATCCTCCGTCGCGGCCCGAACTTCTTCGGTCTCGAGCCATGACAGGTCGCCCTCTGGCTCGCCGATGTTGCGCTTGCGGAAGAACAGGATGTCGACCACGACATCCGTCCCGGCGTCGGCCCGGAAACTGCCCTCGGGCAGGCGGATGGCGGCAATCAGGTCAGCGGTCTTCGCGATATGCTCGCGCGCGGTCGTGTCCGCCTTATCAAGCGTGCCGCAGCTGGTCACAAAGGCGGCGAATGCCCCCGGCTTCAACAGGTCGACGGAGCGCGCGATAAAATAGTCATGCAGCCGCAATGCCATCGACCGATATGCCCGATCGGAGCGCACGGTTCGATCCGAAAACGGCGGATTGCCGATGGCGAGATCGAAGCTCGCCGGCAGGTCGGTTCGGGCGAAATCGCCGGCTATGATCCGCGCTTGCGGCTGCAACAGCCGGGCGATGCGCGCGGTGACGGGATCGAGTTCAATCCCGGTGACGTGGGAGACGCCGCGCAGGGACTGGGGCATCAGCGCCGGAAACAGGCCGGTCCCAACACCAGGTTCAAGAACCCGACCGCCGCGCCATCCGAGACGCTGGAGACCTGACCAGATCGCCCGGATGATGAACTCAGGCGTGAAGTGGGCATATTGGGTGCAGCGTGCGAGCGAGGCATAGTCGATCTCGCCGACGGCATCTTCCAGGTCCGAGCCGATCTCGTCCCAGCCCTTACGGAATTCGAGCTCGCCGGGGCGGCGGAAGACACCATTGGCAAGGTCGGACGCGCCGAAGCCGGTGAACCGGATCAGCCGCTCCTGCTCCTCACGCGTGGCAGGACGCTCATCGGCCTCGATCTCGGCGGCGAGCCTGATCGAAGCGATGTTGTCGCGGGCCCGATCTTTCCAGCCACGGGCCAGCCCACGATCGCCGGCAAGATGAAAGTTCAGTCCATGAACCCGTCGAGGCTTCGACGTCGGTTGGATGGCTGCAACCGCCGGCGTGACCGGCGAAGGCGCGGAAGAATCGGGATCATCTTCATCGCCCGGCCCGCAGTCAGCCGCGAAGGCCGTGACGCCAAGGCCAAGGCCGGACGAAATTGCCGTGCTGCCGAACAGGTCGATGGTAAAGGGGTCGTCATGAGCCATGGAAAATCTCCTTGGATTTGAGGGCGAGCACGATCGGGCGGACGGCGTTGGCGTCCGCGTGAAAGGGCTGGCAGGTTTGCTGGGGGTTAGCGGGCGATCAGCGAGAGCGAGACTTCGGTCTCGGTGAGTTGCACGTTGAGATGCGTGCAGCGAAGGTTGCGATCGAACAGCGGGATCAGTTGCTCGGCTTCGATGAATTCGATGCCGTCGTCGCCACCGAAATGGCGCTGCTTGTAGTGAAACCAGTCGGGGTTGCCGATCGGGTGGCATTCTTCGGAATAGAGGACGAGCGGGCGCTCGCCGTCTGCGAGTTTTCCGTTCGACAATAGGTAGACACCTTGGTCTCCAACCAGCCACAGGCCGGGGATCTCGCCCTGACCGGGCTTGAGGCCATAATAGGGATTGCGAAAACCGCCGTTGTTGGCGGCATCGGTTTTTCCGCGCTCGATGACCTTGCGAACGGCAAGAATGGGAAAAGTGAACATCGCATCCCCCTCACGCGGCAACGGCCAGGGGAAGGTGGCGCAGATGCACCGGCAGCTTCGCCGCGATCTCATCATCGGTGAGCTCGTCGAGCAGCTTCGGCATGGCGCCCTGCCGGCCGCCATAACAGAGCACCGTGCGCTTGCCGCAATGCTCCGGCAGCCAGCGGTCCCCGGCATAGCCACGGTACTCGTCGTGCGTGGCGCTCCAGATATGCTCCAGCCGCTCTTCGCGCGTCATCGCCTTCACCGGCCAGGTCTCGCGCTCGACGATAGCATCGCGCATTTTGGCAGGCGATCGCGCCACATTCAGATCGCAATAGGCATGGAAATAACGCGTTCTGCCGTCGATGCGCAGCGTGTAGAAGACGCTGGTAATGCTATCGGTAAGGAACTCGCGCAGCGCGAACATCTCGCCTCGCATCCAGAGCGGTGGCAGGATCTCCAGCATGTAGTCGTGCTCGACGGGGCCGACTTCGAACCACTCCCCGCTATAAAGAGATCCGGCATCGACGTGATCTCGTTCCGGGCGCTGCGCATGGCGATCGAACATGCGAAACATCTGCCGGCGGTCGGCGATGCCCTGGTAGACTTTACGATTGGGAAAAAAGGGGTTCATCCTCGGGCTCCTTCAGCCTTCGTCGGGCCTGAGCGCGCAGCATCCTCGTGGATGCCCATCATCTTCAGCCCTTCATGACCCCTCCCCTGCGGCCGCCTCTCCGCCCGGGCGGGTCAAGGGCCGGCGCAGCCGGGCGAAGCTTCACCCTTGCACGCGACCGGCGGGCATGCGGTAGCCGGGTTTGGTTTGATTTTCTTTTCTCCCTGCCCTCCATAACTTGGCGGTGCGAACCGGCTGTCATGGCTTCGTGGCCGCACCGTTTCGAGTTGACATGGCCATGGCAAATCCCGGGCCGGCGATCTTCGCTTCTGCGCTGCGGTTGAGTGATCGGCGCCGTCAGGCGGATGCCGCGTCCTGCAGCATCGCGTTCCAGTCTTCGGCGAGCGGCTTCAGCCGCTCGAAGTCACAGGCCACGTCGCCGGCAAGCTCACGCAGCCTCGACACGAATGCCTCGCCCTGCGGGTTGGCGTCGGTGGCCGCTACAAGCCGCCTGTTCGGGCTCCCCGCCAACATGCGAAGCGCTGTGTCCGTCGCCGGGGACCAGCCGCCGCCGGTGCTGGCATACAGCGTATCGCGCCGGATCCGTTCGATCGCGGCCAGGCTCATGGCGTCAATCGCCGCTTCGCTAACGCAGATCCGGGTGGCCTTTACCGTTCCCAACCGGAACAACACCTTGCCGCCTCCGGCCGCAAAGCCACGCCATTGCGGTCCGCGCTCCTCCCAGCCGGTGACGAGACCGGCCGCGTCGCTGTGGGCGGCCCACATGCTGCCGCGCGGGCCTTCCCTCAGAACGTTCTGAGCGATCGCAGTCGCAATGACCTGTTCGGGAATGTGCCGGTCATCGCGCAGATAGCGCCAGGTCGCCGACCCGCGCCACGGCTTGCGTCGGGCCGCCCATCGCTTCGGAACTGACTGGTCGGGTTCGGTCTCCCGAGACTGTCGTTTCCATTCCGGCTCGCTCGGCACGAACCCCGCAAGCGAGGCTACCTGCAAGAGGGCTTCCAGGAAATCGCCGCCATCCAGATGCTGTACCAGCGAATAAACATCGCCCTTTCGATCCGACAACGGGTCGAACCATCCCTTGCCATCATGGATGACGATGATGATACCGTTTCCACGACGGTATTTAACCGCTTTGCGAGTGCTTTCCTTGAAGTCGACCGTGAAGCCGCCGGTCTCCAGCACCGCGGCACAGCCGACCCGGCCGCGCAGCGCTTCTATATCCGTCTTTTCCATTTTTCTCTCCCGAGAGCCCTTCCGGCCGGTTTTTCTTCAAGTCAACTTCTTCCACACAATTCGCGGAACACTCCGCAACCGCCGCGAAGAGCAAAGGGCGCAAGGGCGCGGCTTTCGCCGCGGCGCAGCCTCCCTTGCGGCCTGCCGCTCGCAAGCGGGACGCCGTGGCATAGAGGCCAGTTCAATGAACCGGCCGGCCGCCTGTGTATGGACAGTATTCGCAGATCGCCTCGACCTCGTCGCCGTCGAGGTCTTCGGCAGGGAGAACGCCGTACTCGTTGTCATTGACCTTGAACAGGATGACCGGCGTCATCAGGGTGCGAGCGAGGTTCCAGGCGTGGCTCTGAGCGAGGCTGAGTTCGTGCGACATTTGTTTGGCTCCTTGGTCGCGGAGACCATTCCCCGCTCGACAGGCGCCCGTCGGGTCCAGCCGGGACCGCGATCATCGCGATGGCGAAGCCGTGAGCGACGGCACGCTTTGCGTAGTCCGACCCCGCAGCGGGTTGATCGGCAGGTCCGGCTGGAACAAGGGAATTAGCCGAAAGAGCGGGAAATGGGCTCTGCACAGAGCCAAGTCACTCGCCACGAAACCTCGCGGATTCATGACGGCAGTACTTGCGGCTGACTTACGCCGGCTTCATCAAGCCGTCTCCTGTACCGACGGCGCCGCCACGATAGTGGCGTCCGCACAAAGAATTCCATCCGGGCACACCATCCTAAGGGAATACGAGAGGCAACATCGAGCCTGATCTGGCTGACCGCCGATGTCGTTGTCGCCGAGGCTCGGGAGGTGAAGGCGCTGCAGAAGTCGCCTTTCCACGTGCCTGTATCCCGATCAAGTCACGCCCCGCTCGGTAACTGTGCTTTGAGACGCGCGCCGGAGAGTTCGAGGAGCGCGTTGCCAATTCTGACCCGGTCACGTGACCGCCACCGGCGGGCCGCCCAACTTGTGCACGACGGCGGGAGGGGCAGCCCTATAGCGAAAGAAAATCGCGTCAAATGGCGTCTGCCAGCGGATTACCCTTTGGTTGCGCCGAATTACGCCGCTGCGCGCTCGGCGTTGGCCAAGACCATGGGGCTCGGCCGCAAACGTAAAGAGCCGAAACGCCGACGCCGGCGAAGCGGACCAGCAAGGAGGTCACAGCTTGATCTCAGAAATCGAGGTTCGATCTGGGGCGCGCAGCTGCCATCGGCATAATCTCATCTGCCCGGAGTATGAAAGGTGGGGGCAAAACCCTGCCTTCCCTTCAAAAAAGCTATTCACAAGGAATTCGCAACGCCTTGCAGCAATGTGCTTCCGGCTTTGCGGTTTGGCCTGCCAGGACGGAGCAGAAAGTCAGCCGGCAGAGATTGCCAGCAGAGGACTTGCCGGTGGGCGGTCCTGCCCGATCTTAAAATTGATCTTCTGGCCGTCAGCGAGGGTTCGAGAGGCGCCGCGCGTTCGACAGCGGAAATGTGGACGAAAACATCCTGACCGCCATTGTCGGGCTGGATATCCAAACCCCTTGGTGCTGTTGAACCGCTTCACCGTTCCAGTCGGCAAATTCGCTAGGGTCCAATTCAACGGACCCGTCCTCGTTGCTTGCCGTCCGGGTCCACCGTCGCCGTCAGCGTCATTGGAAAAGTCCTGATACGCCCGGGAGCCGACAGGCCTGTGCCATCCGACGTCACGATCACGGTGCCGAGATGTTTTGTCAGTTTCGTCACGTGGGCTCTCCTGTGGTCGCGCACGAAGGATGAAACCACGTCGTCCAATTGTCGTTCGTTGCCGCGGCTGGTTATATGGTTGCCGCCGACAGTCAGAAGGGAGCTTCCATGAATCCGATCAGACAGATTCTCGACGTCCTGCTCCCCATCCGCCCAATTTCCGGCAAGAGCCCGGTCCGCTACAGGACAACCGCCCAAGCTCTTTCGTCGGCAATCCGGATCGCACGCCGCCGCAAAGCTGTCGATCTTGCTGCATCATTCGCCACTGGATCTATAATCGAGAATATCGAAAACAGTTCTTTGCCGTGGGACTTCCTGAAGGTTAGATCCCATGATGCTGCCCCGGAACCGACGCCTGCCCTGGCCAAGAAAACTCTTGGAAATTCCGATGTTCGCCGAGTGGCATCGTCTGCTATCAAGATGAAAGCAGACCGCATTGCCTCAGGAAAAATTGTTGCCGGGTGGCGTCCGTTACCTCACCTCATCACCGTTGGCGTACGAGAAAAAACCAGACCATCGCCGGCAAAGTACGGGTCGTGCCGTTCATGTATTTAGCTGCTGACCAAACGGCTTCGCAGCAATGCAAAGAATGTCGTCTATCCGGACAGGTTTCCCGATTAAATAGCCTTGAGCTTCGTCACAACCGACGCGGCGAAGATAGTCGAGCTGTTCGGGGGTTTCGACGCCTTCGGCCGTTACCTCAATTCGAAGCTCGTGCGCCAATTCAATCAGTGATCTCACAATCGCGGCGCAGTCCGCATCGGTGAGCATATCCTGGACAAAAGATCGATCGATCTTGAGCCGCGAAAGAGGCAATTTACGAAGATACGTCAGCGATGAAAAGCCAGTGCCGAAGTCGTCAAGGGCAACTGTGACGGATAGAAAACTCAACGATTGCAACGATGAAATAGCGTCTTCAAAATCGGAAATCAGCACCGATTCCGTGATCTCGACCTCCAGTCTTCGCGGCTCCAAACCGGCTTCAGCCAAGGTCGCTACAATTCCATCCAGCAAGGCCTTGTCCTTAAGCTGCACTGCCGACAAATTGACGGAAACCCGCAAGTCGCGCGGCCATTGAGCCGCGGCCAAGCAAGCCGTCTTGGCGGCCCAATGTCCGATGCTGTGAATCAATCCGGTTTCTTCAGCGATAGGAATGAACTCCGATGGAGGGATCGCGCCGAGGGTCGGATGCTGCCACCGCAGCAGCGCTTCAAAACCTCGGATGCGATCACTCCCGAGGTCGAGAAAGGGTTGAAATGCGAGCCAGAGCTGGTCGTTGGCGAGCGCGGATGCCAGATCGCGTTCAAGGGCATGGCGCCTTGCAGCAGCCTCATTATCATTTGCGCTGAAAAACTGGATGGAGCTCGCCCCGCGCGTCTTGGCCCTGTGTAGCGCGGTATCGACGCACCGCAGGAGCTGGTTGGCATCCAAACCGTCAGTGGGCGCCAGAGCGATGCCGATAGAAGCCCTGCAATATATTTCGCGCCCTCCGATCAAGAACGGCGCGCGCATGACATCTATGATCTGTTTGGCCAAGAACCTGATTTGATCTGGCCTGATATCGCGTGCAGCGATTATTGCAAATTCGCCGCCCTCCAACCTGGCAATGTCATCGGTCTCCCGCGTTAATTTCCGAATTCTCGCAGCCACTTCGACCAAAAGGGCATCCGCCATTGCTCGACCAAAGTAAGCATTCACCTCGTCAAAATTGTTAATGTCGAATAAAAGCAAGGCAAAGTGTTGGTCAAACTGCTTTGCGTCCGCCAACGCGCTCTCCAGCCGCTCGTTGAAGCTGAACCGGTTTGGCAAACTGGTTAGAACATCCCTGCCGAATGGCATTTTCGCTTTCCGCTTGCAGAATGAAGCGTTGGGTAAATTCAGACGCGTGAGCAAGCACTGCCCGAAACAGCGTGGTGGCGTAGCTTAATATCAGGATTGCGACGGGCAGATTGACGGCGCCTTCCATCCACACAATCGCAACCGCCGAACCGACGAAGATCGGCAGCGTATACGCGATGGCCGCAATGGGAATCGTGTAAAACGAGGCGGCACCGCCTGCGATCATCCCCGCGCTCAGGCAGGTGATGACGACCTGGGCTGCACTTGTTGCCCCGCCGAAGAACAGAATGGGAAGTGCGCCCCACCAAGTGCCGAACAGCAGGGCGTTCCGCACTAGGTTTCGCGTTGTCCGGCGAGACACTGATCTAGGTTTGACTGACTGAAACGATGATCTCGCTCTTAGGCCTACGAAACCAGCGGCGCCGATGAGGACACTAGCCCAAAGGATGGCTCGTTTGGTCGGGCGAGCCCCAAACCGCCATAACGAGAGTGGCCGCATTGAGTATGTTGGCAACCATGCCAAGAGGCGTGTTGCGGAGCACGATACTGACCTGCTCCGCTCTAATGCGGCCGGCAAGTGGTTCAATCGTCGAGGGCCCGCCAAAAGCCCGCAGGTCGCCGGCCAGAACGTCCCCGAGCCTTGCGGGAGACAGACGCTGCATCCCTCTTTCACCCCCCCTCTAGAGTAGTCGCTGCGTGTTGATCCCCTACCGAACAATTCGGCGAAAGTAAATTTCAACCGCAAATTTTGACAACCAAGTTCGAAAGCCCCGAACGCCCGCCGAACCTTTCGCGCCGGCCCGTAATGCCAGCCCTTCCTTCGCCCGGATCCGGTCGGAAAAGGATCGGCACTCGCGAAATTTTGAATTGACGGACGCTATCGGCGTTAGAAGCTGGCACCCAGAAAGGAAGGCTCGGGCTTCAGGAAATCCCGAGGCTGGGAGAACAAAGCGCGCAGCTTGTCATTGGGGGTCACCACGGCAACCTTGGCGCCCGCGTCGTAGAAGGCCGCCGCTTCACCCCGGACGCGACAGAATTCCGCTGTGCTTTCTTGCGCATCAAGGCCGGAACAGATAGCGGCCTGCTTGTCTTGAGATTGGGCAACTGCCAGTTCTGTTCTGGCCCTAGTCAGAAATGTATAAATTCTCCGAACGTCATGATACGCGAAAATCATGTCATGGTCGGAACTGAGAGTGTAATTGCATGTCGAGCAGGTTCGCCCGGCCCGTGGTGGTGCAAGTTGGCCGGCATGACCGTGAGCGCGTCATATTCGATGTGAACGACGCAGCCTCGATCCTGCTGCGGAGTTTCCCTCATCAGACGAAGAAGCGAAATATGGCTATGGATGCATGTCTTCAGGTTCTGCGTGGAGAAGCCCGGACGCCGGTAGCGAGACGGGCTTTCGTTGCAGCGGCGTTAGAAGCGAAAATTCTACGCAGCGACTGAGGTCCAAATTGATCGTAGCCCTCGATGGCTTCCAAAGTGACTGGGGGAGGCAGAGCTTCAGCCATCGCAGGGGTGACCAGGATTTGTGCAGCTGGCAGCAAGCAACGAGTCCTGCCGCCCTGGGGAACACCCGCCGTTCATCTGCTTCGACTCGACAACGGTCAGGAGGAGAGTCGGCTTCTCGATGAGACCGAGGATCTCGCGCCTTGGCCGGTGCATGAACTGGCCAAATCGGATACGGCTGTGGTACCCGGCGGTGGGGCTTGGAAATTGTTTACGATTATCCCCTCCTCATCGAGCGGAGAGCAGCGGCCGCTCGATCAGGCCCTGAAGCGCCGTCTGTCGACCCAGCACGGGCTGACGCCGGATGAATATCGCGCCAAATGGGGTCTGCCGGCGGATTATCCCATGGTCGCGCCGAACTACGCCGCCACGCGCTCGGCGTTGGCAAGACGATGGGGCTCGGCCGCAAACCAAAAGAGCCGGAAGTGCCTGGCCGACGAAGCGGAGCCGCAAGAAGGTCTCAGCCTGATCGCCGATCGAGCTTCGCCGTCGACGTAAGTCTGTGCGTTTCGGACTCAAGACAGAGAGCAAGGCCAGATATTGGGGCCAACGCATGTCCAAAAGCCTGGGTTGCTAAGCCAACTCGCACCCCTTGGCAGCCATCTGTTGCCAAAGGGTAAGGTCAGCCATGTGCTATCGCTCGTATCGAACGGTCGGCCGGCCATCCCGGCCTGCCGCGTCCGTCCGGCTCTTAAGGGAGTCAGCTGAAATCAACCAGCTTTGCTGAGATTGCCCGCGGAGGACTTGCCAGTCCGGCGGTCCTGTTCAATCTCGTAGTTGATTTTCTGCCCATCAGCTAGGGTCGAGAGGCCCGCTCGTTCGACAGCGGAAATGTGGACGAAAACGTCCTGACCTCCGTTGTCGGGCTGGATGAATCCAAATCCCTTGGTGCTGTTGAACCACTTCACGGTGCCGGTCGCCATATCTACGTATTCCTTCGTAACAATTGCAGTGGGGCCCGGCCGTTCTGCCAGGCCGGTTCCTTGGAACTTAGACGCAGCAAAGAAAAAATTGCAAGACCCGGCATTTTCGGATGACGTCACGACCGATTTTTCAGCTTAAGATAAATATCGCACCCTGCGCAATTGCTGCGCCAGCCGTGCGCCGGGTGCGTCGGCCAATGAGCGGCTGTGAACCGAACCTACGATCAATCCGGCTTCCTGCGTGGCGGAGCTGGATTTAAAGCAGGGAGTGGCTGCCGATCGATGGTCATGGTTACCGATGAACTCGAGTTAAGCGATCTATCTCGCCGACAGGGTGCTGGGAGAAGGGCGGGCGCGGCGCGGCTCATCACCGTTGACTTGCCGCGGTCGCGTGCGCAGCGAAAGACTTGTGCGCTATCGCGGGGGGAGGGATTGCGCGAGTTCGGCCTGCATGAGCAAGCTGTCAACTCGCGAGCAATTGTCGGCTGGCAGGGGCCGGAAGCTCAAAGGCCATCAAAACGGCACTAATCTTCAGTCGGTGTTTACCATTCGCTACTATCTTTCGCGTAGCGGCAAGGTTCTGAGTACCGCGCACAGAAAGGCCTGCTCCAGACAATGGGGCGGGCTTTCTTGTGTCACTTGGGAGGTGGACTCCAATAATGCCGTCTACCGGAAAACAGTCCCCAAGGCTGTGCAACGCGGTTCTAATGTGGCTCGGGCTGTTCGCGCGGATGGGCAGGGCGGAAGGCAGGCCATCTCGGGCAATATTCTGCCCGCGTCAGGCTGGGCCTAAGTGTCCGTTCCAAAAAGAGTTGAGTGATTTCAGCAGGTTGTGATTCTGTCGGATTTGCGAGATTCGATGGAGATCACGATGGCCTGGACTGAAATCACCCGTGCGCATTATGAGCGGCGTTGCGCCCGCTACGCAAGCGATCTGACCGATGCAGAGTGGGTGCTGATTGCGCCAATGATGCCGTCGGCGAGCCGCATCGGCCGGCCGCGCAAGACAGACCTGCGCGAGGTCGTGAACGCACTTCTTTACCTCGCCTCGTCGGGCGGCGCGTGGCGATTGCTGCCGAAAGACTTCCCACCCTTTTCAACGGTGCAGAAGTACTTCTATCGCTGGCGTGAGGCGGGCTTGTTGCGGACCATCAGCAACAGCCTCGTCATGGCGGCGCGCGAGGCTGAGGGTCGGGAAGCGAGCCCGACGGCGGGCGTGATCGACAGCCAATCGGTCAAGACCACGGAAAGCGGCGGAATTCGTCGCTTCGACGCGGGAAAGAAGATCAACGGGCGCAAGCGTCACATCGTTGTCGACACCATCGGCCTGATGGTCGGTCTCGTCGTCCACGCCGCTGATATCCAGGACCGGGACGGCGCACCGGCTGCCCTCAAGACCATTCTCGAACGCTGGCCGTGGCTGCGACACGTCTTCGCCGACGGCGGATATGCCGGACCGAAGCTTAAGGGCGCGATGCAAAAGATCGGCACGTTCACCCTGGAGATCGTCAAGCGGACGGATAAAGCCAAAGGCTTTGAGGTCCTGCCGCGCCGCTGGGTCGTGGAGCGCACATTCGCATGGCTGGGGCGATGCCGCAGGCTGGCCAAGGACTGGGAGAAATCCCTCGCTTCCGCAGAAGCCTGGATATACGTCGCTCACATTCGCCTGCTCACCCGCAGGCTCGCAAAAAGTTGATATCAAAACACTCTTTTTGATTCAGGCTCTAAGCTGGGTTATGGCGTCACGGCCCGCAATTTGCCCGATTCATAGTCGAACGAAACACGATTTCGTCCACGCTGTTTCGCTTCAAAAAGGCATCGTCCGGCGGTGCGAAGGACGTCTTGAGCATCTGCATCGGGAGAGATTTCCGCGCCGCCGATGCTGACAGTCACTTTCACGCCGTCCTGTTGGCCTTTCGCCATCGGGCCCGCCTCGATAAGACGGCGCATGTTTTCCGCGATGGTAGCTGCCTGCTCTTTACGCGCGCTGCGTAACAACACCCCAAACTCTTCTCCGCCAAGACGACCGATCGAGTCTCCCGGGCGTGTCAGATAAACGAGCGCCTTTGCAATTCGAACCAAAGCCTCGTCACCTTTGGAATGGCCGTGTTGGTCGTTTATCATGGAAAAGTGATCCGGATCGATCAGGAGCAGTGTGTCGCATTCACCTTCGTCACGCTTTCTGTCCATCCTTGCGATAAATTCACCGCGACTGAGAAGGCCCGTCATCGGGTCGTGACTGGTCACGAAGGTCAGCCTATCATGTGCGTCCCTCAGGGCTGTGTATGATTTCTCCAACTTGTCACATGTTTCCTGGATCGTTTCCGCCTGGGTGAAAATAAAGGCGCTGACGGGCAGTCCGATGAGAATCGGGATGAAGGTGCATTCCACCCAACTCAGCCAGTCGATCGGCATCTGCAGGCCAAGTCTTGCCGTGAACGACAGCCCGAAAGTCGCGACGACTGCAATAATCGTCACGACTGTAGATTTGCCCAGAATACGTTTGCTGCGCGGCGTCATATTGTTGCTATAGACAGTCCGGCTGAATGAGATGTTACCAGCTTGATTAGGATTGTTCTGGACACACCGGCAAGGAGCCGAACCGGCAGGGTCCTCAAGGCCAGGTCGAGCAAATGCGCCCGCGTCCTGTCGACACTTCGCCTCGGTCGGTTCTTGGGCCCATTGTGCCGGCTGCGAGGGAAATGACATTTTGACCCGCGGTGAATTTCAGATTTCGGCTGGAAAAACGCGCCGCCTGCTGTAAACAGCGCGGGCCTGCTCACGGATAGGGGAAATCATGACGCTTGTTTCGCCCACGGAAGGTTCGACCGCAGATAGGGGAGCTGCCAGAAGCCGCCGCCTGTGGAGCCAAGCCGAAGCCCGGGCCCTCTACGAGTCTCCCCTCAACGAACTGCTGTTTCGCGCACATTGCGTCCATCGTGCGAACTTTGATCCCAACCGCGTTCAGCTCAGCCGGCTGCTGAGCATCAAGACCGGCGGCTGCCCCGAGGATTGTGGTTATTGCAGCCAGTCCGCGCACCACAATTCCGGACTGAAGGCCTCCAAGCTGATGGCGGTCGAACGCGTCATCGAGGAAGCCCGCAAGGCGCGCGATGCGGGTGCGACGCGCTATTGCATGGGCGCGGCGTGGCGCAGCCCCAAGGCGCGCGACATGGAGGTCGTGGTCGCCATGGTCGAAGGCGTCAAGGCGCTCGGCATGGAAACCTGCATGACATTAGGCATGCTCGATGTTGAGCAGGCGCAGCAGCTAAAGACAGCGGGCCTCGACTACTACAATCACAACATCGATACGTCCGAACGCTATTACGGCGAAGTCATCACGACGCGCTCGTTCGCCGACCGGCTCGAGACCTTGGCCAATGTTCGCGACAGCGGCATCAAAGTCTGCTGCGGCGGCATTGTCGGGATGGGCGAGGAACCGGTCGATCGCGTGGACATGCTGGTGACGCTCGCCAATCTCCCCGAGCCGCCCGACAGCGTCCCGATCAACATGCTGATCCCTATTGAAGGCACACCGCTTGGTCATGAGCGGCCAATAGAGCCGATCGAATTCGTCCGCACCATTGCGCTTGCCCGTATCCTGATGCCGCAATCTTATGTGCGCCTGTCGGCCGGCCGCACCGCAATGAGCGAGGAGATGCAGGCGCTATGCTTCTTTGCCGGCGCCAATTCCGTCTTTGTCGGCGATACGCTGCTGACGGCGGACAATCCGAGTGAGGACAAGGACACTGCGCTGTTTCGCAAGCTCGGTATTGAACCGATGGAGCTTTCCGCCCGGTGAGCGCAGGGGGCTTGCTCGACCGTTACGAGACGACGCTAAGTGGGCTCGCGCGCAAGAACCGTTTGCGCGCGCTATCACCGCGTGCCGGCCTCGATTTCGCCTCCAATGATTATCTGGGCCTGGCAGCCTCGCCGCGCCTGGCCAAAGCCGTCGCAGCAGCACTCGCAGCCGGCACGCCGATCGGCGCCACGGGGTCTCGCCTGTTGCGCGGCAATACACCGGAGCACGAGACGCTCGAAGCCGAGGCGGCGCGTTTCTTCGGTGCCGAGCGTGCGCTTTTCTTCGGCGGGGGCTATATCGCGAACTTCGCCGTCCTGACGACCCTTCCGCAAAAGGGCGACCTCGTCGTGCTTGACGCACTCATCCATGCCAGCGCCCATGAGGGCGCGCGGGCCGGGCGGGCGGCGATGGCGGAGGCCCCCCATAATGACGTCGGCGGCTTCGAAGACGCCATCTTGGCCTGGCGGCGTTCTGGTGGCATGGGCCGCCCCTGGATCGCGATCGAGAGCCTCTATTCCATGGACGGCGACCGCGCGCCCCTTGCCGATCTGGCGGCACTTGCCGACCGACACGACGCATTCCTGCTGATTGACGAGGCCCATGCCACAGGCGTGTATGGTTCCGACGGACGCGGCCTTGCGCACGATCTCGAAGGCCGCGACAACGTTGTCGTGTTGCACACTTGCGGCAAGGCGCTTGGCGCCTCCGGTGCGCTGGTGACCGGACCCAAGGTAATCGGCGACTATCTCATCAACCGTTGCCGACCCTTCATCTATGCGACCGCCCCCTCTCCGCTTATGGCGGTCGCTGCAACCGAGGCGCTCGCCATCCTGCGTGACGAGCCCGAGCGCCGCGAGCGGCTGACAGCCCTCGTCGCCTTCGCCGGCCGGGAGATCGAAGCCCGCTGCGGGGTCGCGCGGAGCGGCTCGCAGATCCTGCCGGTGATCGTCGACGACAACGCCCGCGCCATGACGCTCGCCAGCGCGCTGCAGGCGCGCGGCTTCGATGTGCGCGGTATCCGCCCGCCAACGGTGCCTGAGGGCACTGCCCGGCTCAGGATTTCACTGACGCTCAATGTCGAGCAGGCCGACGTCGCTGCGATGATCAAGGCATTGTCAGAGGAATGGGAGCGAATGGCGGAATGAGCCAAACCTTCGTCATCGCCGGTACGGACACCGGCATCGGCAAAACAGTTCTCGCGGCCGGTCTGGCCAGGCTGCTCAATGGCGCCTACTGGAAACCGGTGCAGTCGGGGCTAGACGGCGAAACCGATACCCAGACGGTAGTAAGACTCGCGGAGCTTCCCCCAGAGCGGATCGTCCCGGAAGCCTGGCGGCTGGTCCGACCGCTCTCGCCGCATCGTGCCGCCGAACTCGATGGCGTTTTGATCGATCCCGACCGCCTCGTTCTGCCCATAACGGCGCGCCCGCTGATCGTCGAGGCAGCCGGCGGTCTCATGGTGCCGCTCAACCGCAACGTCCTGTTCATCGATGTGTTCGCCCGCTGGCGCGCGCCGGTCGTGCTTTGTGCGCGCACCGCGCTCGGCACGATCAACCACACGCTTCTATCGATCGAGGCGCTGCGCCGCCGCGAGATTCCGCTTTTGGGCGTCGCATTCATCGGCGACCCTATGCCCGACACGGAATGCACCATCGCTGCGATCGGCAAGGTGCGTGTGCTTGGCCGCTTGCCTTTCCTCGATTTGCTGGGGCCCGACACTCTCCTGTCGGCCATGGCAGCGCATTTCGACATGGTGCCTTTTCAGCAGGCCAGCGCATGAGCCGCTCGGCCGTCTGGCATCCCTTTACCCAGCACGCCGTCGAACCGGCCCTGCCGAAGGTCGTACGGACCGAGGGGGCCTACCTGCAGAGGGATGACGGAAGGCGCATTCTCGACGCGATATCCTCATGGTGGGTGGTGACCCACGGCCATCGCCATCCGGCGATCGTCGAGGCAATCCGCTCAACTGCCGAAACGCTCGATCAGATCATATTCGCCGGTCTCACCCACGCGCCGGCCGAGGAACTGGCGAGCGCGCTCATCGGCCTGGCGCCGAAGGGTCTGGACTGGGTCTTCTATTCCGACAGCGGCTCAACCAGTGTCGAAGTGGCGCTCAAAATGGCGCTTGGCTATTTCCGCAACATCGGCGCGCCGCGCTCGCGTATCGTTGTGATGGAATCGAGTTATCACGGCGACACGATCGGGACGATGAGCGTCGGCGCCCGCGGCGTCTTCAACGCAGCCTATGAACCCCTGCTCTTTGACGTCGATACCATCCCCTTCCCTGCCAACGGGCGCGAGCAGGAAACGCTCGATGCCTTCGAGGCGTTCAGCCGTGATCGCAAGGCGGCGGCGCTGATCGTCGAACCGCTGGTCCTCGGGGCCGGCGGCATGCGGATGTATTCGCCAAGCATCCTGGCCGAATTGAAACGTATCGCCGAGGCCTCAGGGACGTTGTTCATCGCCGATGAGGTGATGACCGGCTGGGGGCGGACAGGCACCCTGTTTGCCTGCGAGCAGGCTGGCATTGCGCCTGACATATTGTGCACGTCGAAAGGGCTGACCGGCGGCGCGATCCCGCTTGCCGCCACGCTCGCCACTAACGCCATCTTTCTGGCCTTCTATTCGCCGGACCGCAGTCGCACCTTCTTTCATTCGAGCTCCTATACCGCCAATCCGATCGCCTGCGCGGCGGCGCTGGCCAACATCGCTATCTGGCGCGATGAGCCGGTCATCGAGCGCGTCACAACACTGACGCAACTGCAAGCCGAAGGGGCTCGCCGCTTTGCCGAAGATTCTCGCTTCGCCGATGTCCGGGTGACTGGCACGATTGCCGCCTTCGAACTGGCGGTGGCCAACTCCGGCTACCTGGCTGAAATCGGCCCGAAGCTGCGCGCTTTCTTCCTTGAGCGCGATCTCCTGGTACGCCCGCTCGGCAATGTGATTTATCTTCTGCCGCCCTATTGCGTAAGCGCCAGCGAGCTTGGTCGCCTGCATGATGCGATCGACCAGGCCGCCGACCTTGTTGGGCAAGCCCGATGATCCGAGGCGCGAAGATCACCGGTTTCGGCCACCACGCGCCGGCGCGGACCGTGCCGAATGCCGAGATCGAGGCCTCGCTTGGCCTGGAGGCCGGCTGGATCGAGAGGCGGACCGGCATCCGGTCACGCCGCTGGGCCGAGCCTTCCGACACCTTGTCGGGCCTGGCCGGGCAGGCGGGGGATATGGCGCTGGACGTGGCTGGCATCGACCGGGCTGCGGTTGGCCTGCTGCTGCTGGCAACATCGACGCCCGATCATCTGCTGCCGCCGAGCGCGCCGCTGGTTGCGCACCGTCTCGGCCTTGCTCATGCCGGAGCCGTCGACCTTGCCGGCGCCTGCGCCGGTTTCGTCTATGCGCTCACCTTCGCCGACGCCTTCGTGCGCACCCACGGCAAGCCGGCGCTGGTCATCGCCGCCAACATTCTGAGCCGCCGCATCAACCCGGCCGAACGCGCCAGCGCGGTGCTGTTCGCCGATGCCGCGGGCGCCCTCGTCCTGGTCCCCTCGTCCGACCCGCATCACGGTGTCCTCGGCGCCTCGCTGGAGTCCGACGGATCGGGTTATGGCCTGATTCAGATCCCGGCGGGCGGCAGCAGCCGGCCCTTTGCCGGAGATTTCGACATAGCCGAGACCCGCATGACAATCGCTGATGGACGCTCCGTGTTCGCCAAGGCGGTCGAGATGATGGTGAGGTGTTCGGCCGAGGCGCTGGAAATATCGAACGTTTCAGCTCAGGCCGTGGATCGGTTTGTTCCACACCAGGCCAACGCCCGCATTCTCGATGCCGTGGCCGACAAACTCGATATTGGCCCTGAGAAGGTGGTGAGAAGCATTGCAGAGTTCGGCAATTCCTCTGCCGCGACAATTGCGCTGTCGCTCTCCCTCTCCCATCAGGCCAACCCGCTTGCGCCGGGCGAAAGGCTTCTGCTCGCCGCGGCCGGCGCCGGGCTTACCGGCGGCGCACTCGTGATCGGCGTCTAGGGGCAATGACCAGTGCGCTTGCAAGGAGTGACGGCGAACGGCTCTCTGGGCGTTGATGTTTGCCTGGTAGGAAGAGAGCGGTCAGCTGTCATCCTGCACCATAAGGAATAGCGATTGTCGGTCGGAAGATACTCCTCGGCGCCTGGAACAGTCTGGCGCGGGCTCCCGGCATCTATCAATCGCCTCGCAAAATGTTTGCTTCGCGCGCGGCCGTCACAAACGCGCCTCGGGCGGCGGTGGAATGAGCTTCACCCCGCAGTACCTTCAGGCAAACGTCCATAGCTGCCCTGCGCTTAATCGTCTGAGTTCCAAAGTCTCGCATCAAGATGGAGGCTGCGTCAGTGACATCGACCACAATACGCTCTTTGCCATGGCGGCTAATTTGGATGATGACCGGCCTCGCAAATTTCACCAGGCCAGTCATGCGGCGCTTCCTTTTTCGACCATTGACGAGCCTGTGATCATAACCGCGAGAAGAAGCCCGTGGCTTGATCTCGCCTGCGGGCCGCCCCCGTCGGTCTCTCAATCGAAAGCTTGGCATGAGGCGGAGCACCGCCCATGTTCAATTCAAGCAGTTGCCGGTCCAACGCCTGGTCGGCAGTCGTGAGCCGGTGGTTTAGGCGCAAATAGTCCATCCACGTCGGCGTGCGGAAAGTCTCGGTCCAAAGCGATGGATCTTGAAGATCGCGCTGCAGATGCCAATGCCGGGCGCCGGCACGGCTTTGTACCCGTCGTCGTTCCTGCATCCAGCCCAAGAACGCCTCGACATTTGTCTCCGCTATTGCGTACTCGATCTTGACGACAATTGGCCCGCTTCTCGGTTTCAATTCGAGTGCGAGCTTCGGGGTTTCGAAGCCAAAGGGATCATGATCGGCGTCTTGCCATTGCCGGATCGGCAGCAGAAGGCCGGAAGCAGCGACCACCACCAAGGCAGCCGCGGATATTTCCAACGCTGTGGCCAGCGAATAATTCTCCGCTACCGTGCCCCACAGCCAGCTGCCGGCTGTCATGCCGCCTGACGACAAGGCATAGTAGATCGAGAGCGTGCGGCCAACGACCCACCTGGGGCTTGACAACTGAACGCTGACGTCAAGCCCTGTCCAGGTGACTACCCAACCTGCGCCCCCGAGTGCCAACGCGATGGCCGCGACGGTCACTGAAGAAGTGAAGGCGAGAGAGAGGCAACACGCCGCACAGGCAATCGATGCAAGAGTGGTCAGCCGTTCCTGGGACAGCGATCGTCTCAACATATTGTTACAGATGCCGACGCCTAAGGCGCCTGTTCCAAAGCCCGCCATCAGGACGCCATAAGCGATCGGCCCACCGCCTAGCTGGTCGCGAGCAACAAGAGGCAGCAGCGCGAGTATGGAAATGCTGGTCAGGCCGAAGAGCGTGCCACGCGCAATCGCCGCTTTGATCTCTGTGGAAAGGGCCGTGAAGCGCGCACCGTCATGGATGGCCGTGGTCAACGGCTCGCGCGGGAGCGGTGAGGCGCGAACATCCCACTTCCTGCGTCCGATGGTCCACAGCAGCGCCAAGTAGGTCAGAGTCGCCACAACAAAGGCGGTCAGAGGCCCAAATGTAGCGACGACGATGCCGCCAAATGCTGGGCCGACGCTTCTAACTGCGTTGTATCCAACTGAGATGAGCGTCACCGCCGCTGGGACCTCGCGCTTTCGCAAAATGTCACCGACCGAAGCATGCCATGCGGGATCGGTAAAAGCGGCGCCGACGCCGGCCAGGCAGCTGAATGCAAGAACCGTCCACGGGTCGAGAATTCCAAGACCTGCAAGAATGGCCAGCATCGCTGAGGACAAAGCTATTACCGACCAGCCGGCAAACATCAGGCTGCGGCGGCTGAAATTGTCCGCAAGGGCGCCAGCGAAGATCGACAGGATGAATATCGGAAACGTCGTCGACGCCTGCACCAAGGCGACCATCACGTCCGAGTTCGAGATCGTCGCCATCAGCCAACTGACGGCAACGGTTTGCATCAGCCATCCAAGGCTTGAGACCTGCGTGACTAGCCAGATCGACCGGAAGGTTGGGTTCTCGAGCGGCGCAAACGTCGGCGACGAAGTCGAAGTCGCATCTTCGCGCGCCACCCTGCTCATGAGGCTGAGCCTCCCTCAATCTGTCTTGTGTTAGTAACGCCTCGGCCCGGAAGGCCATTGGAGGACTGGCACCATAAGCGCATTCAAGTCATGCAGCGCAAGGCTATTTCTTGGGCATTCGGTGTGTGGCCGATGAGATCTTTTCATTTGGCAGAATGCTGTTCCAGACTCATGGAAATTGTTCCTCGACGGTCGTTTCGAACCAGCCGCACATTTGCCGGGAAGGTGGGGCGCGGCCGAGCCTGCTTAAGAACGCGCTAGACAATCTGCCGCCTCGTATGCCGAACACGCGCTTGCGATTAGCGTCAAGAAATCGCGGTGCTTCAAACCCTGCTTCAGGCGATTTTCGCGGGATGCCTGCAATCAAGTGTGAGTCTGGCTTGGGCGCACCCCGGCCGCGTTCGTTGCACCGTCGTCGGTGCAGGTGCAGCGGTGCCAGCAGCGACCGTTCCAACCGAAGATCGCTGAACTGGGTGCTCCAGTCCGGCTAATGTCGAATGACGATGATGCCGGCGAGTGCGATGAGACCTATGCCGAGCATGGAAGCGCCGTCCAGACGTTCCGAGAACAGCAGGACGCCCCACAACACCGCAAATGCCAGATAGGAAAAGTCGCAGGTTGAGATTATGGCCGACGGTGCCCACTGGTACGCGACAGCAGTGCCGACGCTGCCGATCAACATTGTGATACTTAGCAGCACCATCAGCCCCCATTGGCTCCAGCCCATCGGTACCCACTCGCCTATCATCAGACTCTGCCCGCCATCGCTGCCCGCAATTATTGCCGCCAGGCTTGCCCCACCTGCCACAATGATCGCGATCAGATTGAATGTGAGCGCCAGAACGAACGGGTTTTCAGCACGGGTCCTGGTCCGCGTCAGCACCATCGCCAGGGCATAGAGAATGGCAGCAGCCAGGGGCATGAGGGTGTGGATACTGATGTCGCCGGCCTGCGGCTTCAGCATGAGCAGTACCCCTACAAACCCGAGCGCAACTCCGAGCCAACCTTGCAGGCCGACAGGCTCGCGGACCCAGAGGGCCGAAAATAGGGCAATGAACAGCGGGATCGTATAGTAGACTGCGGCCGCTATCGAGAAATCGAGGCGCGAAAGCGAAGCGTAGTAGATCAGCAGACTGGACAGAAGCAGGCTGCTTCGAACCGTGGCCCAGCCAGGTCGAGCTGGGCTCAGCGATACCCGAGGCAACCTCCATTTCATCATAAAGATCAACAAGGGGACGGTGACGCAGGACCGCGAGAAGATGAATTGCGACAGTGGCATGTCCGAGATCGTGATCTTGATGATCGCATCTGCGATCGAAAGCGTCAGATCAGTCAAGATCATCGCCGCCACGGCCATGCCTACTCTGTCGGTCCCGATGGTCGTCTGACGGATCGACATGTCCACATTCCGTTTTCGCTACCACTTCCACGCTACCCAGCCGAGAGCGTTCCAACAATTCCGATCGTACGGACATA
This sequence comes from Mesorhizobium sp. M0047, assembly GCF_040323315.1. Lineage (NCBI taxonomy): Bacteria > Pseudomonadati > Pseudomonadota > Alphaproteobacteria > Hyphomicrobiales > Phyllobacteriaceae > Mesorhizobium > Mesorhizobium sp. M0047. The sequence goes on along the minus strand of NZ_JAMYUW010000014.1, from coordinate 95,922 downwards.
CTGTCCGTGTCATTGTACAATCGCCAAGAACACCAACAGGGATGCGTCGCTTGGATAGCGTGGACGACATGATACTTCTGGCCGAAGTCGCTGAAACGGGCAGCTTTACGCGCGCCGGGGAGCGGATTGGGATGCCTAAGTCTACGGTCAGCCAGCGTATCGCCCAGCTGGAGGCACGTTTGGGACTGCGGCTCCTCAATCGTTCCACCCGGCACGTAAGCCTCACCGGCAGCGGTCAAGTCTATCTCGAATACTGCCGTCGCGTTCGTGCAGAGGTTTCGGCCGCGAATATGGCGATGACCAATCTGAGGGAACAGCCTGTCGGGAAGCTGAAGATCACCTGCCCGGAGGTGACCGCCACGTATTTCATGCCGAGCTTTCTACACGGATTTACTACCCAGTTTCCCGGCATCGCCATCGAGTTGATCGCCACAAACCGGCATCTCAACATCGTCCGCGAGCGGGTTGATTTCGCCTTTCGCGTTGGCACAACCACAGGTCAGGACATAATCATTCGGCGTATCTCCTCCATAAAACGGGTGCTTGTGGCCGCGCCAGCATTTCTGGCAAGTGGCGTTCCTCTTCGGGAACCGACCGATCTGCTCCGGCGGCGCTGTCTGGTGCATGATGCGCAACCCGAATGGGTATTCTCGTCGGACGACACACCGCTCGTTCTACGGCCACCGCCTGCCGCGACCTCGGATTCAATGGGATTCCTATTGCAATCCTGCATCGCCGGAAACGGGGTTGCACTCCTGCCCGCTTATGTGTGCCAGCCGTCCGTGGCCGTCGGCCGGCTCGTAGAATTATTCCCGGGCTGGGAAATCCCACCCTATGAAATGATGCTCATTTTCCCGCACCTGAAGAACCACTCCAAGGCGCAAGTGGCATTTCGCGATTATGTGAATGCCTTTGACTTTTCACGGCTCGCCGCTGGGACACCCTGATCGACTTGGCCGCGATCCCAAAAAACTCACGGGCAATTCGGATCAGGGAAGCCCCCCGCGGCGGTCACTGATTGCCGCATGTAGTCGGCTTTCTGGATTACACCAACCAATCAACGGTGCGGCCTGTTTTGCAGCGAGACGCTCTGGTGGTGGGTGCCTACTTCAAGGGCGCAGCTAGTCAGACCCCGCGTGGTGCGTAAGATCGTTCCGCCGGTGGCTGCTAGGGTATTCTGTTCGTGACCAGCTTGCAGGCGCTCCTATTGTGCCTCGAGCAAAAAAGGATGCTTACGCGGCGGCCGCGGCCTCCACGAAACCTTCGACCCTGCCTCGTGGCGACCACACCTCGACATTGTCGATCAGCCGCGTCTGGCCAAGCCAGGCGGCGACGAGCAGTCGCGCCGGTCGGTTGGGGATGGCGATGACAGCCAGGTCCTCGCCCGTGCGCAGCTCAAGATACTCGACCCGCGAAAAGCCTGCAGCAAGGATGGCCTGGCGTGCTTCATCGAGCACACGATCGATGCAGCGGTCGCGGTCCAGCCGTCGCGCTGTCTCGAACAGGATACCGGCCAGGCGGGGTGCTGCTTTTCGTTCGGCGGCAGACAGCCGCGCGTTGCGCGACGACATCGCCAAGCCATCGTCTTCGCGCATCGTCGGGCATGCGATGATGTCGATCGGGATGTCGAGATCGCACACAAGCCGGCGCACCACATGCAGTTGCTGGAAATCCTTTTCGCCAAAGAATGCCATATCGGCACCGGTCTGGAGAAAAAGCTTGGTGACGACGGTCGCCACCCCGTCGAAATGACCGGGCCGGAATGCGCCGCAAAGGCCTTCGCTCAGCACGCTCACCGAAACCGTCGTGGCAAAGCCTTGCGGATACACATCCGCCGCATCCGGCGCGTAAAGGATGTGGGCGCCGAGCGGCGCCAGTTTGACGGCATCGTCATATTCGGTGCGCGGATAAGCAATGAGATCCGCAGGACTGTTGAACTGCTTCGGATTGACAAAGAGCGTGACGATCACCCGGTCGGCCTTTGCGAGCGCGGCTCGCACAAGGCTGAGATGACCCTCGTGGAGAGCGCCCATGGTCGGTACGACCGCCACCTTAAAACCATCCCGGCGCCACACGGCTACTATGCTGCGCAGTTCAGCAACTGTCCGAAGAATGGGAATGCCCACGTTGGATCTCCTCTTTTTCAGGTCTTCGGCTCGTCCCCGAACACGTGTTCTGCCGCTGGAAAGCGGCGCTCACGAACGTCCTGGGAGTAGGCCGAGACTGCCGCGGAAGCCGCCTCGCCCAGTTCGGCGTATCGCTTGACGAATTTTGGAAGAAAGGCGCCGAAGAGGCCCAGCATATCGTCAACGACGAGGATCTGGCCGTCGCAGGCCGGCGAGGCGCCAATGCCGATGGTCGGGATTGCAATCTCCTGCGTGATCCGCAGCGCGAGGGCTTCAGGTGTCTTCTCCAGCACCACCGCGAAGGCGCCTGCTTCGGCGACCGCGACCGCGTCACGCTGGATGCGGTCAGCATCGTCGCCCCGCCCCTGGACGCGGTAGCCGCCGAGTGCATTCACCGCCTGCGGCGTCAGCCCCACATGAGCCATCACCGGCACGCCGCGCGCAGCAAGGAAGCGTATCGTCGCGGCCATGCTTTCGCCGCCTTCGAGCTTGACCGCCGCGCAGCCGGTTTGCGCCATCACGCGGGCGGCATTGTCAAAGGCCTGCCCAGGACTTTCCTCATAGGAGCCGAACGGCATGTCGACGACCATCAGCGCCCGTTCGAGGCCCCGCCGCACCGCCTGGCCGTGCAGGATCATCATTTCGAGCGTGACGCCGAGCGTCGAAGGCAGGCCGTGAAGCACCATGCCGACGCTGTCACCGACAAGCACGACATCGCAGTGAGCATCGACCAGTTGTGCAATGGGCGTTGTATAGGCAGTCAGACAGACCAGCGGCGTCCTACCCTTGCGTGCCGCAATGTCCGGTGGGGTCAAGGCCCTGATTGCTCGCGCTGCACTCACCGACTTCCCTCACCTAACGTCAACCCGGAGCCATCTGCCACAAATTTGTGCAGATGCGAAGAAGAAATTGCAGTGCACAATGATTTGCTGACTATTTATTCCGCAAGCTGCGACGCCGCTTCGAATGAGCACGGGTCTGAAAGCGGGGCTCTTAATCTCGCGCCCAGTCCACTCCCTTGCGTCACTGCCGAGCGGCTTCGCGTTTGCGACACTCTTCGTGTAGACCGAAGGTCTAGGCCTTTACGGAGAGTGTGGTGTTGACAGGCTAAAGCGGCTGCTACACGCTGGTTAAATCGATTGAGATGCTTCTCACGGAACTCTGCCCAACCCAGGCAACCATGGACGACCGCCCAAAAGCAACACGCAACGGTAGGGCCGCCGCAAAGGCCAAGCAAGTCGAAGCGGAGCTGATTGCCGTTGTCGTGTCCGTCAATGACGGTGAACCAGCGGTCCTCACCATCGGGGAGGGGGATTGCCTGCCCTCGGGGCCGTTCGCGCTGGAGCATCGATCGCTGCAGTCAGGTCTAAGGGCGTGGGTCGAGAGGCAGACTGGTCACCCCCTCGGCTATATTGAGCAGCTCTATACGTTCGCTGATGGCGACCGCGCCGACGGGCGTCAGCAGCGCGTCATTTCCATCAGCTATCTCGCTTTGACCCGGAAAGAACATGCCACCGGCGCATCCGCCTGCGCCTGGCGGAGCTGGTACAATTATTTTCCCTGGGAGGACCACCGCCTCGGAGTGCCGAAACTGATTGCGGATGTTCTGAAGCCGCGTCTGCTTGCCTGGGCGGCCGATGCCGAGCAAAATGCGACGCGCAGTGAGCGGCGGCGGCGGGCTGCCATTGCTTTCGCGTTCGAGGACCGGCCCTGGAATGAAGAGTTGGCGCTCCAGCGCTATGAGCTGCTTTACGAGGCGGGTCTGGTGGCAGAGGCCACTCGCGACGAACGGTCGATCGCATCCGACTCAACAGCCGGGACAACGATGGTTGCCGACCATCGCCGCATCCTGGCGACCGGCCTTGCGCGCTTGCGCTCGAAGATCAAATACCGGCCAGTTGTCTTCGAGCTGATGTCTCCTGTGTTCACGCTGCTGCAGCTGCAACGGACCGTGGAAGCCCTGGCAGGCCGGCTGATCAACAAGCCCAACTTTCGCCGATTGATCGAGCAGCAAGAGCTGGTCGAAGAGACTGGCGAGACGTCCCTGGATACCGGCGGGCGCCCGGCCAAGCTCTATCAGTTCCGCCATGCCGTGCTGGACGAAACAGCCGTGGCGGGGACAAAATTGCCGCTGGCCCGGGGTTGACACGCTTATAGTCGACGTAGATATATTCCCCTTATAGTCGAATGGATTATAAACGGGAGGCGCCGGTGAGTGGCACGCTACCTTCGGCCGCGTCCCTGTATCAGCGTGTCCAGCGCATCATCCCCCCAGTGGAATGGGTAGCTTTCAGCGACGACATCGAGGCTATTCTCGAGCTCAAGCGCGAGCGCAACGCCGTCATCCTGGCCCACAACTATCAAACACCGGAGATCTTCCACTGCGTCGCCGATATCGTCGGCGACAGCCTGGCGCTGGCCCGCAAGGCAATGACGGTCGATGCGGACATCATCGTGCTGGCCGGCGTGCATTTCATGGCTGAGACGGCGAAGCTCCTCAATCCGGACAAGACGGTGCTCATTCCGGATCTCGGCGCAGGCTGCTCGCTGGCTGACTCGATCGCGGCGAACGATGTGCGGCTGATGCGGCAACGCTATCCTGGCGTGCCGGTCGTGACCTACGTCAACACGTCCGCTGCCGTGAAGGCCGAGTCGGACATCTGCTGCACCTCCGGCAACGCTTTGGCTGTGGTGGAGTCGCTTGGCGTTGAGCGGGTGATCATGCTGCCCGACGAATACCTGGCCAGGAATATCGCGGCACAGACTTCGGTCGAGATCATCGCCTGGAACGGCCATTGCGAAGTGCATGAGCGCTTCACGCCAGCCGACATTCGCGAGCTGCGCGATGCCTATCCTGGCGTTACCGTGCTTGCCCATCCCGAATGCCCGCCGGAAGTTGTCGCGGTTGCGGATTTCGCTGGCTCTACGGCGGCGATGTCAGACTATGTCGGACGGCATAAGCCTGCGCGCGTCGTGTTGATGACCGAATGCTCAATGAGCGACAACGTCGCGATCGAGCACCCCGACGTCGAGTTCGTGCGGCCCTGCAATCTCTGTCCGCACATGAAGCGTATCACGCTCGCAAACATTCGCACGGCGCTGGAAGAAACCCGCCACGTCGTCACCATCGATCCTCCAGTCGTGGATCGGGCCCGGCGCGCTGTCGAGCGGATGCTTGCCGTATGACGCCAGAGGTCGGCGACATCAGGGGAGCGCCTGTGATCATCGGCGCTGGCGTTGCCGGGCTGATGACCGCGCTTCATCTGGCGCCGCATCCCGTTTACCTTCTGTCCCCGACGCGGCTCGGGACCGAAGCCTCCAGCACACTCGCGCAAGGCGGGCTGGCGGCAAGCCTCGGCGCTGACGACAGTCCAGACCTGCATCTTGCAGACACGCTTGCTGCAGGTGATGGCCTCTGCGACGAGAGTGTGGTCAGACGTATTTTGAATGCGGCGGACCGAGCCATTGAGAATTTGATGGACCTGGGCGTCGCCTTCGACTGCACGTCCGACGGGACACTGCGGCTCGGGCTCGAGGCAGCGCATTCCCGTCGCCGGATCGTCCATGCCGGGGGTGACTCTACGGGCCGCGAGCTTGTACGCGCGCTCGTCATTGCTGTGAGGCGAACGCCTTCGATCACAATTCTGGAAGGCATGGAAGCCCGCCGGCTCATTGTGGAAAATGGTGCGGTCAGCGGCGTGCTGGCGGCAAAAAGCGCACAGGCGATTGCCTTGCCGACGCGCCGGGTGGTGCTTGCGACCGGCGGTATCGGCGCCCTGTTCAGAGACACGACCAATCCGGCCGGCTCGTTCGGGCACGGCCTGGCGCTCGCCGCATACGCCGGTGCGGAACTCGGCAATCTGGAATTCATCCAGTTCCACCCGACCGCGCTCGACGTTTCGAACCGGCCCATGCCGTTGGTGAGCGAAGCGGTCCGCGGCGAAGGCGCAGTCCTGATCAATGAGCGTGGGCACCGCTTTCTGTCCAATACGCCTGGCGGCGAACTCGCATCCCGCGATGTGGTGGCGCGTGCCGTGTGGCAGCAGCTTGGCACCGGACATCGTGTCTACCTTGACGCCCGGCAGTCCCTTGGCCCCAGATTCGCCAAGCGCTTCCCGGCTGTTGCCCGGCTTTGCCGCGATGCCGGGATCGACCCTGCCCTTGAGCCGATCCCGGTACGTCCGGCGGCACACTATCACATGGGCGGGGTGACCGTGGATGCTGCGGGCCGCAGCACGGTGCCGGGTTTGTGGGCTTGCGGTGAGGTTGCCTGCACCGGTCTGCACGGGGCGAACCGGCTTGCCAGCAACTCGCTGACCGAGGCCGTGACGACCTCGTTATGGGTCGCCCAAAGCGTAGCTGCCGCTCCTGCAGGCTGGCAGTGGCCAAGGCTTGTCGCGACGGCACCCCCGCGGCCCGACCCCTCCTCCGTTCGCCACGTGGTCTCGAATGGGCTCGGTGTTATACGGGACGGGCAAGCTCTATCCGACACCGTGGAAACGCTGCTGCCGATCGCGGTTCGCAACACTGCCGCTTCCGATCCCGCCTTGATCGCGCTGATGATCGCTATTGCAGCGCTTCGGCGCGAGGAAAGCCGCGGTTCGCACTACAGGTCGGACTTCCCCGCACGCAGCGCCCAGGCCCGGTCTTCGCGCTTGACCCTCGCCTCAGCAATGACGGTTGGGGCCGAACTTAGTCTGCGGCCCGCGGAAAGGAGTGCCTGATGACGTCACCTCCACCTCTTCCGGGTATCGTAATCGAACCGATCGTGCGTAGCGCTCTTCTTGAGGATCTCGGCAAAGCCGGCGATCTTACCAGCGACGCGATTGTGCCTTTTGACTGCAGGGCCACCTTTGCGTTCAGAGCACGGCAGTGTGGCGTTCTCGCTGGGCTTGATCTGGTAGCCTACGCTTTCATGCTTGTTGATCCGTCGATCGACATAAATTTTGGACGCCTGGACGGCAGCAGGGTCGCGGCGGGTGAGACCATTGCAACGGTGAGTGGACCGGCGCGTGGCATGCTTGCGGCCGAGCGTACAGCGCTCAATTTTCTCTGTCATCTCAGCGGCATTGCGACGGCAACGGCCGAGATCGTCGAGGCGGTGCGTGGACAGAAAGCAAGGATCGTGTGCACGCGAAAGACAACGCCCGGACTGCGCGCGCTGGAAAAATACGCCGTGCGCGCCGGCGGCGGCGCCAACCACCGCTTCGGGCTCGATGATGCGGTACTCATCAAGGACAATCACATCGCCATTGCCGGCGACATCCGCACGGCCATTGAGCGCGCGCGCGCCGCCGTTGGGCATATGGTCAAAGTTGAAGTCGAGGTCGACACACTGGACCAGCTCGAGATCGCGCTAGCCGCCGGGGTCGACGCCATCTTGCTGGACAATATGTCGGTCAAGCAACTCACCCGGGCGGTCGCAATGGTCGACGGCCGCGCGACCACCGAGGCCTCGGGGCGCATAACGCCGGCAACGGCACCAGCCATAGCGGCAACGGGGGTCGACCTCATTTCTGTTGGCTGGCTTACGCACAGCGCGCCGATCCTCGACATCGGCATGGATATGCCGGTCGAAGCGTGCGTCGGAAAGCATCTGAATTGATGAGAGCAGGTTCAATCAAGGTGGGGTCAATTGTGGCAGCAGGGTTCGTGCTATGAAAAAGAAGGGACCGGTTACCAACCGTGGCGAGGCACTTGCCTTCATCAGTGCCAATCTCAAAGAACTGCATCTGGTGGCAGCCTCTCACAAACTGCACTTGCTGGGATACCTTCTTGGGATGGCCTACATCGAATCGTACGATATGGTCCGCAAGGAACGCTCTTATCGTCAAAGCAAGATCGTAGATCAGGGATAGCCCTGCGGTGCGAACTGAGCCCTGTGGCAGCTTCAGCTCACACAATCCAACCTTGAGCGGTTTGGCCGTAACGATCAGTTGGAGTATTTGACCGCGCGGCAGGCTCACTTTGTCTGCGTGGTTTCGATGCCTGTATAGAGTGGAATCGAGTGGGTCTAGTGGCACTTCACCGAGGCCCTATGCGAAGCTGAGGCGCGCGAATAAACCCAAATACGTCGCGTTAACCGCATCGAGGAGATACGCGTTGCCCCTGTACGAGCCACTGCTTCGCCACCTGAAGTCGCGCGAGCTGTTCGGAGCCATTGAACGGGTGCCGGCTCTTGGCACCCCAGCAAGTGAGCGGACCTTCGAGGTATCAAACCCTTCGACCGGCGAGGTGCTGGCGGAATTGCCCGACATGGGTGTTGAGGAGACGCGCACGGCGATTGACAAAGCTTACGTGGCGCAGCCTGAATGGGCTGCACTGACAGCGCGCGAACGAAGCGACATTCTCTGGCGCTGGCATCAACTGATCGTCGACCACACCGACGATCTCGCTGCGATTCTCACTGCGGAGATGGGCAAGCCGCTAGCCGAAGCGAAGTCTGAGGTGGCGCATGCGGCCGCGTATCTGCAATGGTACGCCGAAGAGGCTAACCGCATCTACGGTGAGACGATCTCGGCGCCCTCTACAGACCGTCGCATGCTGGTTATCAAACAGCCGATCGGCGTTGTTGGTACGATCACGCCCTGGAACTTTCCGGCTTCAATGGTTGCGCGCAAGATTTCGCCGGCTCTCGCCGCCGGCTGCACTATTGTGCTCAAACCTGCTGAACAGACGCCCCTGGTGGCAGGTGCAATGTTTGCTCTGGCCCATCTTGCCGGCTTTCCCGAAGGCGTCGTCAACCTCATCTACGCCGCTGAGGGCGATATGGTCGGCCGCGAACTCTGCTCCAACCCCAAGGTCCGCAAGATCAGTTTCACGGGCTCCACCGAGGTCGGCCGATTGCTCATGCGCCAGTGCTCGGACCAGATAAAGAAAGTCGGTCTCGAGTTGGGTGGCAATGCGCCTTTCATCGTCTTTGATGATGCCGACATCGATGCTGCCGTCGACGGCGCGATCCAGGCCAAGTTTCGCAATGCCGGCCAGACCTGCGTTTCCGCCAACCGGCTTTACGTCCAGTCGGGCGTCCATGACGAATTCGTCGACAAATTCGTGGATCGTGTCCGTGAGCTTCAGGTCGGCGACGGCTTCGATCCAGGTGTCGCCATCGGTCCGCTGATCGACAGGCACGCACTGGCCAAGATCGAACTTCACATTGCCGATGCCTTGGCCAAAGGTGGCGCGATCCGATGTGGCGGCGGCCGGATCGGCAGCGATGGCAACTTTTTCCAGCCTATGGTCCTCAGCGGCGTCACAAGGGAAATGATCGTGGCGCAAGAAGAGACCTTTGGACCCTTGGCGCCGATCATTCGCTTTGAGGATGCTGATCAGGCCGTGCGTGAGGCCAACGATACGATATACGGCCTCGCCGCTTCGAACCTGAAGCGTGTCTGGCGTGTGGCCGAGGCGCTGGAATACGGCATGGTGGGGATCAACACAGGACGCATGTCCTCAGAAGCCGCGCCTTTCGGTGGCATCAAACAGTCCGGCATCGGGCGGGAAGGTTCCCGCCACGGCCTCGAAGACTATCTTGAAATGAAGTACCTCTGCATGGGCGGCATCTGAGGCGGCGGCCGCGACTGCCGCGATGAAGGACAGCGGGCGGCCGGACGCCACGAAATGGATCCGCAGTTTCAGATTCGCGGAACAATCCACACCCAGTCTGCCTCATAAAGGGCCCCGGTTTTCCGCCTATTTTTTGGTGGTCGAACGTCGTCAATTGCCTTCGTCACTGTGGCGGAACGCGGCGCGATAGCCGGTTAGCAACAAGCTTTGGGCGTCATTTCTCTCTGGCGGAATAGACCCCTTCCGACAAAAGCCTGACCTTTGCCAGTCTTCTACGAGCCAGCGTTCGCGCCAAAAGTTCAAAGCCGCGTCCGTAACATTCAACAATGAAAGCCAGCGTTATCAGGTCGAGCAGAAAGTCGTCTATCGCATGCGTGAGCGCATCAGACCTTTGTTCGAATCGAAGTAGCAAGGCGCGCGCCTCTTCGATCGCGGCCCGGCAATCGTCTGCGCCTATCAGTGAATCGATCCTGTCGAAGATCTGCAAGCGTCCTCACTCTCCCTAAGCCACACGCAGCGCATCGAAGCCGCTGATGAATGAGTCTTCAACAAAGAACAGGGTCGCGTTTCGCGAAAAGGCATCGCTCGGCAAAGTGCGCGTTGATGAAGCCTGGTGCGTTAAGCGACAAGTGAATCCGACCTTAACAAGACATCTTCGAAGGCGAGTGAGCCGGCCCACGCCCGCGTGCCGCGACCCTCAATGCCGAGGAAACTGTGCTGCACTCGTCGGAGGCAAACAGTTCCTCTCTATTCTATCCGCCGCCATGGTTCAGCCTAGATTACATGGGAAACGACAATAACGGAAAGCAAAGGTTCGCAAAATGAGTAGGGTGGCTGGATCAAACGAAGATTTGGCTGCACCAACGACCTTTGGGCCACTTCTGCAGCCCACCTTTCGTTCGATCTGGCTCGCGACGCAGGTTTCAAGCCTCGGCTGGTTGATGCAGACTGTCGCCATCAGCTGGCTGATGGCAACGATTTCGACTTCCGATCTGATGGTTGCGCTGGTGCAGGCTTCATCGAACCTGCCCGCTTTCATTTTGTCCGTGTTCGCCGGAGTTCTCGCCGACAATTTCAGCCGGCGCCGGGTCATGTTCGCCGGTCGCTGCCTTATGGTGATTGCCTCTGCGATGCTGACCGCGTCCGTGGCGCTGGGCTTTGTCAGTCCGTGGATGATCCTCGGCTTCAGCTTCTTGATCGCAAGCGGCGGTGCTCTCAATGATCCGGCCTGGCAAGCGTCGGTTGGCGATATCGTGGATCGGCGCGATGTTCCGGCTGCCGTAACCCTGCTTTCTGTTGGCTTCAACACCGTCCGGACTGTGGGTCCAGCGCTCGGCGGCATTGTGGTTGCCTCTTTTGGCCTGATGGCGGCATTTGCGGTGACCACGCTCACCTATTTCGTACCCTTGGCTACTATTTGGCGCTGCAAGTGGAAGGTTCGCTCGTCCCCTCTTCCACGCGAGCCGATGAGGACGGCCATTTATGACGGGCTGCGCTTCACGGCGATGTCATCGGAGATCAAGGCTGCGATCGCACGCGGAACCCTCTTTGGCCTGGCGAGCATCGCCATACTCGCGCTGCTGCCGGTGGTTGTCCGCGACCAGCTGGGAGGAGGCCCGCTTGCCTATGGCGCGCTCATGGCTGGCTTCGGGACCGGTGCCGTCTTGGCTGGCCTCTCCAACAGCCTGTTCAGACGGAGCTTGTCGCAGGAGCGGCTGATGAGGCTCTCCTGCGTCGCCTGCGCGGCGTGTTCTCTCTCCCTGGCACTGACATCTTCGATTGCCGTGGCGGCAATTGCACTCGCCTTGGGCGGCGCGGGCTGGGTGACCGCCTGGTCCGGGGTTGGTGTGAGCGTGCAGCTGGCGAGCCCGCGCTGGGTCGTGGGGCGCACCATCTCGATCTACTATGCTTTGATAGACGGCGGCATCGCGCTCGGCAGCTGGGTGTGGGGCACGGTGGCCGAAAACCATTCGTTGACCTGGGCGCTAGAGGGTTCCGCTGGAGCCCTGCTGCTCGTCGCTGCAGCTGGCGTTCTGTTTCCTCTTCGCGAGCGCCGCGACTCCGAGCCCGATCCTCTGGAGGAATTCGATGCCCCAGCTGTCGCTCTCAATCTGAAGCCGAGAAGCGGACCGATCGTGGTCAAGGTCGAATATCTGATAGCCGAGACAAATCTCGAGGCCTTCCTCGACCTCATGCGGCAGCGGCGTCATGTACACAGCCGCGTCGGTGCTCGGAACTGGACGCTCCAGCGCAACCTGCAGAAGCCTATGCATTGGACAGAAACGTTCCGCACGCCGACCTGGACGGACTACCTTCGCCTCAATCATCGTCTGACGGAAGTGGACAAGGAACTGGACGAGCGTGTCTTTCAGCTGCACGCGGCCGAGACCCCACCTCAAATGACACTTTCCATCGAGCGGCCGACAAGCTCGGCCCGCAAGCCCGAGCACTCAGCTTTTCGCCATCCCCGTCATTGAAGCCTGGCCGGCATCTCTGCCATCAATCGATTGGCTACGAGCGCGACCGGTCAGCCCCCGACCCTCAAGACCATCGACATCGAAGCGGCCGCGAGTTGCCTATAATACTGCACTCTTATTGTTTGTGACGCATGCGGGTGGTGAGCGGTTTTCAAAGGCCCCGTTTCCTGCTGACCAAGTTAGCTTGGACCACTGAATTGCCGATCAAACGCTCTCGGATACTGGTGCGAGTATGAAATCAAAGACGGGCTCAGGCTGGGCAGGCTTTGGCTCCCGCAGAACAACCGGGTAAGCTACGATCGCTTGGGCATGTTCAGCGAGCGCGGCAGGTGTTATTCCCAGCGCTTTCTCAAACAGGCCGCCCGGACTCACCACCTGACGAAAAAGCCCTGCAGCTCTTGTCGCATGGCGCGCCGCGGCGGCCCGCTTTCCCTCACGGATCTTCACGCCGGCCGCCGCCAACAGGATCAGTCCCTTGAAGAGCAGGCGGTGCTGAGCGCTTTGTTTCGCAGCCTGCCAGAGAGGCTCCCAGGCTTCATGGGCTTCCCAGTAGTAGCCGTGATTGAAAAGGTCGATTCCCCATCGAAACACATCTGAGCCGAGCGCTTCGCCAACGGCGACGGTCACCGGATCTGATCGGTAACTGTGGCCCAAGGGATTACGCACCGGATGCGGATATTTGCCGGGCAGATACGCATAGCTCGGGAAACTTTTTTCGGGCAGCAGGCGAGGGCGAAACATAGGCCCAGCAAACATGAAAGTGCGTTAAGGGGCAATTCATGCTGACCGCGTCGTGACAGGCAAGCAGTCTTAACGGGCTTGTAAAGGGTGGCGAGATTGGCCAAAACGCGCTTTGCCAAATTCATGACGTTGGGTAAGCGGCTGACGCAGGGAGAAGATATGATTTTGCGACTGAAGGAGCGGCTCGGCAAAAGGTTTGAGGAAGAAGTCCAATTCTTCAAAGGCTGGCAAAAGGACAAGAAGGGCGTGGGAGCCCTTATTCCCACTTCGGTTTATGCGGCACGCCGGATGGCAAGCGTGGTGAACCCACGGTCAGGATTGCCGATTCTGGAGCTTGGCGCGGGAACCGGTGTCATCACAAAGGCGATCCTGGCTAGGGGAATCAAGCCGCGCCAGCTGGTTTCAGTCGAATATTCCAGGATTTTCTACGACGGCTTGGTGCAACGCTTCCCGAATGTGGACTTCAGATTGGGCGACGCATTTGCGCTGGACGCAGCTCTGGGTGAGCGCAAAGGTGAACAGTTCGATTGTGTTATAAGTGCAGTCCCGCTGTTGAGCTTTCCAATGCAACAGCGTGTCGCGCTGGTTGAGGATCTGCTCGCCCGTATTCCTGCGGGCCGGCCCCTAATTCAGATCACGTATGGACCTCTGTCGCCGGTGATCAAGATGCCAGACCGTTACGTGGTTTCCCACTATGACTTCGTCGTTCGCAACATACCGCCGGCACAGCTCTGGACTTATCGTCGAGCAGTCTAGCCAGATCTGGACGGTTTCCTTCTCTGAGGGTTCCGCTGGGTGGTGGCCTTCCACCCAAACAGGATGTGGACAGAGCAGGGGCAGATGCCAGATTGCCAATATGACGAAGCGGTCCTGGTTTGATTTGACAGACGAGCGGTGGGTGCAGTTCGGACCGCTGATGCCGAAGACGTCGCGGTCGTCCGCGCGAGGTTAATTCCGGGAGGTTGTCAGCGCAAGCGCCAGCGCTGGGTGAAGCATCTGTTCGCCAATGGTGCCTATGGCTCAAGCTCACTGGCACCTGCACTTGATGGTCGAGATCATCCGTCGATTGGACGGTCAGAATGGCTCCAAATCCTGCCGCGCCGCAGGGTGGTCGAGCGAACCTTCGGGCGGCTACGGTATCGATGTCTCTCACGCAATGATCTTTGTGCAATCGCAGATGCTCCTCCCTGAATTTCAAAAACGTCAGAAAGGCGTCCTTCTTGGCTAAACCGGTGACGTGGCGCCGTAAGCACGGCTATTTCTCGGACGGCGGCGCTAAGTTCGCGGGTCGCACGGGCGGGCCAAATGCGCTTGACAAAATAGCGCCGGCCCGTTCAACCTGAGGCATTCACCAGGGGAGTCCCGGCAAGGGGCTGAGATACTGCTGGCTTTCGCGGCGCAGTGACCCGTTGAACCTGATCCAGTTCATACTGGCGTAGGGACGGTGCAAGCGCTTTGCGGGAGTTTACGCCCGAGGTCCTATTTCGGCAGGTCGACAGAAGCGTCTTTTCATCCTTCCGGCACAGAACTGGGTCTCCAATGCATGAGCAAAGGAGCCTCAAGATGAATGCCCTCACCCCCGCCGTGTCGACAGGGCCGCTGCCTGCCTCACGGAAAATCCACAAGTCCGGCGTCCTCCATCCGCAGATCAGGGTGCCGATGCGCGAAATCTCCGTCCATCCGACGGCGGGCGAACCGCCCGTCACCGTCTACGATCCGTCCGGCCCCTATACCGACCCGGCCATCGAAACCAGCATCGAAAAAGGCCTTGCCCGGCGTCGCCGCGAATGGATTGCGGCACGCGCTGATGTCGAAGCCTATGACGGCCGCCATGTTCGGCCGGAAGACAACGGATTTGCGATTGGCGAGCGTCTGACGCCGGAATTTCCCATCCGCAACCGGCCGCTCAGGGCCAAGGCAGGCAAGGCGGTGACCCAGCTTGCCTATGCGCGCGCCGGCATCATCACACCCGAAATGGAGTTCGTCGCCATCCGCGAGAACCTCGGCCGCGAGATCCTGCGCGGCAAGCTGCAACGCGACGGCGAAGCCTTTGGCGCGGTGATCCCCGACTTCGTGACGCCGGAATTCGTGCGCGACGAGGTGGCGCGCGGGCGGGCAATCATTCCCGCCAACATCAATCATCCCGAGAGCGAGCCGATGATCATCGGCCGCAATTTCCTGGTCAAGATCAACGCCAATATCGGCAATTCGGCCGTCACGTCGTCGATGGCCGAAGAGGTCGAAAAGATGGTGTGGGCGATCCGCTGGGGCGCCGATACGGTGATGGACCTGTCGACCGGCCGCAACATCCACAACATCCGCGACTGGATCGTGCGCAACGCGCCGGTGCCGATCGGCACGGTGCCGCTCTACCAGGCGCTCGAAAAGGTCGGCGGCATTGCCGAGGATCTGACCTGGGAGGTCTACCGCGACACGCTGATCGAACAGGCCGAGCAAGGCGTCGACTATTTCACCATCCACGCCGGCGTGCGGCTGCATTACATCCCGCTGACCGTCGACCGGGTGACGGGTATCGTCTCGCGCGGCGGCTCGATCATGGCCAAATGGTGCCTGCACCATCACCGGGAAAGCTTCCTCTACGAGCACTTCGCCGAGATCTGCGACATCGCCAGAGCCTACGACGTCTCCTTCTCGCTCGGCGACGGCCTTCGTCCAGGCTCGATCGCCGATGCCAACGACGCGGCGCAGTTCGCCGAGCTGGAAACGCTCGGCGAGCTGACGCAGATCGCCTGGGCGAAGGATTGCCAGGTGATGATCGAAGGGCCCGGCCACGTGCCGATGCACAAAATCAAGGCGAACATGGACAAGCAACTCGCCGTCTGCGGCGAGGCGCCGTTCTATACGCTTGGACCGCTGACGACCGACATCGCGCCGGGCTACGACCACATCACCTCAGGCATCGGCGCCGCGATGATCGGCTGGTTCGGCACCGCCATGCTCTGCTACGTCACGCCCAAGGAGCATCTCGGCCTTCCCGATCGCAGCGACGTCAAGATCGGCGTGATCACCTACAAGATAGCAGCCCACGCCGCCGACCTGGCGAAGGGCCATCCGGCAGCGAAAGTCAGGGATGATGCGCTTTCCCGCGCGCGCTTCGAGTTCCGCTGGGAGGACCAGTTCAATCTGTCGCTCGACCCGGAAACCGCGCGGTCCTTCCACGACCAGACCTTGCCCAAGGAAGCGCACAAGGTGGCGCATTTCTGCTCGATGTGCGGACCGAAATTCTGCTCCATGCGTATCTCTCACGACATCCGCGCCGAGGCACAGAAAGAGGGCATGGCGGCGATGGCGGCGAAGTACCGCGAGGGCGGCGATCTCTACCTGCCGGCGGACGAGACCGGCGCACCGCTCATACCTCAGCCACGTGAGCCATCATGAAGGTCTTGGTCAAAGGGGCCGGCGTTGCCGGCCTCACCGCCGCCTTCGAATTCGCCGCACGCGGCGCGGCGGTTACCGTTGCCGAGACAAGGCCTGCCCTTGGGGGCAATGCGTCGTGGTTCGCCGGTGGCATGTTGGCGCCGTGGTGCGAGCGTGAAAGCGCCGAGCAGCCGGTGCTGGATCTCGGACGCGACGCCGCCGACTGGTGGAACGCCGCAACGCCCGGCTTGGTAACACGACGGGGAACGCTGGTCTTGGCCGCGCCGCGCGATGCGGGCGAGCTCGACCGGTTCGCCAGCCGCACGACAGGCTATCGGCGCGTCGAGGAAGATGAAATTGCCTTGCTGGAGCCCGACTTAGCCGGCCGCTTCCGCCGCGGATTGCTCTTCCCCGCTGAGGGCCATCTTGATCCGCGCCAGGCGATGGCAGCACTTCATGACAAGCTCGCGGCCACGGGTGTTGAATTCCACTTCGGCGCCGACGCCCAGCATGTTTTTGGTTGCGATCGTCAGATCGACTGTACGGGAATGGCGGCGCAAAATGACTGGCTGCGCGGCGTTCGCGGCGAAATGCTCACCCTGCGTACCCCTGATATCTCACTGTCGCGCCCCGTCAGGCTGCTGCATCCGCGCTTTCCACTCTATGCAGTGCCGCGCACCGATCACCGTTTCATGATTGGTGCGACGATGATTGAAAGCCGGTCCGTCGGACCGGTTACGGCGCGTTCGATGATGGAACTGCTGGGCACCGCCTATGCCCTCCACCCGGCCTTTGGCGAGGCCGAGATCGTTGAAACCGGTGTCGGCGTCCGCCCAGCCTTTCCCAACAATTTGCCGCGCGTCGAAACCAAGGGTGAAATCATTGCGATCAACGGGCTCTATCGTCACGGTTTTCTCCTGGCTCCCGCCATGGCGCGCCAGGCTGCCGACCTGGTTTTCACTCAAGACAGAACCAAGGAGCTTGCTCATGAAACTGATGGTCAACGGCGAAGCGCATGAGGTTGCCGCCACCACGCTGGAGGCGCTGCTTGCCGCGCTTGACTATGAGGGCGATTGGCTGGCGACGGCCGTCAACAATGACCTCGTGCACAAAGCCAACCGGGCGGAATTCCAGTTGAACGACGGCGACCGGATTGAAATCCTCTCGCCCATGCAGGGCGGCTAGGCCATGATCGAGCTTTACGGAGCCGAGCTTCCGTCGCGCCTGCTCCTTGGCACGGCTCAATATCCTTCGCCGGCCATCCTTGCCTATGCAGTCAGGGCATCGGGCACGGCGGTGGTGACCGTCTCGTTGCGCCGTGAAATGGCAGGCGGCAGAGCTGGCGAAGAATTCTGGTCGTTGATCCGCTCGCTTGGTGTCAGAATCCTGCCCAACACTGCTGGCTGCCACTCCGTCAAGGAAGCGGTCACGACCGCACAAATGGCGCGCGAAGTCTTCGGTACGAACTGGGTAAAGCTCGAAGTGATCGGCAACCATGACACGCTGCAGCCGGATGTTTTCGGTCTGGTCGAAGCCGCCCGCATCCTGTGCGAGGACGGTTTTGCTGTATTCCCCTATACCACCGACGACCTTGTCGTTGCCGAGCGGCTGCTTGCGGCGGGCTGCAAGGTCTTGATGCCGTGGTGCGCGCCGATCGGTTCCGCTCTCGGACCGATCAACATCACGGCGCTGCGCTCGATGCGCGGACATTTCCATGATGTTCCGCTGATCGTGGATGCGGGGCTCGGACGGCCGTCGCACGCGGCAACCGTCATGGAGCTCGGCTTTGACGCCGTACTCCTGAACACCGCAGTTGCCAAGGCGGCCGATCCGGTCGGCATGGCGCGTGCGTTCGGCAAGGCGGTCGAGGCCGGTCGTGAAGCTTTCAGCTCGGGAATGCTCGAACCGCGCGACGTCGCCGTGCCGTCGACGCCGACAATTGGCAGGGCAGTTTTTTCATGAAGCTCGATCCGTTCTACCTGATCGTCGACAGCGCCGCCTGGATCGAACGGCTGGTGCCGCTTGGCGTCAAGCTGGTTCAGTTGCGCATCAAGGATAGGGACGAGGCCACGCTGCGGACGGAAATCCGCCGCGCGAATGGCGTCTGCGTGGTCCATGGTTGCCAACTGATCGTCAACGACTATTGGCGCACGGCAATCGAGGAAGGGTGCGACTTCGTCCATCTCGGCCAAGAGGATTTGGCTGCGGCCGACCTGCTGGCGATCAAGTACGCCGGATTGAAGCTCGGGCTTTCCACGCACGATCATCTAGAACTGGAAACGGCCATCGCTGCCGAGCCCGACTATATCGCGCTCGGCCCCATCTATCCCACCATCCTGAAGCAGATGAAATGGGCGCCGCAAGGGCTCGAGCGGATCAGCGAGTGGAAGCATCGGGTGGTACCCATTCCCCTAGTCGCCATAGGCGGCCTCAACCCCGACCGGCTCGACGGTGTCTTCGAGGCTGGTGCGGACAGCGCGGCGGTGGTCACCGACATCACGTTGAATGCCGATCCCGAAGCGCGCACGCGAGAATGGATCGAAAAGACAAAGCCATGGCGCTGAGGCGAGAACCGCATGTGCTCGTGGTCGGCGGATCAGACTCCAGCGGCGGGGCTGGAATTGCACGCGATATCGAAACGATCTCTTCCATTGGCGTCCGCACCTGCCTGGCTGTCACAGCGCTGACGGTGCAGACGCACGACGCCGTGATGGAAATCCAGCCTTCGCAGCCCGATCTTGTTGCCGACCAGATGTGCGCCGCGCTGCAGGCCAACAAGGTGGCGGCAATCAAGATCGGCATGCTCGCAGCGGCCGAGATCGTCGTTGCCGTCGCGGCTGTGCTCCGCGAAAATCCACAGGTGCCGGCGGTACTCGACCCGGTGCTGGCCTCGACGTCAGGCCGGGCGCTGCTGGACGCAAGGGCCATCGCCGCCATGAAACGCGACCTGATGCCCCTTTGCCGTCTCGTCACACCCAATCTCATCGAGCTGGCGCTTCTTGTTGGCTTAGAGCCAGCGGTGGATGAAGGCGGCGCAGTGTGGCAAGGCCAGGAATTGCTGGCAGCCGGGATGCAGGCCCTGCTGATCAAGGGCGGCCACGCGGCGAGACCGCGATCGACCGATATTCTGTTGCGCTTGGATCAAGGACCAATCCGCTTTGACATGCCGCGCCTTGCCGTATCGATGCGCGGGACGGGCTGCATGCTGGCCAGCGCGATTGCGGCGTATATGGCCAATGCGAGCCCACTCGAAGAAAGCGTGCGCAAAGGCAAGCTGTTTGTGTTCGGGAAGCTTCAAAAGGCAGCCGAATGACAGCGACGCTGCCTCAGTCACTCTAATGCGACCGCGCAGCGATCAAGTCCATCCAGCGGTATGCAGATAGCGCCCTGCCGGCGGGGAGAAGACCGGCAGGTGCCCCCGCGCATAGCTCGAGACCATTTGGCAGCAGGATATTGGCGGCAGGCGGTGGTTTTACAGCAGCGCGGCGCGATCGCCCATTCGTTTTGCCACGCCGTCATGTCATTGGGGAGGGCGTCCGAGTCAGACTGGATCCGGCGCATCCTTCTGCAAGGCCTCGAGAATGGCGATATCGATCCTATCGAGCGGCATTTTTCGTGAATCCTGCGAAAATTTGGCTGTTTTGCGCAACAATTATCGAAACACGCGCGCTGGCGCAAGCGATTCGCAAACACCTGCGCACCGATTCGTGGTTCACTCCAGCAATACAGGGAGCCAGCCCAAAAGGGCCGGATCAGGAGAAGAAAAATGCGCATCGGCTGCCCCAAGGAAATCAAGAACCACGAATATCGCGTCGGCCTCACACCCGGCTCTGTCCGCGAGTATGTCGCCCATGGCCACGAAGTGCTGGTCGAGACCGGCGCCGGGGCCGGCATCGGGGCCGATGACAACGCCTATCGCGCCGCCGGCGCCACGATTGCCAAGACGGCTGCCGACGTGTTTGCCAAGTCGGACATGATCGTCAAGGTCAAGGAGCCGCAGCCCACCGAATGGGCGCAGCTTCGCGAAGGCCAGATCCTGTACACCTATCTTCATCTTGCTCCGGATCCGGAGCAGACCAAGGGCCTGCTCGCTTCCGGCGTGACCGCAATCGCCTATGAGACCGTGACCGACGATCGTGGCGGCCTGCCACTGCTGGCGCCCATGTCTGAAGTCGCCGGACGCCTGTCGATCCAGGCCGGCGCCACGGCGCTGCAGAAGGCCAATGGTGGCCGTGGCGTGCTGCTGGGCGGCGTGCCCGGCGTGCTGCCCGGCAAGGTCACCGTGCTCGGCGGCGGCGTCGTCGGCCTGCACGCTGCCAGGATGGCGGCGGGGCTTGGCGCCGATGTCACCATCATCGACCGCTCGATCCCGCGCCTGCGCCAACTTGATGACCTCTTCGCCGGCCGCGTCCACACCCGTTACTCGACCGTCGAAGCGCTCGAAGAAGAATGCTTTTCAGCCGATATCGTCGTCGGGGCGGTGCTGATTCCGGGTGCCGCGGCGCCCAAATTGGTTTCGCGCGAAATGCTGTCAGGCATGAAGAAGGGCTCGGTGCTGGTCGACGTCGCCATCGATCAGGGTGGCTGCTTCGAGACCTCGCACGCCACCACCCATGCCGAGCCGACCTATGAGGTTGACGGCGTCATCCATTATTGCGTCGCCAACATGCCGGGCGCCGTGCCGGTCACCTCGGCCCATGCGCTCAACAACGCGACGCTGCACTATGGCCTCCAGCTTGCAGACAAGGGCCTGAAGGCACTGGTCGACGACCACCATTTGCGCAACGGCCTCAATGTCCACAAGGGCAAGATCACCAACCGGGCGGTCGCCGAGGCGCTCGGCTATGAACTGGTCGAGCCGAAGGCCGTGCTCGCCGCCTGACGCGGACAACGAATTCCTCCTGTCTTGCCCGCCGGGTTCGTTCCGGCGGGCTTTTCTTGGCGACGATTGGCCAAAGGCTCTTGCCGTCCTCCTCCCATGAGCAAGCGCTTTGGCGCCTCCGGGTGCTCGGTGCATTCGTTGCTTGAGCTATACCGCAACCCACAATCGATCATTTTGGAACCGCAGGCTGATGGAAAGTCATGAAAGTCTTCTGTCAACCTGGACGTCGTCTATTCATTTGGCTCATTGATTTGGGTTAGATTTATGCCTACGAGGGGGCCCGGTTCTCTTTTAGACATGCCGGCCCGGGAGAATACGGCGGGCCGCGGGAGGCAGCATGGGCGTCAAAGAGAAACTATTGACCGTGGACGAACGCGAGGACGGCGGGCGAACGGCTTACGAACGTTTCGACTACCAGACGGCTTGGGGCATCTCGAAGCTTCTCGATCTACATGATGCTGGGCTGAACTATGCCGTTGGCTTCGAATTCCACGACGATGTCGTCTCGCTTGACGACGCCGACGACCCGACGAAGGTGATCTTTTATCAGGTCAAAACCAAGCAGACAGGCAACTGGTCATTCGCACGCATCGCGAACAGGACTACGGTCAAGGGGGTCAAGCAGGCGTCGTTTGCCGGCAAGATGTACGACAATTTCCTCCGCTTCGGCGCCGTTGTCGAACGCCTCGTTTTCGTCAGCAACCAACCGCTCCCGGAAGTCATCCTGGTGCACGGGGAGAACGGCTTCTCGTTGGCCGAAAAGGAAAAACTCAAGAAGTTTGTCGCAAAGCTTTCCGAGGAGGCGGGGGGCTTCAAGGATCCCGAGCATACGAGCTTGTTTTTCTTCGCATTCTCGGAGCTCAATCTGGCCGGCTACGAAAATGCCATACTCGGTCGGATCGCATCGTTCCTCGCGAATGGGGTTGGATCGCACATCCCGCCTAAGCCGTTCGCCCTGATGTTGAACGACTATTGCAGGCGGCGTTCGAAGAAACTCGCCGACTTCTCAAGTTTTGACGAGCTAAAGGCCTCAAAGTTCGTGACGCGTGCGGAGGTGACGCAGTGGCTCACTCATATCTGCGACCAACACGAGCGCCGCCCGGATTGGGGATCCGTATCCAACCAGCTCAACCTTCCCTTCATCGAAAAAACAAAGATTCAGCGGGAGTGGAGCGCTTACGAGGTAGCAATGCGCGCCAGGCCAAACGCGGCGACGGTTGCCATGAACGAGCGACTGCGAAAGCTGATCGACGACACGATCGACGGCGCCGACGCAGGGATGGAAGACCTGGTTGCTTTCGTCGACGCGGTGTTCGCTCTCGCCAAACCCGTCGTCCGCGCATGGAAGGCGGACGCCAGCGATCACTTCGTCAAGGCGGCCATACTTTACGAGTTCAGCCCATGACCTCCAACGACGACCGACGCTACCGACTTCTGATAAGAAACCTGCGAAAAAAGAACGATGAAAAAACTGCGCTTCGAAAGTCTGGAGTTGCTGTCCCTGAAGGAACGGAAAGCTCTGACGGTACAGTTTCACCCGCTTCTGACGGTGATTCAGGGGGAGAATGACGTTGGAAAGTCGTCGGTCATCAAGAGCCTGTATTGGGCTTTCGGCGCGACCCCGCCGAAAATCCATCCCCAATGGGCCAGGGCCAACGTAAAGGCGCTCGTCATCTTCACGGTCGATGGCATCCGCTATCGTATCCTCCGCAATCAGGAAAATTTCGGGGTCTTCGACTCGAGCGGCAAAATGCTTCTGTCGACCAGCCAAGTCACCAAGGAACTGGCCCCCTTCATCGCCAAGCTAATCGACTTCAAACTGGTTTTTACCAACCGCGAACAGACTTCGGAATCCCCGCCTCCAGCCTACGCCTTCCTGCCCTTCTACATTGATCAGGATGCCGGGTGGCGAAAGCCGCTGGACTCCTTCGCCTATCTCACTCAGTACGTCGATTTCCGAAAGGATCTTTTAGAATACCACACAGGCATCCTGCCTAATGAGTATTATGAACTCAGTGCGGAGCGACGCGGCCTCGAGTTCGAGCAGAAGACGTTCGAGGCAGATCGCGGTGTCGTCCGCAAGGCGATCGCCCGTTTCGACCTGCAGGCGTCGTTCGATGGATTAGAGCTTTCGACCGAGGGCCATGAGCAGGCCATCGAGCAATTGCTACAACGCCTCCAACAGGTCAAGCAGGTCCGGCAGGAACGCGCCGGTAAACTGGCCGACATTCTCGACCAACGCATGATCCTGGACCAACAGACCGCAGTCGTACGTTCCGCCATCGGCGAACTCGAGAAAGACGCCAAGTTTGCCGGCGAGCTGGACGGGGTCGAAGTTTTCTGCCCGACCTGCGGCACCGTCCACCGCAACGATTTCGCCAACAGGTTCAGCATCGTTCAGGACCGCGAGTCCTGCTTCGAATTCCTCACGGAAGCCCAGCAAAGAATCCGTGTACTTGCTGCCCAGGCCGGCAAGGCAGAAGCTGATGTAAGTGATGCTGATCAGACTTTACAGGAGATCCAGACTACGCTCGACACCAAGCGCGGCGAAGTCAGCCTGCTTGAGGTCATCGAAAGTCGTGGTCGTCGCATCGCCGCCAACATGTTCGACAGCCAACTGGAGGAGTTGGACGTTAAGATCGCGACCCTTTTCGGCGAAATCGGCAAGATCGAGGAACGCCTAAAGGAGTTAAAGGACAAGAAACGGCGGGAAGACATCGTCGCCTTCTATGCAAGGCACATAATCCCCTATCTCGACCGCCTTGACGTCACCAATTACACAGCGGACGACTACACCAAGATACCGGCGAGGGTGGCCGAGACGGGGAGCGATCTGCCTCGCGCCATCCTCGCTTATTTCCTCGCGATACTAAAGACGATCCACCAGCATTCGACGGCCTTGTTCGCGCCCATCGTGATCGACAGTCCGAACCAGCAAGATCCGAAGAACGTCGCCGCAATGATCGACCTGATCGTCGAATCCCGACCGGACGATGCCCAGACCATACTAGGTACCGTTTCTCTGCACGGGCACGATATCAAGGAAGGATCAGTGATTGAGTTTACCAGAAAGCTCTCGGTTCTCAGCGAGGACGAATACGAGGGTGTTCTCAGTTCGATGCAGCCATTGATGGATCAGATGACGACCATGTAGCGACGAAACGTAGGCGCCCTGATACGCCTGCGTCGATAGTACCAACCGAAGCCAGACTGTCTGCGCCCTTGTTCTTTCGCGTTGCCGTGCTTCAATCATGCGCGAACGCTGCTGTGGAAAGATCGGTCTGGGGATTGGGCCTCTACCAACCGAAAGCCGATGGGCCTCCCATCGGCCTGATTCTAGAACGGAATGTCATCCGAAGGCTGATCGGAGTCGACTTCGTGGACACCTCGGTCGTTCCACGCCGTAAGATGAATTGAGGCCCCGTCATATTGGCGAACTGATGCCTCCGGGCGATCTTGTTCGCCAGTTCCGGGAATGGGCGGTCATGGCCCTCGGGGTGCATCAAGCCGATCTCGATGTAGGTAGCTCGTCAACTTGGCCAAGGTGTTTCGACTAATCTTAAAGTAGTTTCAGGTGTCGTCGTCGGAGACCTCCTGGACCAGGGCCGAACCGACCGCAATGCAGCTTTCCTGCACATCGATCCAGTACAGCCCCTCAAAATTGTCGGCGCTCCATTCGAGGTTCTGGTGCACGGTAGGCGAACGTTAGGCAGCGGCCGTCGCCTGGCTTGATCGCTCCAACGACACCTTGCCACGGCGGCAACGGGAAGTGGACAATTCTGGCATAGTCTCAGGAAACAAGGCTATCCGCTCTGGTCTCTTGAGGTCCCGCACTCCACAATGCCTTTTTATGCGACTTTTCGAGCACAAACCGGGAACATCCGACCGTTTCCCATTGATCGCCCAAGGTCAGTTTAGCGCTGAAAAAAGCCAAAGTGCGGGAGTTTAGTTCAGAAGCGGCCGCTCGGGACTGAAAGCAGATTGGCAGCTTGCGGTATGATGATGTTTAGACCCGGTCGTTCCGCTGAGGGCCATGAGTGACGTCAAAAACTTTGCATTGCTCGGCTGAAACGACGGCGTCCGCGTTTCCGGTTCTCACGAGTTCGTTCTCCATCGCGCAGCGCCTTCTTCGAACCTGGCTAGCATTTCTTCGCTCCAGCGCTTGCGCGTGCCCAAGCCATTCTCCGCCTTAACTGGCGCCCACTGTGCGCGACCAATCACTTTATTTTGCTGGCGATATAGTCGGCACGTGCCCTGATTGCCTTTTCCCGCGCATCCGCCAAGGACTTGCGAACTTCATTGAGGTATCGACGTCCTCGCGCTGTCCTGGCCGCCTCGTCAATCAGGGATATTGACAAGGCGACGTCGTCAGTCAGGCGTCCGAACGTCTCAGGGTCGAGATTGCGGTCAATGAACTGTGCCACCACAGTCTCCTGCAAGCGCAAGCAGTTGTCCCAGCTTGACCAGATTCCCCAACTTAGACGCGAACTCGCCAGGCGACCTAAGTCGCCGTGCAAACGGCCATGTTCAAACGCCCGGTATAGCGTCGTGTACGATAGACGGATCAGGTCGGCCTGAGAGTGGGATCGGAATCCGAGGGCGCGCGTCATAAGAAAGGCCGCGAAGAAGGTCTCGTCCTGCTCGGAAAGCGCGCCGGGCGCGCTACGCGCTGCGATGAGCCACGGGTCCTCGCCGTAGTCGTTTGGGACGTCGTCCACACCCCCGGCATTTGCAATTCCGACAACAATCAACCGCTGCGATATCCGCCCCGACGCCAGTACCGCAGCGGCTTTATCAGGATTGCTAACTAGCGCCCGCACCCATTCGTTGAAGGCCGGTCCGCCTGCCGAGTCATTGAGTGCAGATGCAAGATCTTCGGCATCCGCCTTCTCGACGAGCCACCGAGCCGGTCCGGAGCGACCTGCATCTAAAAGGGCGGCCGCCACCTTTCCGGCAACCTTCGCGTTCACCGAGGTCACGAGTCCTTCATCAACATCCGAAATACCCCAAAAGTCCGGCCTTTCTAGAAGTTCCGGCCTCACCTCCACCACGCGGGAAGCGAGCGTTGCAGCGCTTTCTAGTCCTTCTACAAGATCGGCCGCCGGGATGGATGCCAACGCCTCTCTGGCAGCATCGCCGACGATCCCGCCGGTGTCTACGGAATCGAAGAAACGCTTAGGAGACCGGCTCCATAGTGCGAAGCCTATCCGCCCGGGTGGGATCGGCTTCTCGTTCGGCCGCACGTCGTGCGCGAGCGCGTCTAGCACAAAATCGAAGACGGCTTCATCGAGCCTATCGACGTTTTCTACAGCTGTGCGTGCAATCAAAGACCGGACCGACCGCGCTTGCTTAGGTCCCAGCGCATCAAGGTCGGCAAGCGCCTGGATGCCGGCTCCTAGATCCGGCTGGCCGCCTGCGAACAACGACGAATGCAGTCGGCAAAGCGGGAGCATCGCTCGCCTTCCGCCGTCGACATCACCGCCACTCCGACGGAGGAATTCACGAATCTGCGTCGTGTCGCTTCCTTCAATGTCGTCGATCAAAGTCTTCAACGCCAGTTCGGTCAATGTCTCGGACGGCGTGACAGAGTCTGGAAATTTCATGCGATGTTGGCGATCCGAAGACCGCACCAGTTGAAGATCGAGCGTCACTCCCTTCCCGGACCTATCCATGCCTGAAAGCGTGCAGAAGCCAAACGAGCGACGCAGCCTCGGCCATTGCTGCATCCAAATCGCCACCACTAATCGCTCATCGTCGTCTGCGAGTACGGTGTCGGCAAGGACGATCTTGTCTGGTTTGGTGTAAAGTGCCTCTACTATTCCCGGCGTACGACGATCGCGAAAGGCGACGGCTCGAACTGGCGAATCTGGGATGGCGATCGGTTCGGCATACTCGCTTCGTGACGGTGGGCCATTCGGTCGGCGGAAAGCCAAAATCAGTCCTTCCGCGGATGAGAGAGTAGCGAGATCCGCATTGTCGATTATGAGGGAATGGGTCCATACACAGCCTGGCCGCGGCATTTCCGGCGCCGCCCAAGTCCGCGCTAACACATACTTCCCCTCGCCTTCGAGAGGATATCCCGTCAGATATCCCGGCTCCGGCCTAATGCCCGGACCCGACAAGTCGCTCATCACCACCATCGTCCTCGCATGCGGGCCCGAGATAGACAACGAACCTGAGATGAGACGGTGACCGTCACTGTAGCCGTGCAGGGTTTGATGGACCGTCGCCACCATCATTCAATCAGCCATTCCAACGGCAGAGTGATGTCCGATCGTACGATCTCGCCGTCCACGACCTTAATACGGTCGGAAGGTCGATCCAGGTCGCGCAGCGCCTCAGTCTCTTTGAGGAACTCGTCTTTCTCCTGGTCTTCATAGACGCCACCCTGTGCGCTGATGCCCCAGACACGCCAGGTCCATGGATCGCGGCCATTGCGCAGATACTGGTCCAGAAACGGTAGTTTGACGGCGAGTATTTCCGCTGGGCTCATCCCGTCACCCTCAACCTGATCCCAAGCGGTGATCAAGACGGCAAGCCGACGTTGGCCGACGTTCAGCTCCCGCGACATAAGAAACTGCAGGAGCTCGACCACCTTCACTTGTGTGGGGGCCAGCTCGGCCCTCCAGTCGACCACCTCGGCCTCCTCAACTTGGAGGCCAGCACCCTTCACAATAGCCATTTGGTCGACGATCCAAGCCGGGAATCTTATCGTGTCGCCGTTGACGACTAGAACGATTGCCGGTGTCGTCAGACTCTTAAACGTTTCCTCGTCGAATTCACGCTTCTCCCACATACGGCTGAAATCTTCGCCCGGGATGTCGGGAAACGACACGCTCACCGTCCGGTCGTAGACGTCCTTGAGCCGCATGCTCACAAGCTTCATTCCACTGGTCTGCGTACGCTGCGGTTTCTTGCCTTTACGCCAGTCCACCGCGAGAGTGTTTAAGTGCTCATAATTCCCCCGGCTCAGCCCTTGAAATTTAAGTGCGGTATCCGACCCGCCTTCGCGCACCACATGCCAAATCGCCGCAAGAAGTGTCGTTTTTCCCGATTCCGGAAGGCCAATGATCGAAATATCGAGATCGCCCTCAATCATAGGGTCCCGTCCCTCCTTTCGAACAAATCAATCATTCGCTGGCCGTGCGACGCGCTCGCACGGGAGATCGATGGCGGCGGCGATGCGGACCGCAGCCAGAAAAGCAGCAGTTCGTCCACGCCATAGCCTCGCTTCACCTGTTCCGTATCAGCCGGCGATGCTGCGACCACGAACCTAGCGACGGCATCAAGATAATCTCGGTGGCGTTGTGCTATCCCGTCGACTAACCCGTTGAACTCTCGATCGACGCGATCAGCATGCGGAGATGCCAATACCGCATCCTGTTTAGTCAACACGACTGCAAGGCGACTGCCTTGCCGCAAAGCACCTGCTTCTGCCAAAGCGTCAACGATTTGCGGCGTGATTGCCTTCACCTCGTGACGATGTTGCGACGACGCAAGATGTTCGCCGTTGACAAGCAGCGTGACAATATCAGCCCGACGCAACTCGAAAAACTCGTCGGCCCGGGCAAGTTCATCGGTCGCCGTCAGATAGTCTTCACCTGACCTGTCGCTGATGAAGAGCGAGACGATCTCCTGGCCAGCGGGACGGAGGTCAAGGTGGAAGAAGGTCGCCTCGGCTCCGACACTAGTGCGCTCCATGTGCGGCACATCTCGTCGTGAGGCTGCGCGCGCGTCGTGGCAAACCTTTTCGAAGCCGATTAGCGTCGATGATCCCGCGAAGCCCACGCCAGCGACCGGACCCTCCTGCAGAAGGTCGTATAGGCTGGCCAGAAGGCTAGTCTTGCCCGCGTCATTTGGAGCCACGATGCCTATAGCTCGCGATATCCGGCGTTTCTGGAGGGTCGAAGCCTCAGCGCGGCTCAAGGGCTCGCCTAACGCCAGCGTCATCACGCGAGCCGGTTCGGCGACTACTTTGGATTCGGTACTCTCTTCTAGATCCTCAACGGAGATTCGCGTCACATGGGGACATTCATCCAGCTGGTATCCCTCAACGCATTTCCCTTCGGTCGCGAGATGACAGTCGCCGTTCGTACAGTTCCGCGGTTGCGGGGCCATTGATTTATTCGCCAACGTGGAGGAATAGGAACTCGCGGTAAAATAGTTCGGCCAGCGTGGCGGCTGGAAGCGACACGTCAGCAGCGAGGCCCGTTAAACTCGTCCAGCCGGCTTGCCAGGTTTCCGTGGATCCCAACTCGGACCGCTGTTCCAAGGCGAAATGGATTGGGGTAGTGGCGGGCGAAATCCGCTTCGAGCTGGACGCGCCCTTAGCCCAGTCGGGGTTTGCCGCGTTGATCACGTCTCGCAGGGCCAACTTGCCGGTGCCGACACCGGCGCGGGATAGCATCGCCCGGATCGAGGTCGGTCCTGGTAACACGCCCGTCATACCGGCCAACTCTTGCGCTAGTGCCAAGGGCCGCACCAACGGGTCAAGGTCAGGAAAGGGCTGCTCCAAAAGCTGGCTATGCCCCCCGACCAGCCACCAGAGCATCTGAAGTTCCTCTTCGTCGAGCATGAGGCGACGGTGCAGGAGAACATTGACGCGGTTCTGTTCTTCGACGACTAGTTCGATCGCTGTTGTTGCTGCCCCGTGGAACTTGTCAAACTGCGCCTTCCACTGATTGCCATCCATAGTGGTGATGGCCTCAGGCGCGACCTCAAAGGCGATGACCGGATCGGTTAGCTTCAGCTTGTCACCACCGACTCGCTCATGCTTTCGCCGCGAGAAGGAGACGAGGGCGTTTTCTGCGAGTCCAACCAAATCCATCGGAAGATCTGGCTTGCGCATTCCGCCGAATGAGGTTGTTGTCACAGCCAAGGCGGCATCCGGGAGCCTCAGGAAGAGTCTCGTCAGCGCTGCTGCCGCAAGGATTTGGAGTTCGCGAGCAGACTGCTCCTGGTCGAGCGACGAGCCGCCGATGAGGGTGGTGACGACAGTCTTGTACGTGTCACCCAGCTCCTCGCTCTTCCGCCCCGCTGCTGGAACCGTCGTCTGGAATGCAAGCCGTGCAAGCACTTCGGCGTCCACGTATCCACCTTTCGCGGCAATGTTCGTCACGCCCTTCCAACGCGCCTCGCGCGTCGCGCCCTCCTCCATGAAGGCGTCGGCGTACCAGCGGGCGAAATCCGGGCTCATATCGGGCGCCTTAGCCATCCTCAATTCTCCAACTTGGCGACCGCGGCCGCGACCTTATCCAATAGCTTTCGTTGTCCTGCTCGGATCAGCGCACGTCCGTACCTTTCTGGCTCGGGCAATTTCATCTCGCCTTCTTCTAGCAGGCCAAGCTCGTTCACGATGTCACGTCGCTGGCCGCTCTTCAGGCTCCAGAACCGATACAGCAGGTCACGCTTATCCTCATCACCCAAGGCCGCCTCCGCATCCTGAGCAGCGATCTCGTCGCCTGCTTTGTCCGCTTGGCCGGCCGCGGATGCCGCGGGCGGCTTGATCACGTCCAAACGGGGAATCTCCGCCTCTTCCGGTAGCTGGATAATCGATTCAAATACTGTTTTGCCATGACCTGCGAAGATCGGGACGAACATTTCGGGGTTCTCCTGCAAGCGTCGCTGGTGTACTTCAACCTTGACCCGCCGATCGTGACCATTTCCCTCCACCTCAAGACGGATGAGATTGTAGCCAGGATCGTACGGCTTGTCGTGCCGCGAAGGGTTCACCGCGCCCGCGCCGAGGCGGACATAGTTCGCCTCCATCACGGCACGTTGTCTGTGCTTGTGGCCGAAGAGGTGCAGGATTGCACGAGAGGTCAAAGCATCGTCCACGGCGTCTCCGTCAAAGAGCCAGTCGACTGGATGATGGACGAGCACAAGGTTGATTGTATTCGGCACCGGGTTAAGGACCGTTTGGAGGGGACTCAGATAGAGGTCGCCGGCCTTGTCGTCTTCGCCCTCCTGACCAGACAGGAGCGTGGAAGTTAGCCCATAGAGGCGGAGATTGACACCGCCGCCCAGCGGAACATCCTGATGCCAGAATGGCTTATCCGGCCAGATCTGGCAATTGAAAGGTGCCGCAAACTCGTTATAGGCGGCATGGGGTTCAAAGAGGTTCTGGCCGCTGGGTCTGTCCCTAAGCTGTTGGGACAATTTCCACTCCCGTTTCCCGGCCGGAGCCGATGCGATCGCGTGCTGAACATTCTGAATAGCCACGGCCTTCTTGATCATGCCACGGTCGACGTCATGATTACCAGGCACAACGAAGACGCGCTCCTTCGGGCATCCGGAGATCTGCGAAAGCTGCTGGATCCAACCACGTGCCGTGTCGTATTCTTCGGATGCTCCCTTGAAGGCCACGTCACCGCCAATGAGAATTGCACCGACCTCGCCGAGTTTGCCTACCTGCTCCCCGAGATCACGCATCATGCGCGTTCGAATAGACGCGTCAGGATCCATCCAGGGATCAAGGCAGTCAGGCGCTTTGAAGTGAATGTCAGATATATGCAGCATTAACATCTACGACCGCCCCCCACATTTCCGCGCCTGCCGAAAGGCTCTTCATTTGCCCCTTGCGGCTCATATATACTCGGCCGTTGGTAACTAGTTAGCTTCGTAGATGACGAAGTGATAAAAATCTAGAAGGCGCGCCTCCTCCAATTGACGCCATGGGCCTGAAACACGTTCTTCGCCAAGTGCAGTCAATCGTCGCGGATAAACTCCAACCCAAAATCCTGGACAGGATGCAAAGCTTACACCACGAGGGTAGGATCTGCGCCGTGAAAGAAACCGCCTCTCATGAACGATCTGGTCAGCGATTTCATAATTTCGTCGCCACTGTCACCATCGTCGGCCAATTCCACAACTTCACCGCAATCGAGCTTGCGTTGGCGTTGTGGAAAACGGGCGAAAGGTCACGAATCCGTCCGCGATCTATACGTCGGACGTGCCCTACACTGGCGAGGGTATTCATTCCCTCATCATGGACATCCAATAGCATCGTACCCATGCGAATATTTCCTGTAGGCCAGCCACTACGTATATAGGATTCAGACAAATGCATTGCCGGGAGGGAATATGAAAGAGCGGTTTGAAGGCGGCAACAGTTCGGCGCTTATCGCTAGTCTGAAACGGCAGTTTGACAGTGGCGACACAGCGGTCGCTGAGGCAATCGCGACGGCTGGCGAGCTCGTAGAATACAAGGCCGCGGATACGCTCATTGCCGAAGGCGGTGAGGACAACGACGTGTTCTTTCTTGTCGCCGGCGGCGTCTCTGTAGTGGTCAAAGGTCAAGAGGTGCGAACTCTAAAGGCCGGTGCGCACGTCGGCGAGATGGCCGCGATAGAGCCTTCCCAGCGGCGGTCCGCCTCAGTGTTCGCTGAAGATACGGTCGTAGCGATAAAGATGTCAGGGACAGAATTCTCGGCTTTGGCTGACAAGTTTCCGGGTTTGATCTGGAAATCCGTAGCCCAAGAGCTGTCGCGGCGGCTATTCGATCGCAATCGACTCATGACCACCCCCAACGAGAAGCCGAGGATGTTTATAATGTCGTCTGTGGAGGGGCTCGACGTTGCGAATGAAATCCAGACTGGTCTCCAGCACGACGTACTTGCAACCGTGTGGCCGAACGGCGTCTTCTGGGCGGGCGGCTATCCGCTCGAATCTCTGGAACTAGCTGTGGCCGAAAGCGATTTCGGCGTAGCAGTCGCACTATTCGAGGACATCGTCGAAACCAGCCGAGGCGCTCGCAATTCTGCCATCCGAGACAACGTGCTCTTTGAACTCGGCATGTTCATGGGACGCCTTGGTCGGCGTCGCAGTATCCTAGTATATCCGCGCCAAACGGGGATAAACCTTCCGTCAGACCTCCATGGCCTGACGCCAGCTTCTTTCGCAACAGGCGATCCCAGCACGCTGGCGTCACGCCTTGGACCGGTTTGCACGCAAATCCGGAAAATCGTGCGGCAACTCGGCGTTAAGACACCAAATTCCTGAGCCAATCCAGACTGGTTTCTATGAGGCTCCTCTTCCTTGTGGCGGTGGCAACATCGCCGACAACGATCATCGACTCAGGAGGAAGTAATTGGGAAAATGCGGTCGCCGATAGGGAGAGCCTCTTGGAGTCGGTCCGACGCACAATCAACAGGACAGCGAAATTCACGCCTACTTTCGGGTCACTTACAATCGATCGCATCGTCCTGACATCGTCGGCACTTGGGAGAGGGTCGAAGCTCGGATGCGAGTGCCATTCGCCCAGATAATTGTACCGCTCAAAATCTCCGCCTGTTCGCTCGAAAAATTCTCGCAGAAATTCCTCGTGCAACACAGGATCGCGTTCGAAATGTGTGCGAGTGCCGTGGCTCGTCTGGATTGAAATATCTACAATCCGAAACGTTTCGTCCATCACGTGCTCACCGACGATAAGACCACCGATCTCCTGGCGTCTAGCTTTCGCCAGCGCGATATTGAGCCGTGACGCTATATCATCCGGCAGGAGGAGTTTGACCAAATGATCTCCCAAGTATTTGGATAATACGTGCCCGCTCGGCAGCTACGTCGGCTTTGTCGAGAATGTTTTGCTCCGCAATAACCTGAGACGCCAGTCCGACGTCAACAGGTTCGGTATGGAACGGCTCACTGTACAGCCATCCTTCGGCGAGCCCGATGAAATATACTGAGTGTGGAAAAATGGATGGCGAGCGAGGGATCAACAGGTCGATCGCGAATCGCGAGGCGTGAGCTGCGATAACAGACACATCTGCATCATCTGCGACCCAAGGAATGCCTACATGTCGATCCTCATATGACCTTTCAGGGCGCTCAATCACGAGTCCCTTCTCAGCGCACCAATTTTCGATCACTCGCCGCATCAGCGCTGGGACGGGTTCGATGCCTGGTCGATGACGAGCGATCAGGCCGCCGATACCCCCGCCGTGAATTTCTGCCCATATCATTGGCTTTGCACCACTTTCGGCGGCGGCGCACAGATAGTTGAACGCCTCTGCGCTGGATGTCGCGTCAGCAATGAGGTCGCATTGCGAGATAACTTCGATGAGCCCTTCGAGATTACCGCTCGACTCCTGTCCGCCAAGCCGCTGTCGACGAATGTCAGTTTGGGCCATCGGATTCACTAACTGGACGCGACGTGCAACGCCGTCTGCTTTGTGTGTCACGATATCCCGCCAATCGAGATCATGCCGCACCAAGTTGCCAGGCATGAGAACGTCATCATCGACTAGAAGAAAATTCCCAACGCCAGATCTGGCAAGGCTCGCTGCAACCTTGCTACCGAGTGATCCGCAGCCGATGACAGCCACCTTGCTTTCTAAGAGAGAGCGATGGTCGTCGGCCAGGCGATCCACGACTAGGTCGGGACCAACGATGGTCACCTTGGAAACTGAGTCTCCATACGTCCGAAAGGCGTGAAGCGCTTTGCCCTGCATAAGCAGGACAACCCTTCTATTATCGTCCAGGGGGAACCCTTGGGCAGCCAAGTCAGCGCGAAAGTCTTTATCTGTCGCAATAGTTGGAAGGCTCGTTGCCGGCGGCCATGGAATTAGAACCCCGTCGATGTTGAAGGATTCCGCTCGGAGGGGCTTTGGGATTGACGCGTCGCGCCAGACTTCGGCACCATCGCGAGCAAAATGGGAAGCGTAATATATGATGGCTTCGTCGTGTACGATGCAGTCGACCTTCCCTTCCAGAGGCGCGTCTTGAGTGGCGGCAAACTCCAGCAAAGACGTCGTCGCTGCAAGCCGGCTCACGGTCGAACGAAGATCCTGGCCGAGGGTTGTCTGATGCCGAGATGGGATTTCGGAGCTTGGTATTCGCTCCACCTCCATTTCGAGCAGACTAAAGGCACTTCGAACCATATCTGCGCCTGTAAAATCCGAGTTCCAGTTGTCGGCGCCAATTTCAAGACATAACTCACCGCCAGCTCCCCACTGGTGGCTGGACCATCTAGACGTATCGCCTCGTGGCATCACGAGCGGCGGTGAATGAGGAAAATGATTGGGATATCGAAGATAAATCGGAAATATGCGTTCGCCGATCAAGATGTCGGCGTCCCAAACCAAACGAAGATGTTCATCGATTCGCCAATCGAGCGGGCGTAGCCATTGGACTTCCCCAACGAGCGCTTCGATGGCGAGCCGCTCATGCCGCGATCGATCCGCGTTCTGAAAATACCAGATCAAGAAAAGCCGTCTTTCTTGGCTGGTCCGGTTGGGCGATTCTGAAAACTGTAGGGACTTGCGGGAGCCGACGCTGGTTTTAGTAAGCCGGCGGTTGCAAAGGCCGCCGCTGCTTTGGCGACCTTGTCGCCCTTGGACGACAACTCGCTAACGGCTGCATCGTAGTCCAAATTGGCCCGCTTCCGCCTCGAACCAAAAATACCGCGAACTGCCTCATTGCCTTTGTCATAAGCATTCTGCCCGATTGCCGTTTCATGTTCTCCGCAACGATGCTGCTCCCGTTCCGCCTGTATGACTCCCCGGCTTACAGAACACCGGACAAGCGCCCCTTTTACCCCGAGTCTTGTGACTGTCATCGGTCCGAATTCGAACCCAACAGCAAGCCCAAGGTCTGTCGCATCAGTGCCGTCATCTTGCAGTTTCTCGATTGCCAAGTCGAAACTGCTTCGCATCCCACCGGCGCAGAGCACCATGTTGCTGATCGTCGTCTCATTATCGGTAGTCTGAGCAGTGCCCTCGACTAGAAGGCCATGCACACAATCGCCGATGAAACGAACCTTCCGGCCTGAAAAATCGTTGTGAAGAACGGCATCGAGTTCGCTGCGAATGACATGAAGTGCGCGCACGACATGCTTTGCACCACTGTCGTCGCCAATATTTGCGCTGACGTAGTTGGTGAAGTTGTCGATGTCGGCATAAACTGTGGCGGCGTCTTGCCGGCGCGAATTCCTGACCGACAGCGTTTCAATATCGAGAGTGCTGTACGGCGGCGTGTGACCGCTGAAGCTGAATGAACCAATTGGGTTGTTGATCAAGTCAGTCTTCCACTCGGAGACTACCTTATCTGCAGTCACGCTAAGGTTGGCTGATTTTTGCGATGCGTCGATTTCCGACCCCGAAAGCGGATTGACGTCTGGATTGTCGGCTTCCTTCAATCCAATCACTTTGCGCGCGAGGTTCGTCAGATAGATCCCGGTGGCTTTCCCTCCCCCAGCCCGCTTGGCTGCATGGTTGGCCGGTTCACCCAAAAAAAGTGGTTCGCGGTGGCCGCGACGGCCATTGCTGACGGCAAGGGCCTTCCCACTGTCGATACCCACTCGAACTTTCGCCGCAGGGTGGTCGGCGTCCTCACCTGTGCGCTTCAGGACATCAATGATCAACTGACCAATTGCCACGGCGCGATGGACACGCCCGTCTTCAGTGTCGTACGGCTTGGTGACCACTGAATGTAGGCGCTGATTGTGAAAATCGACGAAAAGCGCGTCGACTTCCTGCAGAATTCGATGCACCGCGCGATAGTGGAGGTTAAGAAAGCGCAAGGTCCGTTTGTGGCAGGTTTCACCCTCCACGGTCGTTACGTTCAACATATCATCGAGATTGACGATATCGGCATACAAATGCACGCCATCCACGCGATAAGCTACGGTGCGCGGAAGGTTGTCGAGGTTTGTGTCGCGAACGTATTTTCGGATTTCAATGTCCTGGAGGCGGACTTCGCTCAGCCTAGTTTGAATGCGCTTCGCAGCACGATCACGATTCCAAGTCCGAGCCATGGTTTCCCTCAAAAAATTCTGCCAACTTAAGCAGTGTTAGTGTATGTTCATGATAAGTTCCATCTAAATTTGATGGAATTTACCTAGGAACAGCGTGCTTGTGGCTTGTGCCGTGCACTCGGAATATGGGCGTTCAACTCCCAATTTCCCAGAGGCGACCATGTGGTGTTGTGGCACTTGCGTCATTGCAATCAGTTTGTGACGACGAAGCACTGAAGGACATCGTTCAGCGGCAGTCTATCGGATTTTCCGGCGGTGAAATCCCGATATTCGATGGCGAGGATCCGACGATGCTGGCACCCTTCTGGGAGGCGATGCATTCGCTCCCCGATGACCGCGCGCAAGCCCGGCGAAGCCATGGATTCCAGTCATTTCCGCCGCCTTCTGGACATCGGCGGCGGATCGGGTGCGTACGACATCGAGCCTGTATGGGCGCTGCGTGCGACCTTGTTTGACTTGCCGCATGTGGCCACGATCGCCGCGGGAAAGTTGCGGGCCGGCTTGACTGACCGCATAGAGGCCACAGGCGGCAGCTTCCCAGGGATCACGACGTGCATCTCCTGTCGATAATCCTGCACGATTGGGACGAGGCGAAGAACGGCGCCCTGCTGATCCTTCGAGGCTTTGCCGTGCGGCGGCGCTGGCGTCATCACGGCGGCGAACTATGATTGCTGAAGCAGACCGCCTTCGGCGTCCTGCTCACTGCCTTCGGTAGCGTACGATTCGCACTGACCTTGTTCTGACCCCAACTGTTCAAGGCGCGTTAGGGCTTCGCCGATATCGTTCCATGCAAGGGACCCATCCTCGATGTTTACAGTACATAGATTCGCCGCCCCTCCAACTGCACCTAGATGTCTTCGCGGGCGCGCACGACCTGGACAGCCTGCACCGACAACGCCGCCGCAGACAGCAGCCACTGCTTGGTGTGAGATGCTGAAAAGGAAGCCGCGATGCACGGCTTCGATCCGAACAAGCTGGGCCGCATCGACGACATTGGCGCCCGCCGTGCCGAAACAATCCCTCCGCTAGTCGGCCTCGGCGGCCGGCAAGTTATAGCGGGTGATGACTGCCTCGCCCTCTTCGAGTTCGATCTCGATAACCTCATTGACGACGGCGGCGTCGGCGCCGAGCTCTTCCAGGAGTGCGTCGAATAGTTCTCGTTGCTTATCGGGCGCTACCTGGGGAACTATGATGAGCAGACCGGCATGCACTTCCTCCCGTGCATAGAGCTTCCTGAAATCGCGAGCATTATTGGTTACGAACGTGAAGTCCTCGGCAATGATGCGAGGCATGAGATCCCAATCGGTCTCCCCGCTCAGTCCGAGCCAGTTGACGTGTCCGGCCTCGTGGCCGCGCGCCTCTGCGACCGCCACAAGGGAGGTGTGCAGGCATTCGTCAACGAGAAACTTCACGCGGGCACGCGGGCCTTCCGTATTGAAGGCCGAGGATCACCCTTCAACGTCGCGCGTTTCGACGACGTGACCTTCAAACCCTGATCGGAGAGCTTCTTCGGCCTGCCGCGGGTGGGATGTGCGGCGGTCCATATTTTGGCCAACCCGACCATTCGCGCGGTGAGGCTCGGATACCCCTCGAGGAGATCATCCTCATCAGCGCCCTGCGCGAGCATGGCCGCAATCGTACGAACGGGGATGCGTGTCCCCTTGAACACGGGCTCTCCACCCATCACCCCCTTGACCCTACCAATCGCCGCTTCAGCTTCATCGAGATCGCGAATGCGCACGTTCAACTGCTTGCGGGCCTCGGCAACATCGACGATCAGTAGATCGTCAGCTTTTACGGTCTTGGCGGTGGGCTCGGCCTTGATCGCTTCGAAGAGGCGCTGACGCCGCTCGGCCGCCAGGGTTGAGCCAACGCCATACCAGAGCTTGAGGCGCAACAGGCCTTCGCCTGTCAGCGCGCGGCGCCGAACACCCTTTGCCGGCGCGGCCGCGCCGCTCACGGTGTCGACGATCCTCTTGTCGATCGCGTTGTGAACCGCCTTGATGCCGATCTGGCTCACGGCAGCTGCTTCGGCTGGGGTGTAGACGCGGGCAGCGGAACTCATAATTATTCTCCTTTGAGAGAATAATATAAGCTACCTGTTGGCTCGCGTAAAGGAGATCCTATCTGGCAAGATCGCGATGCTTACTGTCTCAGGATTGTGATGTGCGCGCCATTCGGCGATGCAGCAGCAAAAGGCCGGAAGGCGCGCACAAAGCAAAGTCGAGAACGCGAAGGCCAGCTAAGGAGGTTGGGATGGCGGCAAATACCGCAGGAGCGGCGGCAAAGGAGAGGTTACGTGCCGTCGTCGACACCGGCCTCTTCCTCCCTGTACGGCGACAAAGAGCGCATAGTCATAACGCCAATCCGTTCGGGGAGGTCGAACGCGCGGATACCGTTCATTTCTCCCGAGAGCGGCAATCCGAACGCCGCGTCGGCAACCCAAGCGATATAGCGCTCAAATCCTGAATCCACATCCAATGCTTGGCTCCAGGTTTCAACGGAGGCGCGTTCATCTGCGGTCAGTGCCTCCAAGGCGTCGCCTCGCGCAAGTCGCCAGAGAATTTGCTCGCGGTCGTCCAGTGACAGTCCGTCGACCTTGTCGACAGCTATCGCAGTCGTTCGGATAAGCATCATGCGCTCAAACTGCGTGCCTGCGCGCAGTTCTCTGAGCAGCTTCTCACGGGGTTCGCCTCCCAGCGCGCCGAAGGCGACAAGAAGCGGGCCAGCAATCACCGATGTATCGCCTTGCGCGGCGCGAGCTGCGGCAGAATCCAATGCATCAAGCTTTTCGCCCGTCGAACGGTCGCACAGCGCCCAGGCGGCGGCTTGCGCCCGTGGCCGATAAGCGGCGTCGCCGCCCAGTCCGGGGCTTTCGAGCGCTGCCAACAAGACTGGAGTGATGCGTGCATCGTCCTGTTTCGCCAACGCACACAAAGCGGCGCACGCGACGAACGGATCGGCAGAGTGCGCGCAAGCCCTGTCAAGGAGGGCATCGATGGCGCTGAGCGGGAGTTCTTCAAATGATCCAAGTGCCTGCGCCGCCGCTCGAGCGACGCTGAACCGCGGCCACGCCCCTCCCATTGGCAAATGGCTGCCGAAGTTTCGTGTATCGGCAAGCAATTCGATCAAAGGTTCGATGGCCTCTGGCCAAAGGTTCTCCTGCATGAGACGCGCAAATGCCAGTCGCATATCGGCGCTGGCGTCGCTGGCGACCGAAATAAAATGCTTCCGCTCATCGGCTGTCGCGTCGGGCACGAGCGCGCGAAGCGCTTCTCGACGAACATCGTAGCGCTTGTGTCCCAGAGCCTTTCGCACAGCGATGCGCAGGTCGACGCCATTCGCAATTTGTAGCGCCTGGATCGCGGCCTGACCGTCGCGCGCATCATCGGTCGATAGCAGCCGTTCCGCAGCCGCCGCGATGTCGAGACCAGCTGCACCCGCCAGACAAGCGAGCGGACCGGCTAGGTCGATCGAACAGTTCTGCAGGACAGAGGGTAGCAGACTCAGAGCTGGCCCTGGCAGCACCGATGCCGCAGCCCGGATCTCCCCGCCAGTCAGGATGTCGATCAGGCCATTGGCCAGTCCGCGTTCGGCTTCACCGAGATTCTGGACAATCGTATCCGCCCGAGCACGACGCGTCGCGACGCCGTCCTTACCCTTCGGATCATCATCCAGCTTCGTCGCTATCACGTCAAAGACGATCTCCAAGCGCCGCTCGGATGAAGCACCTCCAGAGACCTTGAGGAGATCGGGAACGGGGTCTCTGGTTCCGCTATGGGCCGCGGCGATCTCCACGAGGCGTTGCCGATGGCTGACGCTGTCCAAGTCGGACCGGGCCAACTCCGCCAAAAGGAAATCGCTCAAGCCGTCGTCCCAGTGCTGCTGGACGGCGCCCCACGCCTGGTCGCGAACCCAGTCCTCGGCATGCTTGAGCAGGAACTCCAGCTCCGCAAGTGTGGGGGAACGACGGCGTTCCGAGATCAGCTCGGCAAGCGCGTAGACCAGAAGTTTGCGATGCGGGCTGTCGACGATCCAATCAATGCCGTCGCGCGCCCGGCGAAGCTTCACGACGGCCTTCATACCCTGGCGAGCGTTGAAGTACTGCTCGCCGGGTTCTTCGATGATGTGATCGGCCGCGTCCGCGTCGACCGCGTGCTCTTCGGCCTGGTAGGTGTCGTCGGCAAAACCCTCCAGCCACGTGTCGGCTTCGGCCTCCGAACGCGCAAACCGCGCAATCGCCCGGTCGTAATCGGGCATTTCGCCCGACAGCGCGCCCGTGACGATCACGTCGATATTCTCATGAGGCCCGCCAGGGCCGGCAACGGAATCGAGCGCATCCCAGAACACGTTGTGGAGATCGGTTCCGATTCTGCCGAGGAACGCGTTCAGCCCCGGATGGTACTCACGATGTGCGAAAGGCAGGACCTCACGGACAAACCTGTCGATCAGCGTCTTCGTGCGGACGTCGCTTCGTAACGCCGCCACCTCTTCATCGCTGACCTGCGGTGGGCGCCATTGCTCGCGAGACCCTGGCGCGTCCGTTTCCGGCCCGCCTTCGATAAGGATCCTGGCCAAGCGACTGGGTACATGGTCGAGCGAACCGAAGCGTTCGAGATCGCGCAGCGCCCTTTCGAAGTCAGCGCGCTTGTTGGCGGATAGCGCCACGGCCTCCAGATGAGCGTCAAGGCGCTCTTGCGTCGGGTCGCTCAGATCGAGGTCTAGTTCCTCGATGCGAGCCGCCGCCCGCAGGACACCAAGCCCCGTTTCCAAACCCCAGTCTTCGCCGTCTTGATCCCAACCGACCAGGACGTCGACGACCGTCGAAAGCGTGTGTTCGGCGTCGCGGGCACGGCGCATGAACGTGAGACGCAGCCCATCCTCAACGCGGGGATGATGGAAGGACAGCGCCGCGCCGTCCCGTCGCAGGTTCTGCCCAGCGACGAGGAAGTCAATCAATCCTTCGACGTCTGGCCGTAACGCCGGATCGGCGGCTCGGAGACGCCTTCCCAGCTTTGCGAAAACCTCTCGTGCGACCGCTCCGCGCCCATTGAGCATCGCCCAGATGACGGCGGCGCTCTCAGCGCCATCCAGTCCGAATGGCGCGATCTGATCAGCGATGACCTTGGAGATGGCTTGGATCTGAGAGTCTGCAAGAATCTCGTCGATCTTGCGCGGCTTCTCGCCGCTCTCCCGGCTGAGTGCGACGAGAAAACGCTTTATCTCATACGGTCGTGTCAGCTCCGCGAGCGCCCGGTCGCGGTGCTGACCCGCGAGCGCACGAGCATGGCCAGTTAGGTCGGCGGCGATGCCATCATAGATTTCGCCCAGGCGCGCCGGCCCATAATCCTCGACCTCAATGGAGACGACATAGGGCCGTAGATCCTTCATCAGCTCGTGGCCGGCGCTTTGAAGGACATCGGACCGGGACGTGATCAAAAACTTGCGGCCTGGGCCCGCGCTGTCGAGCAGCTTGGAAAGCTCTCCGCTCCAGCGATCCGCGCCGGGTGTGAGCCGGTTGCCGCCCCAGGGATCGCGCAAATGAAACAGGACGGGATCGGATCGCGTCAGATGATGCCGAACATGTCCGGGTCCATGCTCCTCGCCGACGACATCGAACGGAGGCGTGCCGCGCCGAAGATCAAGCTCAAGGACGTCGGCCGTCAGGGTCTTACCCGTACCCGACGGCCCTACGATTACCGCAGCGTGCGACGTCTCGAGTTGATCCTTGATGGCGTCAAAGGATCTGGGGCGAACGTAGTGATCCATATCGCGTGTCGGCGCTACCGAGCCGCCATGACGAACCAGAACATCAAGCAGCTCCGAGCGCCTCCAACGCCCTTCGTTGGCGCCCTGTATTCTCTGGCGAACGGCGTCGCAAAGATCACGCAGGCAATCGGCGTGCTTCGAAGCGGGCACGTGCCCATGCTGGGACAGCAGTGTGCTGATCCGCGCCGCCAGCACCTCCCGCGTCACGCCTGTCAGCAGGAGAATGCGCGAAGCGAGCGCGGCTTGAGCCGGCGCATTGTACCCCTTCCGGCTGTGGGGCGGCAGTTCATCGACCTCAGGAAAGTCGAACAGATGCTCGCCTTCGTGAGGCCTCAGACCCTCGGCCGATGCCTCGTTAGTGACAAAGACATAGCGCCGCTCCGAAGCGGCTTGCAACATCTCAATCGGCCTGCTGCGCTTGCTCCCTTTGTCAGTCTGGTCAGCGTCCTTGCCGAGTAGCACGTCGGCGATTGCCGCGGTCGACCACGGCGATCCAGAACGCGTCTTCGCCTGCAAGATCAGATCGAGACGCTCGCCTTCCGCCGTCAGCCCCAACGAGGCGGTCGAAGCGTCTGTGACGGCGGCTTCTAGATCCTCATCGGAGCGCGGTTCGATGACGACTTCGTCGGTCGCGGCCTTGGCCAGCAGAAGGTCGAGCGCCACCCAGACGGTGACCTCGATCTGATACTCGTACCCCGCGTAGCCGGGATTGCCCGAACTGACCCTCGATCGCGCCGGAGCGCCACCGCCAGCGGCGGTGCGCCGCTTACGGGGCGGGCTGGGCTGGCGGCTCTTCGGTTTAGCTGTCTTCCTATCCGCCACGGCCGGTCCCTTTCAGAACCATCCGCACGAACGCAAACATGCACATGAACAGATAGTCGATCTGATCTGGCGAGGTCAGCGCCTCTTGCGTGATCTCTGAGTGGCGGATGCGGAAGCTGTTGCCGATGTTCGTCAGTTCGACCGCTTCGCGCGCCAGCAATTGACGGAAAGCCGAGTTCGGCGCGGCAACGCGGTCTAATAGCGCATCGGCCTGGGCGCATTTATTCGCCCCCTGCTCAAGA
Source organism: Mesorhizobium sp. M0047 (assembly GCF_040323315.1). NCBI lineage: Bacteria > Pseudomonadati > Pseudomonadota > Alphaproteobacteria > Hyphomicrobiales > Phyllobacteriaceae > Mesorhizobium > Mesorhizobium sp. M0047. The sequence continues at coordinate 52,168 of NZ_JAMYUW010000014.1, read as the reverse complement.
GTCTTCAGCCGCTCAAATGCGTCCCAGAGCTTCTCAACCGAGTCCTGCCGATCCTCCGGCTTTGGCGACACGATCCGTCGCCGTGCGGCCTCGAGCAGGCGATCCGTTTCACCATCCCCGGTTTGAAAAAGCGTGCATCCGATAGCGTCGGCCAGCGGCGCCGGAAGGAGACGCCGAGCCTGGCCCGCGGGCGTAAGCTCAAACGCCAGCGCATTGCGGCTGAACAGCATGTTCACATCGGCGACGAACCGTTCAAGGCCGGCCGCGCGGTCCCAACTGAGGTGGTAGTGCCGAAAGAACGAGTGAAATGACTCTTGAACCGGCTGTCCAACCGCGCCGGCGCAAAACTCTAGGAGGTCGAGAATGACAGGCGTGGCCCGGACTTCGCTGGGTGAAAGCGGCCATTCCACCCAGGTCACTTCCGCTGCCAGTACCCGGCGAAAGGATTGCTCGTCGCACCCGCACGGCCCATTCCCATCCGGGCATTGCTCGGGAAAGCGCAACCCGAACGAGCCGTCTCCGATCCGGGTCTGGATCAGGCTGTAAAGCCCCGCCCACAAACGCGCGTCGATGATATCGATCGTCGGCGGCTGCGCTCCGTATTCTCGGTCTGTAAAATAGGTAGACATCTACCCGGCCGCCCCGCGTCGTATCTGCTCATCTGAAGAGTTGCTCTATGTCGGCCATCGACCGGAAATGAGCAAGAAGTAGCTAATGGCTTGCCGCAGAAATCTCAAACCCCCGACTAAGGTGTGCAGTCGAAGGCGTGTCAGGCTGCAACTTTCCGGCCTTCATAAAGCGCATCATCGAGCGCGTCGTGACCCCGCAATGGGGAATGCTCAACGCTATAATATTCAGCAAGCTGGTTGCTCGGTGTCTTCGCCAAATCCTCGATCGGCATGCCCGCTGCAAGCAGTAGCTTGACGACATTGTCAAAACGATGGGCCGGAATGGGACGCTGGATACCGGCGACATAGCACCTGATCGCGACCATATTCAGCTCGTCCTTGCCCATGACCAAAACCGAATCTCCTCCGAGAAGCTGTCAATGCCGGCAAGAGCATCCTGCAAAGATACGCCCTCGGCCTCGATAATCTCTTCGGTGATGCCTGTCAGCTTGGTGAAGAACGGGTCGATGGCATACCTGTAGCCAAGCCGATCGATCGGCCGGACATAGGCTTTGTATGTCCCCACGAGAGGAAATTCACCCTCAAGCCCAAGCTTGACCGCCCCGATCTGCGCGATGACGCGATCGGGGTCGTGGACCGCGCACCAGAACCGGCGTTGCGAGCCTCCCAAGCAAAGAAATTCGCAGTCCAATACGATCGCTGCTTTCACAGATCATCGACCCACTGGCGCTAACAGGCACTTTTCATCACGAGCGAGATAACTGTACTTTCGGATATGCGAAGATGCATCAGCCGAACTGGGACCCTACTCTCCAGGGCTCGAGACCATGGCTCCTGCTGAAAGCCGCTCTGAGTCCGAAATATGTCGACAAAGTTCGGACAAGGACGGGGGCCAAAGAGCTGTTGGCCGCTGTTTGCGGAGCAGGCAGCCCATTGAGAAGCCGCCAACAATATGCAACGGCCAGCGGCTGCTGCGCGGCAGCGGCAGCTAATCTTCGATCTCGAGGTCGGCGTTTTGATGGCTGGAGGAAAAGTCCGGCAAAATATCGCCAGCCAGCAGCCTTTCCTTCGACAGCAAGCCGGCATCCTCGAGCGCCTCGAAATCCGGGAGGTCGCGCAGCGTGTCGAGCCCGAACTCCAGCAGGAATTCTTTTGTCGTGACATAGGTGTAGGGCGCACCCGGCGTCGGGCTGCGCGGACCGGAGGCGAGCATGCCGGCGCCGCGCAGATGGCCGATGAAGTCGCGGCTGATTTCCTTGCCGAAGAAGGAGGACAGTTCGGCGCGGGTGATCGGCTGAAAATAGGCGATGCACATCAGTACCAGCACCTCTGACTGCGTCAGGTCGGTCGCCTTCTCGCCGTCACCGACGGCCGCACGGATGGCGTCGGCATAGGCCGGCCGGGTCAGGTGCTTCCAGCCGCCGGCGACCGCGACCAGGTCGTAGGGTCGGCCGCGCAGTTCCTCGCGGATGTCGTCGATCAAGAGGTCGATGCTGCAGCTTTTGCCGACGATGCGGGCGAGCGTTTCGCGGCCGACTGGTTCACTGGCCGCAAAAATCGTGGCCTCGACACGGTTCATCCATTCGCGCCAGCGCACCTCAGGCGGCAGGTGATCCAGTTCCCGGTCAAACAGCTGGTCAGCTGATCGACGGTCATCTGACCGGCTCCCCCCTCGCCTGCTCGCTCCCTCCGCCATGATCGTCACAGCCCGTAAATGCGGAAGGTGGGGCGGCCGGACAGTTCGCGTACGGCGCCGAGCTCGACCAGCCGGTCGAACAGGCGGCGAAGGCCGCGGTCGCTCATGCCTGCGATCTTTTCCGAGGCGACGATCGCGTCGTCGGACAAGAGCCTTTCGACGACAAAATCAGACGCCCGGGCGCGTAGTTTCGGTGCCACCGCAAGCAGCCGGTCCGCGCGGCGCTCGAGCTCAGCGGAAAGATCGATGGCGCGCAACGCGGCCCGCGCCTGGGCGGCGATCAGGTTTTTCGCACGATCGGATTCCGTTTCGGAACCCGCAGCCAGAGCGACAATCGCTGGTCGACGCGGCCGGCCCGTACCCACGGCTAAGGCCGCCTCGCCGCCCAGCAAAGGGATTGCATGCGTCCAACCTAGCCCCTGCGCCAGCAAGGCATCGGCAAGCCAGGCCCCGACGGCGCGAGCAAAGCCGTGTCGCTCGGCGGCCATGAATGTGCCGGCCAGCGTTGCGACCATGCCAGCGCCGGCCGCGAGTTGCCGAAGATCAGCCGCCAGATCGCTGACCACCTCATCATCCGGGGCGTAGCCGAACTCTTCCAACACCGCGGCCAGGTTTTTCTCCGTCAGCAATTCGTCCCCGGACCGGGCCGCCAGCCGGCGCCAGGCGAGCAGCAAAAGACCGGCCGGGCCGACGGACAAAAAATCGCCCGGTCGCGCGAGCAGCACGGCGTCGCGCAACGCGCCTTCATCCTCGACGCGGCCGGCCTGCTTTGCCGTTGCCGTGGCCGCCGAAAGTGCTAGGCGCTGCCGCCAGGCGCCGGCCCACCGCTCCTGCCGGCGGACCACCGCGTCGAGCGCGCCGATGGCGGCGCCGGCAGTGAGCGCGACGTCCTCAACTTCTTTTCTCGCAAGGCTTTGCGCATCGGCGGTGGCCCGGCGCAACCAGGCCGGCACCGTTGCGATCGGCGCGGTCGAAGGGGCACCGAGAAGCGCGGCGTGGTGGCGTGGAGAGAGTTTGGGACGCAGAATCATCGAAAGCAGGATGAATCACGGCGGCGCTTTTGGCAACGAAAATAGACAAAAAGCGCTGCGCCTGTCGCGCATCGACAACGAACGATAATCTTGCATTATCAGGAGCTTAGTCTCTCGTCGTTGCCCACAACAAGGGCGGCAACCTCCTCGTCTCAGATCACTCCCCAGGCGCGAAACCTTCCCGTCCCCGTCATCTCGCGCAGGCCGAGCTCGCCGACCAGGTTGAGCGCCCCCTGTTTTGTGACTTTTAGCCGCTCCTGGATCATGCCGGTGGAGACGAGCGGCCGGGACAGCACCAGCTCGACCAAATCGGGCAGTTTCGAGCTGGCGCGCCGTTGTTTGAGCCGCCGCTCCATCTGGCTTTTGGCCAGCACCAGCCGATCGTGTTCCTTCAGGCCAGCCACTGCTGCGTCGTGGATTCCATCGAGCAAGGCGAGCAGCCGATCGGAGCGATCGGGCGCCCGCCGCCGCTCACGCGGAATGTTTTTCGAGCCGAGATGCAGGCAAGCGAGATGGTTGGCGGCAAGACCCTCGTGGCGCAGCAGTGCGGCAACAAACAGCGGCCCGAGCCAGGCGGCATGCTGCAGCACCTCAATGTCCGACCAGGCTTCGAGCAGGATTGCGGCGCGCAGCACCGACGGCCACTCCCGCGTGTCGGCGAGCACGGCCTGCCATTCGGCCAGCCGTTCTTCTTCATTCCAGTCGAGATCGTAGATCAGGCCGTATTGCGGCTCCGGCCGGCCCTCTTTTCGAGCCGGCACGTCGGCGCCATTCAGAATCCTGGACGAGCGCGCCAGGACGGCATCGATCTCGGCAAATTCTTCGACCAGCCGGTCGGCCTCAGCGTCTTCGCGATCGTCGGCTTCAAAGGAGCTGGCTCCAACCCCCTCCCCGTCCCGGCTTTTTTGGCCCGCCGCCGGCAGGGCGCCGCCGCGACCGGTCAGCGCCAAAAAACCGTCGCGGCTGAGCGCCCAGTCCGGTATGCGCAAAAATCTTCCGGCGGGTTCGCAGCACCGCGTCCGCCCGGGTGAGTTCGTGGGTCGGGGTGCGGATGTCCATGAACGACTGCGGCGGGCAGTGAGGTGGCTCGTCACCGAGCACCTGGCCGAATCCACACTGCTAAAGCGGGCGTCTTCGCTGCCTCCCGAAGATCGCCTGATGACTCTTGTGGCAGGGATTTCGCAGTCTAACCCAGACCTGTCGCTCCGCGACATCGCTGGCCAGCTCGAGCGTCTGCATGAGCGAACCCCACGAGGAAGCGCAAAATGGTCTGCCTCCTCAGTCAAGAACCTGCTCGATCGAGCCCGCCGGCTTGGACTCGTCGCCGAACTACTCACCGTCATCCCGCGGCAGAACAGTCCTCAGTTTACGGTCCGTGGGTGACGCTCAACATTCCCGAGCCGCTTGTATGCGGCCCAGGCATCAGCTGGAACAGCGCTGCCGGCCCGCGCCAGCCAAGCCGCACGATCGGATTCGGTAAGCGAATTCCACCACACCATCCCGGCGGTTTCATCGGGCGTCGGTTCCGGGTCGTGTTCGTTTTTCATGTCTTCGATGCTCTCATAAGACGCTCGTCCCGACAAGCGCTGCAGCAACCGTCCATGTCCTAGTGCGGATCGAAACCCGCCGGCTGATTATGATCCGCGCCTCGGCTTGTCGAGGCTGCGGCGCAACGCATCACTGATTTCCAGCCTAGATTCGGTGCGCACAACCTTGCCTGCCATCTCCAAATCGGCGGCAGCAGCTTCGGCTCCGTTTCCAGCGGCTTTCGACGCGTCAAGCTTTGCCCGCAACAAGGCCATTACCATCGGCCAGACTGAGAACTTTCCGGCCTTTGCTCGGTCCGTCAGGCTGCGCAAATAGCCGCCGGCGCTGTTGATCTGGTCCTGCCGCTGATAGATCGCGGCAATGGTAATCGCCGCCTGCTGCTCACCCATTGCCGTTCGCGCTTCCTCCCAGGCGCTCGGGCTGATGCCCATGGTCGGCCGGCCAACCTCGGCCGCGGCCAGAAATTCACGCCAGTTGCGGATTACGCCGCCGCCCTTCACCAGCCAAAGCATGTTCGGGCAGGCATCCAGCACGATCCCTAGCGGCAGTTCGCGTTTCGGTAGGCTCCGTACGTTGTCGGTGTCCGCAAGGTTGCCGCCCGCTTCATCTTTATTTCGCAAGCCGTTTTCAGATTCAAATTTAGAGTCTGGTTTTGAATTCTGTATGTGGCGCCCATTTCGGGACTCATTGGCGTCCACTTTCTGTGTTTTTACAAATGATTCCAATGCTTCACGCACTTCAGCCCAAAGGCCTTCAAGTTCTTCGACAATCGCCTCCAGAGTCTGCCTAGGTGCAGTGCGTGGTATCTGACCAACAATAGCCTGGTAGGCCTGCTGGACCCTGCCCCAGTTCGCCGGCACGCCTTCCTCAATCCCCGCGTCGATCATCTTGACGATGTCACGCCGGCATATGGTTAGCCGCTCCTTAACGAGACGAAAGGCCTTCTTCTCATTTCTGACCGCTTCTGCAAGATCCTTGAATTCCTCGGCGCGCGCGACGATCGGTGAGATATCGAAGCCATAGGCTTGCTCGATCTCGCCCCCCTGCCCTTTCCGGGCGAAGCGCTTGCCGTTTGGGCTGTCCCGACGGATGATCAATCCACACTCGACCAGAACGGCCAGGTGTCGCCGTAAGGTCGTTGGGGGCATGCCATTGGCGCGGCGGATCAGCTGCTCGTTGGATGGCCATACAACCAGTTCGCTGTCGCCATAAAGCGCTGTGTCCGGATGGAACGACAACAGCGCGTCGAGAATAGCCAAAGCGCGATCAGTTGCGCCCAGGGCGATCCTGGCGTCCTTGATATCTTGGAAGACATGCCATTTGTGGACGGTCGCGTCCTTCGGCACGGCCCTTGCGGTGACTTGGCTTGAAATCATGCCAAGCGTCATCGGCCGCCGCCCAAAGGGCGTCGTCGCAATATTCGTCTCCATTTTCTTTCACCCTCGATTAGGCAAAAGAAACCTGCTCGCCAAAACGACGCCAATGACTCTTGACAGTGATTCGTGGAGATGCGATTCTCAGTCAGCTACTACGGAGAAGGGCTTCCACGACGAAAGTCGCTTGGGGGCCTTTTTCTTTTGCGGTTTCAGTCTCCTGTTGATGCTTTTTGTGACTGCCGGAAGGCCTGGTAGAGGTCATCCAGTCGCCCCGTGACATATGCCGCGAAGGTTGGACCGTCCTTTGCCTCGTATGTCACGACGGACTTCGTCGCGGTCGATTTTACGTTCACGCTAACTGATTTGTCTTTGGCAGCCCAAAGATTGGCCTTTGGCTGTTCCTTGGTCGCCTTAGGAAGCGTGTTCAGGGCATCGGCGGCTCGTTGAAATCGTTGGTCACTTGAGTTGTCCGCGGACAACGTTGTCAGGAGCGCACGTAGATCGATTTCCGCCTTAGCTATTTTTTCTGCGAATTCCATCCACCGTCGACGTCCTATCTCCGGAGCTGCTCCGATTGCTTCTATCAGTTCAATAGGGATCGCGCGGACAACCGAAATCATTTTAGATAAAGCAGCCTTGTCGACGTTTAGCGCGGCCATGATGACTTCGCGGGAGAAAGACCGGTCTTCAAGGCGGGCGGCGAACAACGCTCTCTCGATATATGACAGGTTGGTCCGCGCATTGTTTTCCTGACCTTGACTGACAACCAGTTGGTCATCGGACAACTCACGGATAACGGCACGAACCTTGATGCCAAGTTCCCTTACCGCTGCGAGCCTGCGGTGCCCGTAAGCGACTTGATACCGGCCACTAGTCTTCGGATGAGGCCGGACAAGGATCGGCACCTGTTGCCCATGCGCTCTGACCTGGCCAACAAGTTCGCTCAGACCTACGGGATCGATACCAAGACGATCACTAATGAACGACCCGTCGACCAGGGCTGGATCCAGTTCGACGATTATCTTGCCTTCTGCCAGCTGCTTCTCGATGTCTTGCGCACGTTCGAACTTCTGGGTGATGTTACCCAGGGTTCTTGTGATGCCGCCGATGGGAGCACTGCGAACCGCCGGCGCGATAAAGCCGGCGATCGGTCTTACATCCGCCATAGGAATCGGCGCTTCTTCTGCAGTTGAAACCTCAATGAGATTCTTGCGGGCCATTACTTTCTCCCCCAAGTAATCCTTAGCAGGGCTTCGATCTCGGAATTCACCGCGTTTAAGGATTCCATCGCCCTATCATAGGTGCCGCGTGTGAATTGTTGTCGCTCAACCTCATAGAGTGTCTGCTTGGTGACCCCGGCATCAGAGATTGCCGTCGACTTCAGCATGTGGTTGTGAAGCATTCGATTGCCAAAAATCGCCCGCATGAAGCCGGTCATCTGGCTTTGCGGACCATCGTTCGGCTCGTAGCGAGTAACCAGATAGCGCATCCAATCGTAGCTGGTACGACCACCCGCCCTTTCGACGACCGCCATCATCTCACTAGTCATCGCAAGAAACTGGCTCATCGACATCACATCCAGCATCTGCGGATGTACCGTTATCAATACCGACGTCGCCGCACACAACGCCGACATCGTTAGGAAGCCGAGTTGTGGCGGGCAATCGATAATTACGACATCATATAGGCTCTCGATGTCTGTCAAAACCTCGCCGATGCGCGCGAAGAACATGGATTCCGCCGAACCCGACGTGATCGCTCTCGGTGTCTCATGTTCAAACTCCATGAGTTCGAGATTTCCCGGTACGATATGTAAGTTCTGGGTGTAGGTGGCGCGGACAATCTCGGCGATCGATCGCGGCGCCTCATAGCGGATCGCTCCGTAAAGAGTTTCGCCTTCGCCCACATCGAGTTCGGGTTGATGTCCGAAGAGCGCGGACAACGAAGCCTGCGGGTCAAGATCGATTGCTAGAACCCGGTGGCCGCGCAAAGCAAGGTACTGGGCCAGGTGTGCGGAAGTCGTCGTTTTCGCCGAACCGCCTTTGAAATTCATGACGGCCACGACCTGCAGTTTCTCGCCAGGACGACGGCTCGGAACGTATTTCGGTGTTCCGTTTTTTTCGTCGAGCGACCGCCGGATGTTTTCCATGTCGGCAGGAGAGTAGACCCGGCGACCGTTGGCCAATGGTACCGGCCCATGTCCATCCGAGGCCACCTGTCTTAGGTATCCCTCGCCGATGCCGATATAGTATGCGGCCTCTGCAGGCGTGAAATGCCGGATCGTTTTTTGGGAGGTTGGAGGAAAAATCTTTTGTTGGTGCAACTGAAGCTGCCGTGACAATTCGAGAGAATCCGCGGACAACATCGACGGCAGATGTTCCTGCCCGCTTGTTTGCATATACGTTTGTAGCATTGCTCGCCTCGAACTACGCATTTGATGCAGATTTCATTCAAACTGCGCAGTTACAGTATGGCCCGATTCGTAAACATTTTACAAACGCTTAACCATGAGGGTGTTGACCCTCTCAGGCTGCGGTTGTCCGCGGACAACCCGGGCGCCCTCCGCTTCCCTGGGATGTAGGGTAGCCCACAAGGCTCGTTATCCGGCGCATGCCGAGCGGCTTGACGGCCGCCCAGAAATCAATTTGTAGGTGCGCATCGGAGATAAAAACTACCGCCGCCTAAAGGACGCGACACCGCATCTTTGCGTCGGTGAGCATGACCTGAACGCAGATGGCGCCGGAAGGAAGCCGCCTCTCCCTCGTCCGCCGGCGCGAACGAAGAGTGGGCGCGCCGTTCACCAATGGCAGTTGTCCGCGGACAACTGGACGCTTTGTCCATCTAATGTGCTGGCCGGATGATCTATGGACCGCTTAAAGCCGATCGACCATGACAAACGATCATACGAGGTGAGGCAAGGGAAGGTGTGCGTCAAGCACCGAAAAAGAGTCAGCCGAACGGCTCTTTCGGTCATCGAAGGAAATCTTTCTCCCTTACGGCACAGGCCATGGTGTGTCGGGCCAAGACCCTGCCCCGTGGGATGGAGCGGTTAGAGGCTGAAGGCCCACAGGCACGGCGGACCACCAGTCGCGCCCCAAGAAGTCTATTCGTCGAACCGGCGCAGCCATCGTCGAGCGCATTGTCGCGCTGGGCAACAGCGCTCAACCGGCGGCACATCGTGGGCTGCAGACGGCGAGCCTCTCCGGCCGACATAGCCGAAATGAACTTCGGTTTCGGCGCCGCCGAAATAAGCCTGTCGCTATACTGTTGACCGCGACTACAACTGGCGAGACTTTCCAGGGCCTGAACGACACCAAATTCGGGCGGGAGAGCGGTGTAAGAAGGGTAGGGGCCTTTATTTTATGCGAGGCTGGTCACGCGGCGGGGAGTGGCCGGGTTTGCGAAGGAAGCTTTGAGCGACGCGATCATCAGGGTGCCGATCCGACGGCCCACTGCTCGAAAGTCAGACAAGTTGTCGAACTTTTGCGTAGGATGCGCGATATCAGTTGCTCAGATCCTCGTATCCAGCAACAACCTCGAGGGGTGTACGACGCAGGTGGAACAAACCCAGCCATTCGATGAGCGGGTCGGATTCCGGCGACTCTTCACATCATCCTCCCATGCTGCGTACCTATGCCGTTGCCTTCAGCGCCGGATCCGCTGCGATGATGGGCCTCTGAAGGCCACGGCTTTGGTTGCGTCACTTCCGGCATGGAAGACCATCGTCCACGCGTAACTGTCGAGATGGCATTGAGGTCTCGACAGACCTCATACGACTGCTCTGCATCAGCGGAGCTGCGCAATCAGGCATGATGATGCTCTGAAAGCTTCTAAACGACGACATCAGCATCCGCAGCGGCGCATGACGCCGAAACGTAGGAAATGTTCAACGTCTTTGGTGAACCGCCCCGTCAGGGCATCAGAGATCCGCTCGAGTAAAACGTTGTTGATCCCTGTAGACGTGGTTCTCCTACGCCTGGCTGTCAAAGTAGCGATCACTCTCCTCATTCTTTCCTGTCAGAAATGGAGCACCGAATTGATCGAAGTGGGCTTGGTATTCCACCGTCGGAATCCAAGCTCGTCGTTGGAAGGCATCACCGCTCCTAGGCTATAGGCCGGCGGCTTTGGTGAGATTGACACGAAAACGGTCTCGCCGGCGTTGGTAACGGCGGGTCATTTCCGCCGAGACGTGACCGAGTTGTTTTTGCACATAGCGCTCGTCGACCTCGGCCGAGGAGGCGAGCCCGGCGCGTAGCGAATGGCCGGAAAACTTTTGTCCGCGCTCGCCTTCCGACAAGTCGCCGCGCACGCCGGCAGCGAGCGCCGCGCGCTTGACCAGCCGCGCCACCTCCTGGTCGTTCAATCGCTCGGCGCCCACAGCCTTGCCTTGGCCGGTGACGCGTCGAAATAGCGGTCCGTGCCCGATCCGTGCGAGTTTCAGCCAAGTCTGCAGGGCGACCATCGGGCAGGTGGCATCGGAGGAGCCACGACCGATCTCGACCTCGCGCCAGCCAGTCTTGCCGCGCAACCTCACCAAAATACCTTTGTCGAAAATCTCGACCCAACCGCGGCCATCCTCCGTCTGATCCCTGGCAACGTCGAGCCCGACGATTTCCGAGCGGCGCAGGCCGCCGGCGAAGCCAAGCAACAGCATGGCGCGGTCGCGCAGGCCGCGCAGGCTGCCACGATCGAGCGTTTCCAGCATGGCGATCAAATCCTCGGGCAGAATGGCTTCCTTCTGCAGGGGAGGGGAGGCGTGGGTGTTGCGGATGCCGGCGAGCACGGTGGCGATGTGGCGGTCTTTCCTGTCCAGTGGTTGGCCACGCTGAGTATAATTCCAAGACAGCGAAGAGAGGCGGCGCTCGATCGTCGCCACCGATTTTTTGTCCCGACCAGATCCCGAGGCTTGCGCAGTGATGTAAAGGCCGACGGTCTGAGGATCGGGCGGCAACACCTCGATGTTCTGGCGGCGCGCCCAGGCGCAAAAATGCTTCCAGTCGGCGGCGTAGGCGCGCCGGGTGTTGGCGGAGCTAGCCGCCTCAACGTAGTCGCGGGCGCGATCGGCGAGTTTTCCCAGATGCGCCGGCAGGCCAAACGTTGACTCCGAACCGGACGCCGGCAGCGGGGCAGGGGACTTTTCGCCATTGTCGGGATCGTCCGTGGCCTGGCTCATGGCGAGCACGACATCGACAATATCAGGCAGGTCGTCGGCCGACGTCTGCGCCGCGGGTTGATCGACATCGGCCCCCGTGCTGCCGGACGATGCGGAGCCCTGTTGAGGGTGATTTTTGGGCTTCTGCTCGACGTTTTGGGCCATTTCTCACTTAGAGAGCAAAACAAACGATAATGCAACATTATCATTCGTTTTGTGTTGCCGACAGGCGCGGCGGTTGTTGATGAAATGCGTTGCCGAAAGCGCCACCATGATTCATCGTGTTTCCGATCATTCCGCGACCCAAGCCAGCTCTCCGTCACGCCGTCACGCTTCCTGGCAGGACAGTCGACGCACCAGTCCTGCCAGTGCCAGACTGGTTGCGGCTATCGGTTCCCGGCACGCAAACCCTTGCCGCACAAAGCTTCGAGGATGTTGCGATCGCTGCCGGCGCCGCCTTTGGCGCGCTCGACGCGGTGGTCCGCCGGCAGGAAAGATGGGTCGGCGCCTGGCGGCAGCGGCTGGCGCTTGCCGCGGCCGCGGTGACGGCGCGGCAGGCCGGGCGCGTCGAGGACGTGGCAGCTCTGCGCGACGCCGTTCTGCTCACGCGACCCGGGGACGACGTTGGCCCCGCCGGCCGGCTGCTGTTGGCCTGGCGCCGACTGGCGGCACGGCCAGCGGCGGAGCTTCTGACCGTGGCGAGTATCGCCGGCGTGCTCGAGGACGGCGCAGGCCGCGGTCACTCATGCCAGCGATCTTTTCCGAGGCAACGATCGCATCGTCGGACAGGAGCTTGTCGACGACGACGTCCGCGCCTCGGGCGCGAAGACCGGGCGCCACGGCGATCAGGCGGGCCGCCCGGCGCTCGATGTCGGCTGACTGGCCGACGGCGCGCAACGCCGCACGCGCCCGCGCGGCGAGCCAAGTCTTCGCACGCGCGGAATCCGCCTCGATGCCCCTCGGCGCAAGGACGGGCGCCGCGCGCCACGGCCGACCGGAACCATTGGCGCCGCCGGCTTCGCCACCGAGCAGCGGCACGGCGTGCGTCCAGCACAGCCGCTGCGCGAGCATGGCGTCGGCGACCCAGCATCCGACGGTGTGAGGAAGGCCGCGCCTCTCGACGGCCGCAAAGGCGCCGACAAGCGTTCCGACTGCTCCTTCGGTCGCCGGAAGCTGCCGAAGCTCGTCGGCCAGATCGTTCGCTGTCTCGTCATCCCGAGCGAGACTCTAGGCCCTGTTCGACCGGCTGGTCGAGCTCGGCGCCGTCCGCGAGCTGTCCGGTCGACCGACCTTCCGCATCTACGGACTGTGAAGGCGATGGCGGAGGCAGCACGCAGGCGAGGGGGAGCCGGGCAGATGACGGTCGATCAGCTGACCAGCTGTTTGACCGGGAGCTTGATCATCTGCCGCCGGAGGCGCGCTGGCGCGAATGGATGCATCGGGTCGAGGCGACGATGATAATGCGGACTTGATTCACAACGACCTTGCAAACGCCGCCTTCCATTTTAAGGAACGGGTGCGCAAGGCAATCGAGGCCGGTGAACGCGGAGGCGTCGGCCATGACATGATGGCGGCCCTCACGATGACCGTGTTCGCCCTACGAGGCCTATCTGAATTTCGTAGGCAACGCGGTGATCGAACGCTGGGATGAGCGGCAGTCCCTGTGGAAGAAGGAACGCAAGATCGTCGAGTCACTTGGCATGCAGTTGGAAGGACGACGAAAGACCGCGCTCCACGACAAGGGAACTCAGGGAGTTTCGCGACGTGCTGGCCCATGGAAAGCCCGTTCTCACGAAGCAAAAACAGGAGGCAGAAGGCACCGATTCAGAGTTGCAGACCCTGCTGCGCAACTACAAACCGGAGTGGGAAGCCAAGCTCGATCCCGACTTCGTGAGCCGCGCCTATGAGGATGTGGAGGCGATGTGGCGGACGATGCTCGAAGCCGGTCAGATCAATGTCATTGAGACCATCAGCCACGGTAGCCGCAAGATCACGTTCCTTGGGCGAACAGCAGCGGGAGAGGGCCGCGGACCACGGGGATGGCACCAGCTAGACCTGTTTCGACGCAAGGAGTTCGCGAAAGGAATTCAGCCGCATCAAGCCTTGTAGCCGGACGGCTTGTTGTCATCGCGCGCATCGATCAGCACGACATCCTTGTGACCGAGAAATGCCCAATCTTTCCGTGCGCCGCCAGTGCCAGCTGCTGCAGCTGTCGCGCTCCGGCGTCTACCGACCCCAATCCGAGGTCGCGGCAAACGATCTGGCCTTGATGCGCGGCATCGACGAACTGCATCTCGAGCTGCCGTTCTATGGCTCGCGGCGGATGACGTTTGAACTCAACGACGCAGGCCATGCGGTCAACCGCAAGCACGTGCAGCGGCTGATGCGCATGATGGGGATCGTCGCCCTGGTTCCACGCCCCGGCACCAGCCACCGGCGCCCGGGCACAAGATCTACCCCTATCTGCTGCGTGGCGTGGCGATCACCGAGCCCAACCATGTGTGGGCGAGCGACCAACACACCAAAAACCCTCCTCGCCGGCGGACAGTTATGAGTGGGCCAGTTTGTGGAGTGCCTGCGACCTCGAGTTAAAAGCAGTGCTCTATGACGGCCATTCCAGCTGCGAACCCCTCGCGAGGCCGCGTCTGAAAACGTCAGTTACCTGGCAAAATCGGCACATTCCCATGCGTCGGTTGATACCAAACTCGCCGACATCATTGCCAGCCTCAATACATTGATCAGAGCCAGAAAATTACGGCGGCGGCGATGCAGACCGCGGACAAGAAAGTGCGATCTCAGGGCGCGGGATCAACCAACACGAAAGCGACCCCGCTCCGAACGGGAAATCGCACACAGAAAGGGAGGAATCGATCATGAATAATTTTGCGGGCGATCTGAGCCGCCGAACTTTTCTCAAAACGGGCGCCGCGCTCGGCGGGGGTATCCTCGCTTCCGGTATGCCACTCTCGCAGGCCATCTGGGCAGCAGAGGGCAAAGTGCTCAAAGTGCGTAGCCGCACGGACTTCACCACATTCGATCCGGGCTTCTACACGAGGGGCTCGGAAGTGGACGCCATGAACTGCCTTTATTCCAAGCTCACGCGCTTCAAGCCGGGCTCCGAATGGGGTTGGGAGTTGGAGGCGGCAGAAAAGATCGAACAGGTCGACCCCACCCATATCCGTTTCCATTTAAAGAAGGGCATCAAATTCACCGGTGGCTATGGCGCGTTGACCGCGAAGGACGTCAAGTTTTCCCTCGAACGCGTCATCAAGTATAAGTCAGTGGACATCCCCGACTTAGGCCCATTCGACCATGTCGAGGTCGAGAACGATCATACCGGCGTGATCGTCTTTAAGACGCCCTTCGTGCCGGTCTGGAGCATTACCTTCCCATATGGTGTCGGGCATATCGTTTCCGAGCAGGCGGTAATGAAAGCAACCAAGGACGGGAATAATTTCGGCATGAAGCCACCGGCCTTCTCCGGGCCTTATGTGCTTGCCGACTTTAAGTCGAACCAGTATGTGCTCTTAACGCGCAATCCGGACTGGTCCGGCCCGAAGCCGGGTTTTGACGAGATCCGAATCTTGCCGATCGGCGACGATAAGACGGCGGAACGCGCCTATCAGGCGGGCGACATCGATTTCACTCATATCAGTCTGGATTCGCTTGCGACTTTCAAAAGGAATCCGCCACCCAATACCAAAATCGAGGTGATGCCCTCGATTGGCTATGTCTGGCTCGGAATGAACATGGATCACCCGAAGCTTAAGGACATTAATGTCCGCAAGGCGATCCAATGGGCGATCAATGTGCCGCAGATTCTGGATGCTGCCTATGCCGGCCAAGCCAACGTGGCGACGGGTACCATCGCGCCGGGTCTAATCGGGCATCGCGAGAAGGCGCTGGTTTTACCGGAAGGCGACCTTACCAAGGCCAAGGAGTTCCTGGAGAAGGCCGGTGTCAGTGACTTGCAGCTAACGCTCGACTGTCTGAACGAGGCCACTTATTCGACCATCGCCCAGACGGTTCAGGCGCAATTGTCGCAGATTGGCATCACGGTCCAAGTCAATCTCCAGGATTCGGGCTCGTTCTGGACGCTCGGCATGGAATCGGAAGGCGATCGCTGGAAGGATGCGCAGCTTATTCTTAACGACTTTATCGGCCTGCCGGATCCCCACTATGAGACCTCCTGGTTCACCAAACCCCAAGTGGGCGTTTGGAACTGGGAACGTTTCCGCAATGATCGCTTTGACGAGCTCAGTGCCAAGGCGCTGACGATCGAGGATCCGAACGAGCGGGCAAAGCTCTATTATGAGATGCAGGATCTCATGGAAGATTCCGGCTGCTATCGGTTCTTGACCAACGATGCGGCGCCGATGATGTACCGGACGAGCAAAATTGCAGAGGTCGGGACCCGTCCAGACGGGGATCCGCTTTTCCTCGACTTCAAGCCGGCTTCGGCTTAAGCGGCGGCGTCGGGCGTAGGTATGTGGTTTAACTCTGTAAGCGACTGGTCTTCGCGGTCGCGATTATCGTGACCGCGATGACGCTGCTCTGTCTGATGATCCATTCGGTGCCGGGCGATCAGGCGGCGGTCTTGCTCGGCCCGCGAGCAACACCGGAGATGCCGGCGCAGGTGCATGGAGAGATGGGGCTCGATGAGCCGCTGATCGTGCAGGTCGCCGTCTCCTCAACACCCGTGCTGACCACGACCGTCTGATCGAAGTGCTGCAGGCGTACGACCGATCTGTGGTCTGCGCTTTTCAGGCGACCGGGAACTATCACCGGCCGATAGTATGGCGCCTAGCTGAAGCGGGTTTTTAGGTGCGGCTGGTATCGTCGTTGGCGCTGGCCCGAACACGAGAAGCGTTGCACAATAGCTGGGGCAAGAACGATCCAAAGGATGCCCAGGTGATCCTGCACATGCTCAGGATCCAGACGACGCAGGTCTACCATGATCCGCGGCGGGTCGGCATCAACGACGTGCAGGAACTGTCGAAGACACATGAAGCGATCGCCAGGGCCAAGACCGAAATCCAGCACCGTATCCTGACCACTACCTGCCGCTGTATTTTCCCGAGATCGACCGCTTCCGGGGAAACAACCGCAGCGACTGGTTCTTCGCCTTCCTCCAGTCGTCATGTTGGGGCACTTTTTCACCAATCCGCACACGATCGGATCATTGCTTGTTGGCTCGGAGCACAGATAGACCAGTATGTGACACCGTTGTGCGAGGAGGACTATGCACTACGCAGCATCTATCGACGGGTTCCGATCCTGACGAAGTTTGCAGCGTTCACCGCGGCCCGCAACGTCGATCAGATCGAACAAGCCGAGGCGATCACCGGATGGGCGAAACCTCTTTATGAACCCAAATAGCGACACTTTGATCGCGTCAGAGCGAGTGATCTGATTGAGGATCTAATTCGAATATTACGGGCCCGTGCCGGTAATTCAAAGAGAAAGAGATCGTGCGCTTGTATTTGGCGGCGGTGAGACCGTATGTCCGCGTCTGTCGGTGAGGTGGCTCGTCCTTTACTGTGTGCGTCCGAGGTAATCGCTCGCCTACGGTTCTCTGTGGATCGTACCTATTTGCGATCGAATCTCCGTCGAGTCAATCGCTACATCCCGAAGGCGGAAATTGTTAAATTAATGGCGATCTGCGCACAGACGGTAACTGGTATCGGCGCGAAGCTGCAGTACTAGAGAGGCGGATAGGAGGCGGCAGCTATAACCATTTGCTGTCACTGGAGGAATTCGCAGCCATCCAAACGGGCTTCTGACGACGCGTCCCATACCGTCGTTCTCGAAGCTTACGCCAAAACCCAAGCTGCAGCACGACGGCGACCTTTCGGATCAAGTTTAGCAAAAGAGGCTATGAATATGTCTAAATCTGTTATTATCACGTGTGCACCCACGGGCGGTATTCACACGCCGACGATGTCAGAGCATCTGCCGATCACTCCGTCTGAAATAGCCCAGGCGAGCATTGAGGCTGTGGAGGCTGGAGCAGCGATCATCCACCTTCACGCCCGAAACCCCGAAAACGGGAAGCCCGATCCTAACCCAGACCTCTTCATGGAGTTCCTGCCGCGCATCAAGCAGTCCTGCAACGCAGTCCTGAATGTTTCCACGGGAGGAGGCCTTGGGATGACTCGGGAGGAACGCCTCCGAGCGGCCGCCAGGACAAGCCCGGAGATGGCGTCTCTCAACGTGGGTTCGATGAACTTCGGCATCTTCCCAATGATGCAAAAATACAAGGACTGGAAGCACTCTTGGGAGCCCGCATTCCTTGAATCCACCCGGGACTTCATATTTCGCAATACTTTTGCCGACATCGAGTACACTATAAAGGAACTCGGCGAAGGTCACGGCACGAAGTTCGAGTTCGAGTGCTACGACCTAGGCCACCTCTACAACCTTGCATGGATCATTGATCAGGGTTGGATCAAGCCCCCATTCTTCGTACAGATGGTCTTCGGTATTCTCGGCGGCGTCGGTCCCGATCTCGACAACCTCGTGCACATGCATACTATCGCTCACAAACTTTTCGGCGACGATTACGAATGGTCGGTGCTTGCCGCCGGCAGACATCAGATTCCATTCACGACACAGGCTGCGTTGCTCGGCGGAAACCTGCGGGTCGGCTTGGAGGACAGCCTCTACATCGGACCCGGTCAGAAAGCGAAATCCAGTGCCGAGCAAGTGCGTAAGATCAGATCAATCGTCGAGAACCTCGGAAGAACAATCGCAACCCCCGACGAGGCGCGTCGACGTCTAGGTCTCAAGGGCGGCGACCAGGTGGCATTCTAACCATGCAGGCAGATCTTCTAATAGACAGGAAGCTGGTCCATCGGGCCAGGCATCCATCTTCACCGCGCAGTTGTTTACCAACGACGGTGGGCTGACTGGCCCTCTACTCCAAACTGGGATACTGTAATGACTGAATTTAAGAACACCGCCGTCCTCGGGGCTGGAGTTATTGGTGCCAGCTGGACAGCCCTATTCCTCGGATCCGGCCGGGACGTCGCGGTTCATGATATCTCCCCGAACACGGAGAAAAGCGTCCGGGACTACGTCGAACGGGCTTGGCTCACACTCGAACAGATCGGGCTGGTCAAGGGTGGCAGCCCCGACCGCGTCCGCTTCTGCAAATCCGCAGCTGAAGCGGTTGAAGGCGCATCATTTGTGCAGGAAAATGTCCCTGAAAGGCTTGCGATAAAGCACGCTCTCTACGGTGAAATCGAAAGACATCTCGCACCCGGCGCCGTGGTCGCTACCTCTGCATCGGGGCTGACGCTGTCGGAGATGCAGAGAGGTTGGCGCAATCCGTCACACTTCGTGCTCGGTCATCCCTTCAACCCACCGCATCTCATTCCGCTCGTAGAGGTCATGGGCAATGACCAGACCGCCGAGGGCGTCGTCGAGGACGCGGAGCGGTTCTACGCTGCTGTCGGCAAAGTTACCATTCGCGTCAACCGCGAGGTCCCAGGCCATGTCGCTAATCGTCTGCAGGCTGCCGTCTGGCGCGAAGCGATCCATCTCGTCAAAACAGGTGTTGCCTCCGTCGAGGACGTTGATAAGGCTATGTGGGCCGGTCCCGGACTTCGCTGGGCCGCCATGGGTCCAACGATGCTTTTCCACCTCGGTGCGGGAGAGGGCGGCCTCGCAGCGTTCTGCGAACGCTACACCGACAGCTTTAACCGCTGGTGGGATGATCTTGGTGTGCTTCACCTAAATCCGGCGCTGGCGGAGACTCTCGTTTCCGGCGTTAAACAGGAGGCAAACGGGCAATCTCCGGCTGACCTCTCCGCGCAGCGCGACGCTCTTATCGCCAGCATTCAGAAGGCGATTGCTCCGCTCCGGGCCAACTGAAACCGAAAGAGCGCCAAGCATGGAAGACGGTCGTGTTGATCAAGCTTCTGCACACGCGACGCGGTCACGTTCGGGACGGTGATAAGGAAACCGATCCCGAGACCCATCACCAACGCCGATTACCTAGAAAGGTGCGCGCAGCGTCTCGGATTCTGCGGCGGTCATGGACGTGATCCAGTCGACGAAACATTCGATCTGCGAATCGCGGCGGTTGCGGATGACAACATAAAGCCCTTCCCGCAGGATCACGGGCAGGTCAATGACTTTGACCAGTTGACCTTGGCGGATGAACTCATAAGCTGTCCCGATCCACCCAAGCGCCACGCCGCGCCCGCTGAGCGCGGCCTGCATCATCAGAAGGTGATTGTCGAAGCTGGGGCCGGGTAGACCGGCATTTGGCAAAAGGCCGAACTGCTCGAACCATTGGCTCCAGTCATACCAAGACCGCTCCAGCGACACGGCATGCAGCAGGGTATGGTCAAGCAGATCGGCGGCCTTGTGCACCGGCGGATTGCGTTCCAGATAATCGGGCGAGGCCACCGGCACGATCCTTTCCCGGAACAGCAGATGCGGAGTGCAATTGGGCCAGTTACCATCGCCGAAGCGCACGGCGATATCGATGCCGTCATCAAGGGATGCCAAGCCCTGATAGGTCGTCACCAGATTCACCTGGAGCTCCGGATATTCGCGGTGAAACAGCTTCAGCCGGGGCAGCAACCAGTAATTTGCATTAGCCAGATTGCAGGAGATCGTCAGCGCGCTGCGCGTTTTTGACCGGCGGAGGGCGCCGCCCTCGTTGGCCAGCTGGTTCAGGCAATTGGTCAACGTGGCCATATAGATCTTGCCCTCGGTCGTCAGGCTGATCGGGCGCGTCGTGCGGTCGATCAGCTGGACACCGAGAAAGGCCTCGGCGGCCGTGACGGCATGGCTGATGGCGGATTGGCTGACATTCAGCTCCTCGGCCGCAGCCGAGAAGCTCGCATGGCGCGAGGTGGCCTCCACCGCCAGCAAAGATTTCATCGGCGGGATGTGCTTCCAATATCTCACTATGAATCCTTTTCATGTCATGATGAAT
The DNA here is from genome assembly GCF_040323315.1 of Mesorhizobium sp. M0047. Classification (NCBI taxonomy): domain Bacteria; kingdom Pseudomonadati; phylum Pseudomonadota; class Alphaproteobacteria; order Hyphomicrobiales; family Phyllobacteriaceae; genus Mesorhizobium; species Mesorhizobium sp. M0047. The sequence continues at coordinate 31,786 of NZ_JAMYUW010000014.1, read as the reverse complement.
CGAAACAACGTTGTTTTCGGGCCGCATGGTGCCAAATTCAAGGAGAATCTGCATGACATAGAAGGGGTGGATCCCCAATACCAGCATGAGGCAACCTAATGAGCGGCACATCGACGCAGCTAGACGTAACAATCAACGGCCCGGTTCTCGAAGTGGCTATGAAGCGATCGCCTGTCAATGCGATCAATCTTTCGCTGAGCCGCGAGATGTATGCCGCCTTCTCCCGGCTCAATGACGATCCCGATCTGCGCGTTGCTATTCTGTCCAGTGCCGGCAACGCGAAGAATATTTTCTCAGCGGGCTGGGACCTGAAAGCCTTCGTGGCGGGCGAAAGTGCCCATGCCGAGCAGGGCTTCGATCTTGGGCCTGGCGGGCTAGGCGGGCTGCCCGAATTCTTCGGCCTTTACAAACCGGTAGTCGTCGCCCTGGCCGGGGGGGCGATCGGGGGCGGCTTCGAGCTTGCGCTTGGCGGCGATGTGATCGTGTGTGCCCAAGACGCCTATTTCTGGCTGCCCGAAATGCAGCGGGGCTTCCTGCCGGATGGCGGGGCCATCCAGAAACTGCATCACCGTATCCCTCGGAACGTATCGATGGATCTGATTCTGACAGGTCGCAAGATGTACGCCGATGAGGCCAAGCATTGGGGTCTCGTGCGTGACGTCGTACCCGCGGATCAGTTGATGAATCATGCTCGCGAGATTGCCGCCACCATCGCGCAGGGCGCGCCGTTGGTTGCCACCGCACTTAAGGAATATATGCGCCATTACGGCCATGCCTCGGTCGAGGCGTCTCACGCTGCGGTGCGCCGCGCCTGGGTCGGCAAAAGCGATATGCCCCATTATGAGCGGATGCTGCGCTCGGATGATTTCCGTGAAGGCTCGCTAGCTTTTGCCGAAAAACGCGATCCGACGTTCAAGGGCTAAGATCATGACACATCGACTTTCCCCGATGTTCGAGGCCCGCTCGATGGTTGTGGTCGGGGCCTCAGCCAAGGCCGGATCCTTTGGCGCACGTCTAGCAACTTCTACGCTTTCGCGAGAATTCGCTGGCCCGATCAGCTTCGTAAATCCGCGCGGCGGTGAAATTATGGGTCGTGAGGCGCTGACCTCGATCCGCGATCTTGATCATGCGCCCGATGTGGCGGTGCTGGGTGTCGGCCGCGCCAATCTTGAGCGCGCGCTGATAGAGGCGATCGAAAAAAATGCGCGCTCGGCGGTCATCTTCGATACGTGTCATGGCGAAGCGGCCGACGGCAGCCCGATACTGACCCGGTTGCGCGCCATCGCCACCGAGGCGGGCATCCCGGTCTGCGGCGGGTCGGGCATGGGATTCATCAATACCCGCAGCGGTGCGGTCGCCAGCTTCTATCCCGCAGGTCATCTGAAGCCGGGGGGGATTTCGCTCATCGCGCATTCCGGTAGCGTATTCACTGTTCTCGGCATGAACGATCCTCGTTACCGCTTTGATCTGATGGTCTCACCGGGGCAGGAGATTGGGGCGACCATTGACGAATACATCGCCTATGCGGCCAGCCGCGATACCACTCGCGCCATCGCGGTCTTCATGGAGGCGGCGCGCAATCCGCAGGGGCTGATCGACAGCCTGCGCCTGGCACGGGCGCGCGGTATTCCGGTTGTCGTCTGCAAGGTGGGGCGGACTGAAGAAAGTGCCCGGCTTGCCAGATCGCATACCGGGGCTCTGGTTGGGTCGAACGCGGCCTATGAGGCGGTGTTCGAAGAATGCGGAGCGATCATGGTCGATACGGTCGATGATCTGATGAATACGGCGCTGCTGTGCTCGACTGGCCGCAAGCCCGGTCCGGGCGGTGTGGGTCTGGTGACCGACAGCGGCGGTCTGCGCGAATTGCAGGTGGATTTGGCCAGCGAGACGCGAACGCCTCTTGCCATCTTCAGCGAGGCGACCCGCAAGGCACTGCGCGCTGCGCTGCCGCCAGAGCTGGAACCGTCCAACCCGCTCGATTGTGCAACGGATCTGACGGAAGACTTCCCAAAGGTCTTCGAGCGCGGCCTGGGTATTCTCGCTGCGGCACCCGAAGTCTCGATGCTGGGCCTCGAAGCGGATTTCCGTGACGATTATATCTATCAGGAAGGGGTCTTCGCACTGGCCAAAGCGTTGCCGGACCTGACCGCTAAGCCCTGCTTCGTCTATACCAGCTTTGGCCAGGCCAATAACCGCCGTCTTGGCGACGAGTTGGCCGATCTGGGCGTGCCCTGCCTGAACGGTGCCGGGCCGACGATGGCAGCGGTGCGCAGGTTCCAAGCTTGGGCCAACCAACCAGCCGAAACCGCCGAGCCCTTCATGACCGGGTCGGATGAGGTGATGCTTGCCCGCTGGAGCGCCAAGCTTGCCGCGCCTATGGATGAATTTACCAGCCTGGATCTGCTGCAGGCCTTTGGCGTTGAGGCCGTGCAAAGCGTGATCTGCGAAAACGTCGCAGAACTTCACGAGGCTGCGGCAAGCCTAGGCTTCCCGCTGGTGCTAAAAACCGCCGCGGGGATAGACCACAAAAGTGACGCCGGCGGCGTCGTATTAAACCTACGCGATCTAACAGAACTCGGGGCGGCCTACGCGGACCTGTCGCGGCGCCTCGGCTCGCGTGTGATTGTGCAAAAGATGACCGAAAAAGGCATTGAACTGGCCTTTGGCTGCGTCGTGGATCCGGACTTCGGACCGCTGATCATGGTCTCGCCGGGCGGAACTTTGGTCGAGCTTTTCGAAGAACGCCGCTTTGCCCGGGCACCGTTCGGGCCGGAAAAAGCCGAGGCGATGATCCGTGGCCTCAAAGTGGCGCGGCTGATCGATGGGGTGCGGGGTGATGCGCCGCGTGACATGAAGGCGGCGGCCCGCGCCCTCAGCGCCTTTTCAAAGCTTTGCGCCGGCCTCAGCACCCGGATCGCTGAGATTGACCTCAATCCGGTGATGGTCACGGAATGCGGGGCAGTCGCCGTTGATGCACTGATCGTTCCGGTTGCGGTCCTCTCGAGGAAAGTCGCGTGACATGAAGATCGCGATCATCGGCTGCGGCGTGATTGGTGCTGGCTGGGCCGCGCGGTTCCTGCTGAACGGCTTTGATGTCTGCGTCTTCGACCCTTCGCCCGAGGCAGCGGACCGGATGCAGCGGGTGCTCCTCTATGCCCGGGCGAGCCTGCCCGCGCTATACGACCGTGTGCTTCCGCCACCGGGGCAGCTGAACTACGCGCCTACAACTGCCGACGCGGTGACGGGAGCCGACTGGGTTCAGGAAAGTGCCCCTGAACGACTGGAACTCAAGCGTGCGCTTTACGCGGCGATCGAGCCGCATCTCAAGGACGGGGCGGTGCTCGCCTCGTCGACCTCGGGCTTTCGCCCGAGCGAGCTGCAAAAGCTGTGCGCCGCGCCGGAACGACTGATCGTCGCCCATCCGTTCAACCCGGTTTATCTGCTGCCGTTGGTCGAAATCGTCGGATCAGATTTGACGCCGGCGGCGCTGAAATCGCATGCGGCGGAAATTCTGACCTCGGTCGGGATGCACCCGCTAGTGCTGGATCGGGAAGTAGACGGCTTCATAGGCAACCGCCTGCAGGAGGCTGTATGGCGCGAAACACTGTGGATGGTCAAAGACGGCATCGCGACCACCGCCCAGATCGATGAGGCGATCCTTCATAGCTTTGGCCTTCGCTGGGCGCAGATGGGGCAGTTCGACTCCTACCGTCTGGGTGGCGGTGAAGCTGGGATACGTCATTTTCTCGCGCAGTTCGGGCCGTCTTTGGCGGAGCCGTTGACCCATTTGATGGATGTGCCGGAGCTGGACCAGGCACTGATCGAGCGCATTGCCAAGCAGTCCGATGCACAGTCGAATGGGCGTAGCATCGCGCAGATGGAGGAGGCCCGCGATGCCAGCCTGGTCGCACTAATCCGGGCGCTGAAGGCGCAGCGGGTCGGCGCGGGCGCCACCGTCCGTACTCATGAGGCAGGACTGACCTTCGGCCAGGATGATGAGGCGCTGGTAACCACCACACGGCGTGTCATTCCGCCGACGTGGACAGATGCGAATGGGCATATGAACGAGGCGCATTATCTTGAGGTCGCCTCGAATGCGACGGATGCGCTGACCGAAAGCTGTGGCGTCACCGAAGAGTATATCGCTGCCGGCCGGAGCCACTTCACGGCAGAAAGCCATATCCGATACCTTTCCGAACTGCATCAGGGCGACGAGATCACTGTCAGGACACAGGTGCTTTTTGCGCAGGGCAAAAAAACGCATCTTTTCCATAGGATCCTCGCGCCTGATGGCACGCTTTCCGCCACGGTGGAGGTGATGATCCTCCATGTCGATCTGGCCACCCGCGCGGTGTGCCCGCCTTTGCCGCACGTGGGGGCGGCGCTGGAGCGGCTGGCTGCGGCCCATGCGACCCTGCCCCGGCCCGAAAGCGCCGGGAATGCTATTCGCGATCTGCGCCCTAAGGAGGTGGCATAACCGCAACCTCGCGCCCAATCGCTTGGAAGGCGGCATCGTGACCATAGGAAAACTAGCTGCCAGCGTGACGCGGAGACAATCACCAGCGAGAGGAACCATGCTGAAATGCCGTTGGAAATGAACCGCGAGGTCTTTATCACCTGTGCCGTTACCGGCTCTGGTAATACGCAGGACAAGTCCCCGCATGTTCCGCGCAGCCCGAAACAGATCGCCGATGATGCCGTTCAAGCGGCCCAGATGGGCGCGGCAATTGTGCATTGCCATGTCCGCGATCCCGAAAGCGGCAAGCCTTCTCGCGATCTGGCGCTTTACCGCGAGCTGACAGACCGGATCCGCAGCGCGGATGTCGATGTCGTGCTGAACCTGACCTGCGGCATGGGCGGAGATTTGGTTCTGGGTTCAGAGGAACAGCCGCTTCCGTTAGACGCATCAGACACAGATTTAATTGGCGCGGGCGAACGGCTGGCGCACATCGTCGAGTGCCTCCCGGAAATCTGCACCATCGACTGCGGAACGATGAATTTCGGCGATTCCGATCTGATCATGGTCAACACGCCGGGAATCCTGCGGGCCATGGGCCGGATCATCGCGGATTTGGGAGTGCGGCCGGAACTAGAAATATTCGATACCGGTCATCTGTGGTTCGCGAAGCGGATGCTTTCCGACGGGGTGATCCCGTCTCCGGCGCTGATTCAGCTTTGCATGGGAGTGCCATGGGGTGCTCCCAATGACCTGAATACCCTAATGGCGATGGTGAACGCAATGCCGCCGGATTGCACGTGGTCAGCCTTTTCGCTGGGGAGGGACCAGATGCCCTTTGTCGCCGCGGCAATCCTCGCCGGTGGTAACGTCAGGGTCGGCCTTGAGGACAATCTGTACCTCGATAAGGGACGATTAGCGACCAATGCAGAACTGGTTGCGCGCGCCGCCGATCTGGTCGGGGCATTGGGCGTCCGCCTTCTCGGCCCGGCCGAGGTTCGAAACATGCTCGGTCTCGGCCGGCAGAACCCACTTCCGCTGGACTGAACTCGGACCAGCGTAAGCACTGAAACCACCAGAGAGGAGATAAAAATGAAAAATGAATACGACACGACAATCCCGAACTCTGGCCTTACTCGTCGCTCGGTGCTGATTGGAGCAGCGGCAGGTTTCGCGGCTACCGCAGGTGGCCTCCTAATGCCGCTTTCCGCCCGCGCTGCGCCGCGCAAAGGCGGCAAGCTGCGCTTCGGGGTGGGCGGCGGCTCGACGTCCGATACGCTGGACCCGCGCAACTGGACCGATATCTTTATGTATCTAATCGGTTGCTCGGTGCGTGGCAATTTGGTCGAGGTTCTGGCCGATGGCAGTATAGCCCCAGAGATCGCCGAATCCTTCGAGCCATCGAATGGACATGCCACCTGGGCCTTCCTTCTTCGCAAGGGCATCCAGTTCAGCAATGGCAAACCCGTTACCCCTGAGGATGTCATCGCGACGGTGAACCTGACACGCAAGAGCCACAGCGCATCTGGCATGACCGCGCTGCTTGCCCAGATCACAGATATCAAGGCCGATGGTCCCGAGACGGTGGTCTTCACGCTCGAAGCGGGCAATATCGACTTTCCTTTCGCGCTCGCCGACTACACCATGGGCATCATGCCGTTCGAGGACGGCAAGCCGGTGTTTGACGTAGGTGCAGGTCCCTATCTGCTGCGCAACTTCCAAGCCGGTATCAGCGCAACGCTGGAGCGCAATCCGGATTCTTACAAAGAGGGCAATTTCGATTCCATAGAACTGATTAGTATAGCCGATCCCGTCGCTCGGCAAAGCGCGCTGGTCTCGGGCGAAGTCGACCTGATCAACCGCGTCGATCCCAAGACCGCTCAGCTGCTAAAGCGCTCGCCGAATATCTTCGTCGGCAATACCCCCGGCCGCCGCTATTACGCTTTCACTGCAAATGGCTCGCTCGACCCCTTCGTCAACGTCCATGTGCGTCAAGCACTCAAATACGGCGTCCAACGTGAGGAGTTGGTGAAAAAGATCCTTTATGGCTTCGGCAGTGTCGGGAATGACCAGCCGATCTCGCAGGATTACCGCTTCCATAATCCCAGTATCGCTGCGCGCAGCTATGATCCCGACAAGGCACGTTTCCATCTGAAAGAGGCCGGGATGGACAGCCTCAATGTGAAGCTCAGCACGGCGGATGCGGCGTACACAGGTGCCGTGGATGCCAGCGTACTTTATGCGGAGCAGGCGGTCAAAGGTGGGATCAACATTGCCGTCGATCGTACTCCCAATGACGGCTACTGGAGCAATGTCTGGATGAAAACGCCATTCTTTTCTAGCTATTGGGGCGGGCGACCCACTGAGGACGCCATCCTAACCATGGCCTGGTCGCAGGCCTCGGACAGCAATGAATCGGGGATGAGCGATTCTCGGGTCGAGGATCTGATCAAGGCGGCGCGGCGCGAGGCTGACGAGGCAAAGCGGCGTCAGATCTATGGCGATATCCAGCAGCTGGTCAGCGACGAATACAGTGTCGTCATCCCGATGTTCGCCGATTTTGTTTTTGCGGCAAACAAGTCGGTGGTTCCGAGTACGGTCGTGTCCGGGATTGCGGAGATGGACGGCGCGCGCTGCCTAGAACGTTGGTCCTTTGCCTGACCCTTCGGGATTGCAATCTGAAACGGAGCGCGGCGGAAAGCAGGAGCTTTCCGCCGCTCTGGCGTATTCGAAGATGTTCCGCGAGAGGGTCAAATGCACAAAATCGGCAATCTGATACTTCAACGACTGGCGCTTGGTTTCGTCACACTCTTTCTCGTTTCGCTGGTCATTTTTCTGGCGGCCGAGCTGCTCCCGGGGGATATCGCCGAAGCGATGCTGGGCCAGTCGGCGACGCCGGAAACGCTTGCCTCTTTACGGCTCGAGCTGGGTCTCGATCAGCCGGCTTACGTCCGTTACCTGAAATGGCTTAGCGGTGCGGTGACGGGGGATTTTGGCAAATCACTTGCCAGTGGTAGGCCGATCTCCGAACTGCTGCACCCGCAGCTGGAGAACACGTTCTATTTGGCGACCTACAGCATTGTCCTAGCGGTTCCATTCGCTATTGGCCTCGGGGTGCTTACGGCGCTTTTACGCAACACGCTGCCGGACCGACTCCTTAACGGCATTGCCCTGACTGCAATCTCATTCCCGGAATTCTTCGTAGCCTATATCTTGATCTGCGCGCTGGCCCAGACCGGGATATTTCCCTCAATGACGCGGCTGACACCCGGGGGAGGGCTTAGTGGCTATCTCTACAGCGCCTTTTTGCCGGCGTTGACCCTGACAATGGTGGTTACCGCCCACATGATGCGGATGACGCGGGCCGCTATCATCAATCTGTTAGCCTTGCCCTATATCGAAATGGCGCGGCTGAAGGGCATGTCATCTTTGCGCGTCATCGTAACTCATGCGCTGCCAAACGCCTTGGCCCCGATCATAACTGTGGTCGCGATCAACATCGCCTATCTGATCACTGGTGTCGTCATCGTAGAGGTCGTCTTCGTCTATCCGGGTCTCGGGCAGCTGATGGTGGATTCGGTTTCGCGACGAGATATGACGGTAGTTCAATCCATCGCGCTGATCTTTGCCGCCACGTACGTGCTGATCAATCTGTTAGCGGATGTGCTGTCGATTCTGACAAATCCGCGACTGCTGCACGCCAAGTGAAGGCTGTTCCAATGACACTTGTCATGTTCCTGACTTGGGGAGCCCTTGCAATCGTTCTCGGTACGACGGTAGGATGGTCGTTTCGTTGGATCTTGACGCGCTGCACCACTGGCTATGTCAGGATCGCGGTCCGCAAGGCGCCGGTCGCCGCATCTTTCGGCATGCTGATGATCCTCCTCTACGTCGGTGTCGCGATTCTCGCTCCGCTGATTGCGCCGTTTGCCGAACGTGAGGTGGTTGCTGATCAGTTCATGCCATGGAGCGCGACCAATTTGCTTGGTACGGACAATCTGGGTCGGGACATGTTCACCCGGCTCATCTATGGCGCACGCAATACGGTCGGTATCGCCTTCGCCGTCACGGTGATCGCCTTCGTGCTGGGCTCGACCTTCGGGTTGCTGGCCGCGACGCTGGGCGGCTGGGTTGATCAACTTTCGAGCCGGCTTGTCGATGTGATGATGGCAATTCCGGCGCTGATCTTCTCATTGCTGCTGCTTACAATCTTCGGCACGTCGATAGTTTCGCTGGTGCTGGTAATTGCCGTAATCGATTCAACTCGGGTCTTCCGGGTGGCACGTGCGGTGGCGCAGACCATCGTCACGATGGATTTCGTTGAGGCGGCTCGGCTCCGCGGTGAAAGTCTATTTCGTCTCGTTTTCCGCGAGGTCCTTCCCAATGCGTTGGCGCCGCTTGTCGCTGAGTTCGGCCTGCGTTTCTGCTTTGTCTTCCTTTCGATCTCGGCCCTTTCCTTCCTCGGCGTCGGGATACAGCCACCGATGGCTGACTGGGGCTCAATGGTGCGAGACAATGCGGCGTTAATTACCTTCGGCGATTTGACGCCGCTGTTGCCCGCCGGGGCCATCGCGTTGCTCGCGGTCTCAGTGAATTTCGTAGTTGACTGGTTTCTGCATCTCGCCAGCGGCTTAAAGGAGTAAGCCAATGCCGGATATGTCTGCGGATAGCCCGCTACTGGTGATGAAAGACGTACATATCGAGGCTCGGTCGAACGATGTCTGGGCATCGATCGTAAAGGGTGTCGATCTGACATTGAAGAAAGGCGAAGTGCTCGGCCTTATCGGTGAGTCGGGTGCGGGCAAGTCGACGTTAGGTCTTGCTGCAATGGGCTATGCCCGTGATGGATGCCGGATCACAGGAGGCTCCATCCACTTTGACGGAATCGATCTTCTCGGTCTGTCAGAAACTGCACATCGCGCGATACTTGGACGCCGGATTGCTTACGTGGCGCAATCGGCAGCAGCCAGCTTCAACCCAGCCCACCGGTTGATATCACAGTGTATCGAAGGTCCGGTCCAGCATGGCGTCATGACACGTGAATTGGCCACTCAGGATGCGTTGGATCTTTACAGGCGCATGCGGTTACCAGATCCCAAGCGTATTGGCTTTCGCTATCCGCACCAAGTTTCAGGCGGCCAGCTGCAGCGAGCAATGACCGCCATGGCCATGTCCTGCCGCCCAGATTTGATTATCTTCGACGAGCCCACGACGGCGCTGGATGTGACAACCCAGGTTGAGGTTCTGTCCGCGATACGTGACATCGTCAAGCAACATAACACTGCGGCGATCTACATCACCCATGACCTGGCGGTGGTGGCGCAAATGGCCGACAGGATCAAGATCCTGCGGCACGGCCACGAGGTGGAAGAGGCCGATACCGCGGAGATGGTGAACGCCCCACGCGAGGACTATTCTCGCTCCCTCTGGGCTGTCAGGGAATACAACCGGATACCCCGTCCCGAAGTCAAATCGACCAGTGTTCCGCTCGTTTCAATACGCAATGTCGGCGCCGCTTACGGCCAGTTCTTGTGTTTGGAGGACATAAATCTAGACTTTCACAGTGGCCGCACCGTGGCTGTTGTCGGCGAAAGCGGTTCAGGGAAATCTACATTGGCGAGGGTGATTACCGGCCTGAAACCAGCGTCACAGGGCAGTATTCACTTGGCAGGCGATCATTTGCCCGCCAGATACCGCAAACGCAGCCGCGATCAGCTTCGACGGATCCAGATGATCTATCAGATGGCAGATACGGCGCTGAACCCTAAACTGCGGATTGGTGAACTGATCGCGCGCCCGGCGCAGATGTACCTGAAGCTGCGGGGACAGGCTCTGCGCAATCGCGTACGCGAACTTCTTGATCTGATCGGGCTCGAGCCAGATGGTTTCATAAACCGGTTGCCGTCCGAACTTTCAGGGGGACAGAAGCAGCGTATCGGGATTGCCAGAGCGATCGCGGCAGAGCCGCAGTTGATCATTTGCGACGAAGTGACTTCCGCTCTTGACCAAATTGTAGCCGAGGAAATTCTAAAACTTCTCGACAATCTACAATCCCAGCTTGGTCTGGCCTATATGTTTATCACTCATGATATTTCGACTGTCCGCGCAATCGCCGATGATGTCGTGATAATGCATGCCGGTCGCATAGTGGAGGCCGGCCCGAAGGGCAGGGTGCTGGATTTTCCTGAATCGCTCTATACCCGCACATTGCTTGGCTCAGTGCCGGAACGCGATCCGAGTTGGTTGACGAGGCTGTGCAGTTCTCGCCTGACACAGCCTGGAAGAGGGCTATCGGCGGCGCCCTCCAATGTTGGCAAGGAAGCGGATTCCACGACCGGATAGGGCCGTATCGCCGACCCCAGGGTCCATATCGTTTTAAACGGTCAGCAGCATCCACTCCGGGAATGCTCAAATACTGAACCGGCCGGTGAGGTTGAAATAGGCTCTTTACTGAAGGACCTAATGCAAATGCGGAATTGGTAGACTCAGGAAGTAGCACTTGTTTGGCATAATACACTTCAACGCCGGTAATCGCGACTTGGAGGCATATCGCGACGATCCGCAAAGGGGCATCGATTAGCCGTTTGGTCGGTCCGGAAATCAGCAAGTCAATGGGTGCAGGCATTGCCCGGTTCGACGAATGTCGATCGCGTGGACGTTCTTTATGATGAGCTGATTATGACGCTCGAAGGCAATTCCAGATTGCGCGTGGGCGACGAGGTATTCAACTGCGGCGCCGGCGACGTGCTCTGGGTACCCGAAAAATGCACCGCTGCATTATGAAGGCACGAACGCGACCGTATTTTACTCATTGTCGCCCGTAGCTTGGAAACAGCGCTCGCGGGGGGTACGGCGTGGCTGACGGGCTTTTCTCACACCTGTTCTCGCCGTTAAAAACTCGCGGAAGGACGATCGTAAGCGCATACTGTCCACCGGCCATGACATGACCCTGCCTACAGATGCTTTAATCAACACAGAGTTGATCGCCTACACCGGGCCCGTGCAAGAGGTGTGGTAGGGCTGATCGTCATGCAGGTGGCCGGTGTGCATGAAACGGCGCGCCATACCTCACATATGCTGATGGCCACTGAAGACACCTGCATCGAGCGTTACTGACAGCTTGCCTATGTCTGCCATGCCGAGGGCTGCACGATCTTCTCGCAGCTTTTCCATCCCGGCCGCGAAATAATGGAAAGCACGGATGATCTGCTTGCCGTAGACTATGCGCCGTCCGTCTCCCCTAACGAGCGTTTCCATGTGATGCCTCGCGAACTGGAGAAGGATCTTATCGACAAGATCGCCGGAGGCTATGCGGCGGCATGGGCTGGTACCGTCCCGTGTACGCCAAGTCTGCAGATGCCCAGGAGGTGCGGGCACTGCTGGTCGGCCGCAAGCTGTTGCAGGCCAAGCTGCTCGACGTCGAGCTCAGCATACGCGGAATCCTACGCGGTTACGGGCTCAAGGTTGGCGAGGTGAGCCGGGGGCGTTTCGAGGCGCGCATTCGCGATCTCATCGAAGGCCATGACATGCTTGCGACGGTGATCGGCGCGATGCTGCAGGCCCGGGCGGTATTATGGAACGAGTTTACCCGGCACTGCACCGCGCGATGCTGAAGATCGCCCGTGCCGAACCTGTCTGCCAGCGGCTGATGAGTGCGCCCGGTGTCGCGCTCTGGTTGCAGTCACCTATCGTTCGGCGGTCGACAATCCGGGGCGGTTTGCAAAATCCCGAACCGTCGGTGCGTACTTCGGACTGAAGCCCAAGAAATATCAATCCAGCGAGACCGACATCGACGGCGGCATCAGCAAGGTCGGCGATGGAATGGTGCGCACCGCGCTCTATGAAGCGGCGCACATCATGCTGACGCGCGCCACGCGGTTCTCGGCCCTGAAACGCTGGGCGATGGAGGTAGCGAAGCGGCGCGGCATAAAACGGGCGAAGGTGGTGCTGGCCCGCAAGCTCGCCACCGTTCTTCACCGCATGTGGACTGATGTCAGTCAGTTCCGTTGGGGCAAGGACACCGTCACTGCGTAAAGGAGGAACAAGGCAGCGAGGTAGGCCGCCATAGGCGCTACTTCTTCGAGGTCCCGTCGCTGGGACGAGGGCTTGGCAAGGTCGGGAGTAGTGCTGTGAAAGCTTCGGCAAATCACGCGTCCTAGCTAGGGCTAAGACTCATAACCAGTAGCTGACGGTTGCAGCGATGCAGACGGCGGCGAGGAAGTTGCGGGCGAGCCGATCGTAGCGAGTTGCGATGCGACGGAAGTCCTTGATGCGACAGAACATGCGCTCAATCGCATTGCGGCCCTTGTAGAGGGAAGGGCGAGAAACAATTCTTCCATTTTCGGTTCGCCTTGGGCGGGATATTGGCGAAGGCGCCGCGTCCGCGAACCTGCTCCCGGATGGCATTGCTGTCATAGCCTTTGTCGGCATGCAGGATTGGGGCCGCCGGCATCTGCTCGATCAGCAGCGCCCCGGCAGTGCAATCGGCGACCTGGCCGCCGGTCAGGAGAAAGGCGACCGGCCGGCAGAATCCATCCGTCAGGGCATGGATTTTGGTAGTCCGTCCGCCCCTCGAGCGACCGATGGCCTGATTTTTCTCCCCCCTTTGCCGCCGGCCGCACAGCGATGCGCCCTTACCGCCGATGAGTCGATGAGAAGCTCGGCCGGAGGCCCGCCGGCGTTGGCAAGAGCATGGAAAATGGCACTCCAAACGCCCTTGGCCGACCAGCGCTGGAAACGGTTGTAGAGGGTCTTGCGCGGTCCATAGACCGACGGAGCGTCGACCCAGCGTCCGCCGCTCTTCACCACATGAATAATGCCGCTGATCACGCGGCGATCATCGACGCGCGGCTTGCCTCGGGTGTCGGTCGGCAGATGTGGTTCAAGCAACCCAAACTGCTCATCGCTGAGCCAGAAATATTCGCGATTCATGAGTGGTCCCCCTCAGAGACCCGTGAATCACAATCCCGCCGTCAGAGGAACCCCTTTTATGGGTCCGGACCCTAGATTGACCTGCCGGCTTAAGGATCTGATGACATGATGTGGCAGTCTTCGTGCTGACCACGGACAGAAGCATGATCCCGGCGGCGCGATGATCACTCGAAGGGACTTGACGAGTAAGGGCCCATTACAGAAGCACTACTTTGGCAGATTTTTAGCTGAGGAGCCTGCGGCAGTGGGGGCATTTGGTTGGCGGCGGTTGTGCGAGCGCGTTTAGGATTGCTTGTCGAACTGCTGGGAGACTTGGCTGCGGCGGCGGGCCTGGGATTCTTTTTTCCCCCTCTCGCTTGTGTGAGGCGGCGAGATTGCAGGAAGGCATAGGCAATCATCGTCATCAACGCGTGTCGGTGAAGGCCTGTCCATGATCGCCCTTCGAAATGGTCGATGCCGAGTTCCTCCTTGAGTTGTTGATGCGCCTGTTCGCAGCTCCAGCGCGCCTTGATGGCACCTGCGAGTTGCTTGAGCGGGATGTCCGCGGGAAGGTTGGAAAGATAGTATTTGCGCTCCCCGGTCGAGCGATGCTCGCCGATGACCCAGACCTCCTCTCCGGGCAAGTGCTGGGCGCCCATGTCGCGGATGCGCTGGGGTGGGCCATCAGCAACCCGAACACGGACAGCGGCGAAGCGTGCTGAGAGGCGGCCCTTGGTGCCGCGCCGCCAACTGACCGTCCTCCATCGGGCGGTCTCCAGCATCGCCTGCGCGGTGATCGACTTCACATCGGGGATATGCCGCTGGCGCGGGCGGCTGCGTCCGGCAACGGGGAAGATCATCGCCACGTCGGCGGGATAGACCTTTGCTTGAACGGGATGCCGACGGCCCATTTGAGGCCGCGCTCGGTGAGCGCCTGCCGGAAGGGCGCGCTCAAGCCATATCCGGCATCGGCAAGGACGCAGCCGAAGCGCACGCCGGCCGCGCGGACCCGGTCAATCTCGGCCAGGGCGATCTCGGGTTTGGTCCTGTAAGAACGATGGTCATCGGGCACACCGGCGCGATCGAGCCGGGTGGCATCGGAGGTCCAACTCTCGGGCAGGAACAGCTGCAACCCCACCATGACCGGCACCTCACCCGAGGCCAGTGTCGCCGACACCAGCGTCTGGCAGTTTGCGTTCTTGCCGAGCGCCGAGGCATACATGATGTGGCAGTCTTGGTGCTGACCACGGACAGAAGCATGATCCTGGCGGCGTGATGATCACTCGAAGGGACTTGACGAGTAAGGGCCCATTACAGAAGCACTACTTTGACACTTTTGGTTTGGCGGCTTCTGCGAGGAGCATTTCACAATGAGGGCATCGCAGGGGCGGAGGCCGTGCGAAGAGATCGAGGATAGCTTGCCTGATGGCCGGCATGCTGGGTTGTGGCGGTGGTCCCGTGACTCTTTTTTTCCGTCCCGCTGCTTTGAGGCGGCGGGATTGGAGGAAGGCGTAGGCGATCATCGTCATCAAGGCATGGCGGTGTAATCCTGTCCAGGATCGGCCTTCGAAGTGGTCGAGCCCAAGCTCCTCCTTGAGTTGCTGGTGCGCCTGTTCACAGATCCATATGGCCTTGATGGCAGCGGCGAGCATCCTGATGGTGGCATCGTCCGGCAGGTTCGACACGTAATATTTTTGCTCTCCGGTCGACCGCCGCTCGCCGACGAGCCAGACTTCGTCGCCAGGCATGGCCTGGACGCGGCCGTCGAGCATCCGGTGCCTATGGCCATCGGCAAGGAATCTGGCAGCAACGCCGCAGAAGCCTGAAATGGACCCTCTCGCAAGCGAACGTCCGCATCTGGTTTGCGACCCAAAACAGAACGAAGGGATGTACGTCAAATCGCTCAAGTTCTGCGCCGGCGTGTGAAACAGAGGCGAGCCACGATGAGGTCTGTCTTCGGTTCATGGTGATCCCCGGGGTGGAGCGGGTCGCCGCGCTGAGCTGCAATGGACGATCCCGCGCTGTTACCGCCCACGGGGCTACGCGCCCAACGGCCCGGTGCTGAGCGACGCGGAGGCGTTTATCGGGCGGAAAGCAGCCGCGCCACCAGTTCGGACGTGTTGCGCACCCCGAACTTTACGATCATATTCGCGCGATGGACTTCCACAGTCCTTGGGGAACAACCGATGGACCGTGCCATTTCCTTGCTGGTGAAGCCGTTTACAAGGTAGCGCGCAATCCGCGCCTCTGCCGCGGTTAGGCCGTGACCCTGGCTTTGTTCTGCCGCGACCGGGCGATAAGACCAGATTGCCAATTCCTGTGGATCGTCCCGATCAAGCGCGGCACCATGCGCCTCCATCCAAACCACCTCGCCGTCCATGCGGCGCATGAAGCGGGCATCGCGGTAGACGGGATCGGCCTTCATGGCGCGGCGTGCTTTTTCGCCGATCACCTCGTAATCGGTTTGACCGGGATAGAGCATCCTCATTGACTGTCCCTCCAACTCGCGGATCGACCAGCCAAAGACGGATTGGACGCGATGGCTTGCCCGCAGGATGACGCGATTGGAAAGCACCAGCATCGCGTCCGGCCCATGCAGGAAGCCGATGCCATCAAGATTGCCCGAGTTTCGCATTCTGGCCGAACCTCGCATAGTAAGTCTCCCACGTATGGACCTACGTATTCTTACGAATGGTTGCTTCCTGCGCAATCCGTAAAGTTGCCGCGATATGAGGTCTGGCCGTAAAGGCGCGGGCATTCGCAAAGCGGAGGCCAAGATGAGTAAGGTATTTCCCAGTGCAGCAAATGCGCTGGAGGGTGTGCTGCACGACGGCATGACAATCGCCGCGGGTGGCTTCGGCCTTTGCGGCATTCCGGAGCTGCTGATCAACGCGATCCTGGAAGCTGGCACCAAAGATCTGACGATTGCGTCCAACAACTGTGGCGTTGACGATTTTGGGCTTGGCATACTGCTGAAGACGAAGCAGATCAAAAAGATGATCTCATCTTATGTCGGTGAGAATGCCGAGTTCATGCGGCAGTATCTCAGCGGCGAGATGGAGCTCGAATTCAATCCGCAGGGCACGCTTGCCGAACGCATGCGCGCCGGCGGCGCCGGTATCGCAGGATTTTATACCAAGACCGGCGTTGGCACGGTCGTCGCCGAAGGTAAGGAGCACAAAACTTTTCACGGCGAGACCTATGTCCTCGAGACCGGGATCGTTGCGGACCTGGCGATTGTCAAGGCCTGGAAGGCAGACACAACGGGCAACCTGGTGTTCCGCAAGACGGCCCGCAACTTCAATCCACCGGCAGCGACCTGCGGTAAGATTTGCGTCACTGAGGTCGAAGAAATCGTGCCGGCCGGCAGCCTCGATCCTGATCAGATTCACCTGCCTGGGATTTACGTGCATCGTTTGATCCAGGGTGAACACGAGAAGCGCATCGAACAGCGCACGACGCGCGTAGCAGCGTAAGGGAGGGAACAGATGGGTTGGGATCGAAACCAGATGGCCGCACGGGCGGCCCGCGAACTTGAAGATGGTACCTATGTCAATCTCGGCATCGGCATTCCAACGCTGGTCGCCAACCATATTCCTGATGGGGTGCATGTGACACTGCAGTCGGAGAACGGGCTCCTCGGTATCGGCCCGTTCCCGACGGAAGACGCCATTGACGCAGATCTGATCAACGCCGGCAAACAGACGGTGACGGCCCTGCCGCATTCGGCCTTCTTCGACTCCTCGCAAAGCTTTGCGATGATCCGCGGCGGCAAGATTGCCATGGCCATCCTTGGCGCAATGGAAGTATCGGAGACGGGTGATCTCGCCAACTGGATGATCCCCGGCAAGCTCGTCAAGGGTATGGGTGGCGCAATGGATCTCGTCGCCGGGGTGAAGCGCGTGGTGGTGGTCATGGACCATACCAACAAGGCTGGTGAATCCAAGATACTCAAAGGATGTACCCTGCCGCTGACCGGTCAGCGGGTGGTCGATAGGATCATCACTAATCTGGGCGTGCTCGACGTCGTCGATGGCGGATTGCAGCTCGTTGAGCTTGCCGAAGACGTGAGCGACAGCCAGTTCCGCAGCGCTACTGAAGCGACAATCGTCAATTGATCCGCGGCCACCGCCGTGTCATCATTTAGAATACCGGAAGGAACGATCATGACGGCATCTATCGTCATTGCCAGCGCAGCACGGACCGCGGTTGGTTCGTTTAACGGTTGCTTTGCCATCACTCCGGCCCACGAGCTTGGAGGCGCAGCCATCAAAGGTGTGCTGGAGCGCGCCGGCATCGAAGCCGGCGAAGTCGATGAGGTGATCCTCGGCCAGGTCTTGTCTGCCGGGGAAGGTCAAAATCCTGCCCGTCAGGCTGCCATGAAAGCCGGGATCCCCCAGGAGAAGACCGCCTGGGGAATTAACCAGCTGTGCGGTTCTGGCCTGCGGGCTGTCGCGCTTGGCATGCAGCAGATCGCAACGGGTGACGCGAAGATCATCGTTGCCGGCGGCATGGAATCCATGTCAATGGCACCACATTGCGCGCATCTGCGCGGCGGCGTGAAGATGGGCGACTTCAATATGGTCGATACCATGAGAAGGCGCTCCTCGCCGAGGCGCAAGCCGCTTTGGCCGAATCCGAAGAGGCGCGCCGTCGCCTGGAGACCATCGTCGGTCAACTGAACCACGAGAAGTTCGGCGCCAAGTCCGAGAAGCTGCATCCCGATCAATACCACCTGCTGCTCGAAGACGTGGCGATCGCGCAGGGCGTGCTCGATGCCGCGCAGGAAAAAGCACAGCGGATTATCCAGGGCGGTTCGGACGGCACGTCCGGTTCTGGCCGGCGCAACTGCGGCCACTTGCCTGCCCATCTGCCGCGGGTGGAGCGGATCATCGAACCCGAAAGCACACTGTGCCCGTGCGGCTGCGGCGAGATGGCCAGGATCGGCGAGGACGTGAGTGAACGGTTGGACGTGGTTCCAGCACAGTTGCGCGTTCTGGTCACGCGCCGGCCGAAATACGCTTGCCGTCGCTGCTCCGGCGCGGTGGTGCAGGCCCATGCGCCCGAGCATGTGGTGCCTGGCGGCCTGCCGACCGAGGCGCTGATCGCGCAGGTCATCGTCGCCAAGTTCGGCGATCATTTGCCGTTCTACCGGCAGGCCGAGATCTATGCTCGCCAGGGCATCCAGTTGGATCGCGCCACACTGGGCAATTGGGCTGGCCCGGGCCTGCTTCCATCTCAAGCCCATCGCCAGTCACATGAGCCGGCATCTGGCTGCCGCGGATCGTCTGTTCATGGACGAGACCACGGCGCCGGTGCTCGATCCCGGACGCGGCAAGGTCAAGAAGGGCTTCTTCTGGGCAAGCGCTTCCGATGACCGCGGCCATGGTGGCCAAGGCCCGCCCATCGTGCTGTTCCACTATGCGCCGGGACGCGGCGGCGAGCATGCCGAACGCTTCCTTCAAGGCTTCGCCGGACAGTTCCTGCAGGTTGACGCCTCTGAGGGCTATGACCGGCTGACACGCTTGGAGCGGCCACAATGTTGATTTTCACTGAGAACTGACCCGGCATTTCCGCCGAGAAGTGACCCGCCCTTCATGTATGTTTTGGTTCTGCGGGGATGGTCAAGGTTCTGGTTTTCTCCTTTGCTTTTTTCGGCTCTTGGGCAGAGCTGTTTTTGAACCGGAAGCTGTCGTTTCCGGTTTCGAGGATATGGCAATGGTGGGTCAGCCGGTCGAGAAGAGCGGTCGTCATCTTGGCATCGCCGAAGACACTGGCCCATTCGCTGAAGCTGAGGTTTGTGGTGATGATGACGCTTGTGCGCTCGTAAAGCTTGCTCAGCAGATGGAAGAGCAGAGCCCCGCCTGACGCACTGAAGGGCAGATAGCCAAGTTCGTCCAGGATCACGAGATCGGAATGGACGAGGCGATTGGCGATCTGGCCGGATCTTCCTTGTGCCTTCTCCTGTTCCAGCGCATTGACCAGTTCGACCGTCGAGAAGAAGCGAACCCGTTTGTGATGATGCTCGATGGCCTGAACGCCAAGGGCCGTGGCAATATGGGTTTTGCCCGTCCCGGGGCCGCCGACGAGCACAATGTTGTTGGCTTCATCGACGAACTCGCAACGATGAAGTTGCCGCACCAGGGCCTCGTCTATCTCACTGCTGGCGAAGTCAAAGCCGTTGAGATCGCGGTAGGCTGGAAAGCGAGCCGTCTTGAGCTGGTAGGCTGTGGACCTGACCTCTCGTTCCGCCGTCTCGGCCTTGAGGAGTTGCGACAGGATCGGAATGGCGGCTTCAAACGCTGGCGCTCCCTGCTCGGTAAGTTCGCCTACAGCTTGCGCCATGCCGTGCATCTTCAGGCTCCGGAGCATGATGACGATTGCGCCGCTGGCAGGGTTATGACGCATGGCGCACCTCCAGGGCCTTCCTCAAGGCATCGTAGCGTTCGACATTTGCTTTCGGCTCATTGGTAAGCGTCAAAGCCTGAGGGGCGCTGATGGTCGGGGGCATAAGCGATTTGCCGTCGACGAGCCGATGGAGAAGGTTGAGCACATGGGTTTTGGTAGGAACACCGCCCTGTAACGCCATTTCCACGGCGCAAAGCACGGCCTGCTCGTCGTGCTGAAGGACAAGTGCCAGGATGTCGGCCATCTCGCGATCGCCGCCCGGCTTCTTGAGCAAATGCTGCTTGCAACGACCTGAATGCATCGGGAAGTTCGGCAAAGGGTGCTCCGTTGCGCAGGGCGCCTGGTTTGCGCTGAACGACAGCCAGATAGTGCCGCCAGTCATAGATCGTCTGCCCTGGTCGATCATGCGAACGATCGATGATGCGGCGATGCTCACAGACAATCAGACCCTCCGCAGCGACAACGACACGATCCGGATAGACCCGAATGCTCACCGGCCGATTGGCAAACGACGCCGGCACGCTGTACCGGTTGCGCTCCAGATGCACGAGGCAGGTTGGGGAGACCCGCTTGGTGTATTCGACAAAGCCGTCGAAGAGACGGGACGCCGGCATGAGAGCCTGGGCTTCCTCAGCCCAGATATCGGCAATGGTGCCGCGCATTTTTCCATGCGGGGTCTTGTGCCAGAACTCTTGGCATCGAAGCTCCAGCCAGTCGTTCAGGGCTTCCAATGATGGAAAGCGCGGCATGGGTTGCCACAGTCGGTGACGCGCAGCCTGGACGTTCTTCTCGACCTGTCCCTTCTCCCAGCCAGAGGCGGGATTGCAGAACTCAGGCTCGAAGAGATAGTGGCTGGCCATGGCCATGAAGCGGACATTGACGTCGCGCTCCTTGCCGCGGCCGACCTTGTCGATTGCTGTGCGCATATTGTCGTAGATGCCGCGCCGGGGAACGCCGCCAAAGACACGGCAGGCATGATTATGGGCGTCGAACAGCATCTCATGCGTCTGCAACAGATAAGCCCGGACGATGAAGGCCCTGGAGTAGCTGAGCTTGCTATGGGCCACTTGCAGCTTGGTGCGTTCATGGCCGATGATCGCCCAGTCCTCGGACCAGTCGAACTGGAACGCTTCACCTGGATCGAACGAAAGCGGCACGAATGTTCCGCGCCCTGTCGTCTGTAACTCCCTCTGCAGATCAGCCTTCCACTCCCGAGCGAAAGCCGCGACACGACCGTATGACCCCTCATAGCCAAGGCTCAGCAGATCGGCATGAAGCTGCTTGATCGTGCGTTTCTGCTTGCGGTTCTTTTTGGCTTCCGTCCTCAGCCAGGCTGACAAACGGTCGGCAAATGCGTCAAGCCTGCTCGGCCGCTCTGGAACCTTGAACTTCGGCTCGACCTCGTCCACCCGCAGATATTTGCGGATGGTATTGCGCGACAGGCCAGTCCTACGGCCAATCTCACGGATCGATAGATGCTCTCGAAAATGCCAACGTCGAATTACGCTCAGTATCGCCATGTCGATCACTCCAAGGCCCCCGCTGTCATGCAAGGGGTGGTTCAAACATGGGTCAATTCTCGATGGAAATATCCTGTGCTGCCGGGTCAGTTCTCAACGGCAATCAACAGCCACAAGGACCATGGATGCTCGTCCATTGCTGGAGCCACCTGCGCCGACGTTTTGTGAAGCTGGCGCGCAACACCAAGTCCCCGATCGCCGAAGCCGCCGTGCGCCAGATCGCTACGCTCTACGCTGTCGAGGCGACGGTGCGCGGCACATGACGCCACAAGCTCGGCTCGCCGCGCGACAGCAGTACTCCACCCCGATCATCGCCGCCTTGAAGCCGTGGTTTGAAAAGCAATTGTCGATGATCTCCTCGGGCTCAAAGCTGGCCGAAGACATTCGCTATGGTCTCGCCCATTGGGAAGGGCTTACCTGCTTCCTGGACGATGGCCGGCTCGAGCTCGATACCAACCCGGTCGAAAACGCCATCCGGCCGATATGCCTGACCAGAAAAAATGCCCTGTTCGCTGGCCACGAGATCGGGGCCGAAAACTGGGCGCTGCTCTCATCCCTCGTCGCCACCTGCAAGCTCAACGACGTCAATCCCGTCGCCTACCTCGCCGAAACCCTCGACGCCATCATCAACGGTCATCCGCAGAGCCAGATCGAGGAACTCATGCCTTGGCGATTCCGGAAAACCTCAAGCCCAAATCCGTAGGCGATCGGCGAGGCGCTTACAGTCCACGAGCATGGTCTCGATCTGTGCCGTCAGCCGATCACGACGGGCCGTCGCGGCTTCGATCGTTGACATACAGTCTTCCAGGACGATGTGGTGGGCGGGCTGCTCGAATCGTAGCCCAGCCAGCCAGCGGCGATGCATCTGCGTCCAGGCGGGACGATTGTAGGGAATCCGCCAACCTCGCCTGAAGCGCAGCCTTGACGGCTTCTGCCTCCTGCTCGGTCCGGCAGTGCACCAGCCCATCATCCGCATACCGACACCATGGGAGGTCTGGATGTGTCCGTTTCATCCACAGATCAAACGCATAGTGCAGAAAAAGATTTGAAAGAATCGGCGAAACTACGCCCCCTTGCGGAGTTCCGCAGTTCCGTTCAATCCTCTGTCCATCCTTTTCCATGGGCGCTGTCAGCCATCTCTCGATGTATAGTAATGCCCATTTGCTCTTTACGTGCCTGCGAACTGCCGTGAGCAAAAGCTCGTGCGAGATGTTGTCAAACAGACCTTTGATATCAAACTCCAGAACCCAATCATATTTCCAGCACCGCTGACGCGTGATCCCCACGGCGTCCAGAGCAGATTTGCCCGGCCGGTAGCCGTAGGAGTCTGGCCGGAAGATCTGATCAAGTTCCGGTTCAATGAGCCGTTTGACCACCATTTGCGCGATCCTATCCCTCACGGTGGGCACACCCAAAATCCGCTGACCCCCAGTCTTTTTGGGAATGGGGACGGCCCGCACCGGTGGCGGAAAGTAGCTTCCCGAACTCATCCTGTTCCAGATCCTGTAGAGATTCCTCCCCAGGTCGGCTTCGAACTGCTCGATCGTCTGCCCGTCCACTCCAGCCGCACCACCATTGGATTTGACCGCTTTATAGGCTTCGTACACCAGCCGCTTATCGATCATAAACGGCTTGTCTGTCGTATCCGTCGTCGTCATCCTGTTTCCAGTTGCTTCGAAAATACGACCACCTGATCCGACCCCTTCGCTCCAGCCCCATTACAGGGCCTTCGTCACCAATACGGGTCGATCCGCCCCAACTTCCTGCATCGGTACTCTCGCCTCACGGAGGTGTGCCGCTTGTGCTTCTCCCTTGGCATCAGAAAGCTGGTTCCTGCAGTTCCGCGCAAAAGCCTGCATCCGGCTCATGCCCCCTATACGCCGTCCACTGTCCGCCCAGTCATCAGGCTCCCGACGGACTTGTCCCGAGAGATCCATACGCCCTCAGTTTTAGTGGTATTAAAGAGTACTAACGACGCGTCATCGAAGGGTTTGCTTGCGCTCATCTTCCGGATGTCTACCTGCCCCGGATCATGTCCGCGGCTTTTGACCCAACGCTAACCACCATGGCTCTTCTACCACAGCAGCTTGGGCTGGTTTGGGACCCGCTCCTGAAAGCCGATCCCGAGGGGCCTACCCTCATCTTTCACGCAGCTTCTCAGCATGTTGTCAGTTCACCATCGAACCTCCTTCTGCTTGCTGCAGCACACTGTGGACGGAAACTAGCTAGGCCAGCTGTCGACCAGCATGAACAGTTCAATCTGGCGCGACAGGCAGAATAAGCCTGGAGCGCCACTCAGGTCCCGAAAAGACTGCGTTCTCGGCTACCACGCCTTGAGTCTCTGAATAGTTGTCTCGCCCTGTGTTCATGTTCCGGTCAAACCGCGGAAAGTTACTGGAACTCACTTCCAAACGAATCTGGTGCCCCGGCGCAAACCAGTTGCCGGTTGCGTTTAGATCCACGGTGATTTCGTATATTTCGCCGGGGTTGAGTAGCTGCGGGTTAGTGTATCCGTTCCGATATCGAGCTCGGAGGATGCCGGTTTGCAGCTGGATAGCGCGTCCGTCGGGATACACATCTACAAGCTTGCCCGTTAAGTCAGTGTCCTGAGCAGATGAGGAAATATATAAGACCATTTTTATTTTTCCAACTACTGTCATTCCCTCCTTTAATACCTCGCTGGTGTAAACTAGCACGTCGCGGCGCGCCTCGATTGCACGCTGATCAGTCATTTCGACAGTCCACGCCTCCGTCGGTCCTGTGGGCGTCGGATCAGCCGGATCGTAAAGGTATTTGTCACAACACAGCGACTCGGGCGGGTCGAACGACAATAATCCGTCTCCGTTGAGACTGTTGGCGCCCGTTTTGCTCGAGAGAAACATTTCAGTGTAGCGGGTTCCTGGGATTGGCATATCGCTCGCCGTTCGCCAAACATTCTTCCCGTAAAGCCAATAGGTGACTCTTGGCATATTTTCCAGCGCATGAATGTCACCTTTCACCCAGCGGTTATTCCATTTCAACATTGCATCCCAAAGATCGAACCTAGCATCTCCGAGGTCGAGGTCGCCGAATTTAAAATTGTCAGTCAGACGATCGATGCCGCAATGTTTGCCGGGACCCATGATCATATACTGATTATCACGGGCAATCGCGTTGTCTGCGTGCTCTTTGGCGAAGTTGAATGCATCTATTGCCTCCCCTGGTTGGACGTCATTCCACGTGTCTATCCAGAGGGCCGGCGTGTACAACTTATCCTCGTTTGTCACGCACTCTGTATCGTGCCAAAAACTGGATTCTGGTGGATGAGACATGGTTTCATCCCAGTTGGTAGGCGGCAGGCCTGCCCGATCAAGGATTCCGGCGATTGGTAGATCCCATAGCAGTTTTCCAATATCTAACTTGTACGAGGGTCGGAGGGCGTAAAGATGGACGAAGCGCGCCCATGTCTCGGTTTCTATGGAAGGGTCTAGTTTAAGATAGAGACTTGGCGAGTGCGCTTGCCAACCTAGCATATTGGCGAACTCGCGGGCTCCACCCATGTAGTTCCAGAGCATGGTGTATCGCCCGAGCCCAGAACTAAATGCTCCAGCGGCCGCCATAGGCGTAATCGCTTTGAGACTAGGAGTATTCGTAACTGCACCGACCACTTGAACACTACCCAAGTAAGAGCAGCCCCACATTCCCATACGGCGCGCCGACCAGCGCTGCGCATCGAGCCATTTTGCGGTGTCCTCGAAATCGCGTCTTTCTGATATTGCGTATTTGAAAATGCCCTCCGACTCGAAGAGCCCCCGGAAGTCTTGAGCTACGACTGCGTATCCTGCATTGATGTAGACTTCGACGGGTCCGGTGCAAGAACACGTACGCAGGGAATTTTCAGCATCATATATGAAAGACGAAGTGTTGTTGGACACCCAGTCGGGACGCAGAGTATTTTTGTCGTATGGCGTGCGAATGAGTATAATAGGGAACGGACCAGGACCGCTTGGCAAGTAGATGTCGGTTGAAAGATTCACGCCGTCACGCATCGGGACCTTCACGCTGGGCAGCAGCCGGTAGCCCCCTCCGGGGGCACTCAGGCCCCTTCCATTCGCGAAGAAACCTCCAATAGATGCCGGACCTGGTTCCATTTTCATACCTCGTGACACAATGACACTAATCGTCTGTTGGAAGGCTTGGCACCACTCTCTGTGCCAGGCCCACGTAATCCCGCTTTCCAGGCGCGCCGAAAGTTCATCGTTCGGCAGCGAGTCTGGCCATCATCTTTACCATGGCGGCAGAGAAATTGGGGTCCCCGGCGCTCGCGTTCTCGAGCACGCTCAAGTAGACTACGACGGTGCCGGTGTCGGGGTTCGAGAGCATAAACTGGCCGCCGTGACCGCCGTGGCCGAGCCACGTCCCGTCGGTCATGGCCTGCCGGCTATAGCGAGTCCATTCGCGCTCCTTACTTACGGAAGGGCCGGGATTGCGGCGCGTTTCTTCTGTGAAGGCGGTATTGCCCACGCGGCGGTCGTTGACACCCTCGCCCTTGCGCGCGAAGAGCAGGCCGTAGCGCGCGAGATCGCGGGCCGAGAGGCAGGCGCCGCCGCCGACCTGCGGCACGCCCTCGCGGTCGCAGGTCATGTGGAAGCACCCCTCGAGGCCCGCCGCCTCTACGATCTCGATCAACCATTCGCGCAGCGCTCGGCCGCTGGCGCGCTCAATGACCCAGCCGATGACCTCGCTGTTGGCCGTCTTGTAGATTATGTGGTCGGTAAGATTCACGAGATCGTCGCTAGCGATCCGACAGAGGAAGGACCGAGTTGTCCCCTCTTTCTCGCCCTCCGGGGGCAAGCGCCATCCTAAATCGCGCTCCATGAGAAACCACGTCGCGCGGGAGTCGCTAACATCCTCGAGATCCTCCGAGTAGTCGTTGGCGACGTTCATGTCGGCAACGTCGCGCAACGTGGCATCCGCATAGCCGGTGCCGATCTCAGGCAAGTAGTCCCTAACCTTGCGGTCGAGGTCGATGAGGCCGTCGGCGACGCAGCGGCCAAGCATCAGGTTCAGTGTCGTCTTCGTGATTGACTGAATGGTGTGCGGTCTGTCGGGACCGAAGTCCGGCGCATAAGCTTCATAAAGGATGCGATGTCCCCGCACCACGACGAAGGCAGAAAAATGCGGCATGGCGAGGAAGCGGGCGACGTCTGCGCGCTCGCCAATTGTCCAATCGATCTCTTTTACCAGGGGCAGGACAGAAGCTGCGCGGAAGGAGAGGCTGTAGCGAACAATCGTGTGGAGGTTGTGGAAGCCGTGGCGGCGGTGGTCGGGCAGGTTCCAGCGTGGTTTGTTATGGTCTGTTACAGCAAGGTCGGGGTTGGGGATCGAAGCGATGGTCATGTGGCGAAACCTTCAAAGGTATTGAACGTGGATTAAGCACGGCGAGTGGTCGTTTTGTTTTAGCTGTACTCCGTGCAAAGGGCCGTATCCGACTACTCGGGCCTCGCGAAGCGCCAATGGATTTTGGTGGAGCCAGCCGATTTGTGCCGAGGGCTTTGGGCGGAGACATGCCGAAAGGCGGAAAAACGAGGAACGAAATCCTGATATGGGTCGAACTTCTCAACTCTTTAATGTATTCACCGTGTCTCATTTCAGCGGTCCTCATTCTCGCGTCATCGGTGTGATAGAAGAATGACAAAACTGCTGAGCGGAACACAAGTTAACTCGTTTGATCGGTTTGAGGCTCGTAATGATGACGCCCAGTTTGATATCAACCGACGTAGGGGAATGTACCGATTTGGCCCGGGAACTTACGTTTTCGGACGCGGTCTCGCGAAGGGTTCGCAGCTGGATGGCCGTCATGGCGCACTGCTTTTAACTGCGTCGGCGATATCGAGGGCCAGCAGAGCTGTGGATCTGTTGCAACCTTTTGATTACCAGCGCTGTGGCAAGGAGCCTTCGATCACTTTCGGAGGGTTACAATGTTCAAAGGCCGTCAGTTGGACCAGTCCATGATGCGTGCGCTGGTACCTGGCCTCACATGGGTTTCTTGGGGTCAAGGATTAAATCAGCAACGCATGAGCAGAACTCCAGGACTGTTTCGGCATCCAAGGTCTGAGCCCGATTGCATGACCGGCCATCTCCGAGCACGATCAATCTCACATGCGGTCGCCGTTCAGTACGGCTGCACCAATATCCCGCTTGCGGCGGGCAAGGGCTCAGGAGGATGAAACCATTCTACAAAACGGCATTCAGGCCATGCCGGTTCATCCACCTGGATCGGCCAGGACTGATCGGGTCCTGGCGGATTACGGGATTAGGGTCAAACAGCCTTCATCACGGCGCCTTCGATCACGATGCCGGCGGTCACATACTTCCAGAGTGCGACTAGCAGCTTGCGGGCGAGCGCCACAATCATTGTCTTACGCATCCGCCCGCCGTTTTGCTGGACGCGTCCACGGAACCAGAGAGCAAGCGCCGATTGCGGTTGATGGCGCAGCCATAGCTAGGCGAGTTGAACCATCATTGTTCGCAGCCGCGGATTGCCGGATTTCGACACGCCTTGCTCACGATCGACCGATCCGCTTTGCCAAGGCGTCGGCGCAAGGCCGGCGTAGGCCGCCACTTGCCGTCGGTTGTCAAAATGGCGGAACAACCCTTCCGACCAAAGCATGGCGGCGAACTCCGGTCCGATGCCCTTCACATCTAGCAACACCGCCGCCGAGGTGGGAGTTGCCGTCTCTTGCGCCTCGGCCAGCAACGTGGCTCGCTCCGCCTCCACGGCCTTGACTTGCTCGAGAAGCAGTTCCAGCCGATCGAGTTCGCGGCATATCTGCGCTTTGAGATGCGCTGGCAGCGCTCGGCCATCGCCGGTCCGCAGTTCCTCAAGCCGTGCCCGCCGATCGCGGCGCAGCGGTTCGTATCCGGAGATGCCCTGTGCAAACAACAATCCCTTGATACGGTTGACGTGGCTCACCCGTTCGCCGGTTAGCACCTTGCGCTCTCGAGTAATGCGACGGCGGTCTTCCTCTTTCCGGCTGGGTGCCTTGACCATCGCGCACACCCGCGGCTCGCCGCGCTTGTAGGCCAGCAGCGCCCGCACCATGGCTTCGCCGTCGATCCTGTCGGTCTTCGCCCGCCGACGCCGAGAGGTCGCGATCGAGGCGGGATCGACGACGTGGCTTTCGATCCCTTCAGCCTGCAGTACGCGGTGGAGCCAGAACCCGTCGAGACCGGCTTCCTGGATCACAATGATCGGAAAGTGTCGTTCCGTTCGCGACAGCGCCTTCTCACGAAGCCACGAAAGGCGCGCCAGCAGCCCGGCGACAGCGAAGTGATCACCCAGCTTGACCGGCTCAGTTCCAATGAGACGAAAATCGCGCAGAGATTGGTGCGGATGGCGGTCGGTGCTTCGGATTTGGTCAGTTGGAATATGCATGGCCCCTATTCAGCCGTTGCAACAAAACCGGTAGAACCCATATTTCCTACGCCGCGTGGAGCTAAGCCGGCTTGAACTCGAGGAACAGGGGGTATCCGTCCGGACGAGTTGCGGCCTGCGTATGCGTGGTGCGATACATGACTGGATTGCCCCCGTAGGTCAGGAACCGGTAGGCGCCAGATTCTTCCATGAGATCCTGCATCTCATAATAAAGCTTCGCCCGCTCGTTCGGGTCGCTGATCGTGGCCCCTTTGGCGTAGAGCTCATCAAAACGTTCACTGCGGAACCGTTCCCAGTTCCACACGCCCACTTGCTCTTGCCTAAAACTCCATGCTGTGTATTGAGGATCGGGAAGATTCGAGTGGTACTTGACGGAGAGCTGCATCTCCTTCCAGCGATCGCCCGCCGATTCCATGCCGAGCGTCCAGAACGAGCCGCTATCCTGGACTTTGATCTCGACCGTGATGCCGATCTGCGACAATTGCGCCTGCACAGTCTGGGCTATGGTCGAAGACTGGCTCTCGTTCAGGCAATCGATGGTCAAGGTCAGGTCGCTCACACCGGCCTTTTCCAAGAACTCCTTTGCCTTCGCGAGATCGCCTTCCGGCGGGACGAGCGCTTTGTCGCGATGCCCCACAATACCTGGAGGAACGGGACCTGTCGCAACCTCCGCCTGTCCCGCAAACGCCGCATCCAGGATCTGCGGCACATTGATTGCCCACTGGATCGCCTTGCGGACATTGATGTCCTTCAGCCTCGGATGATCCACATTCATGCCGATCCAGTGGTAATAGAGCGAGGGATGTTCCTCGATCTTGGTCTCGGCGGGCGGATTGCTCTTGAACGCCGCAAGCGAATCCAGACTGATACGAGTGAAATCGGTGTCGCCCGCCAGATAGGCGCGTTCCGCCGCCTTGTCGTCGTTGATCGTAATGATTTGGATTTCGTCGAAACCCGGCTTTGGCCCCGCCCACTCCGGATTGCGCGTCAAAAGCACATGCTGGTTTTGTTTGAATTCGGCGAGCACATATGGCCCGGAAAAGGCCGGTGGCTTTAAACCGAAACTGCTGCCATCACCGGTCGCCTTCATCACCGCATCCTCGGAAACGATATGGCCAACTGCATAGGGGAGTGCAATGTTCCAGACCGACACGTATGGTGCCTTGAACACAATCACGCCAGTATAGTCATCCTCGATCTCGACATGATCGAGAGACCCCCAATCCAGCCCCGAATTGTGCTTGATCACGCGCTCGAAAGAGAATTTGACGTCCTTGGCGGTCATCTCGCCATGGCCGCCGGTGAATTTGATGCCCTTCTTTAAATGGAAACGGATATGGGTGGGGTCGACCTGTTCGATCTTTTCTGCCGCCTCCAACTCCCAACCCCATTCGGAGCCCGGCTTGAAGCGCGTGAGCTTCGAATAGATGCAGTACATAATGTCCACTTCGTTGCTGCCCACGTAGAAGCCGGGATCGAGCGTGGTGGGGTCCAAAAGGCCGCGCGCCTTGAGCACTTTGCCCTCAGCTGCCCAGATGGCTTGCGACAATGGCATACCGGAAGCGAGGATACCCCCGCCGAGGGCGGCGCCCGTTTTGAGAAAAGTTCGGCGGCTCAGATCGCCTACGGTATTATTCACGATACATCCTCCCGTTTCTATTAAGCATGAGCGGATTCCAAAAGGTCTTTCGATGTGAATTACTGTGCCTGCGGCCGCAAACCTAAGATGAGGTGTTGGCTTAAGGCTACCGAACACCATTTGAAAAAAAATCGAAATTATTGCATTGTTCACTTAAAGGAATTCAAATTATGGAAGCGGCTGTGCGCCTAGCCTGCAACAGGACATTCCTGGCATTTTGCGTTAGCGAGGACGGAAAGAGTACTGCCCGCACGGTTCAGCTGATAGCACTGCTGGGGTTACAGCTTACTACCTTCGTTGAGGGCGTTGGACCCGCCGCAAGGTGCTTGACGTATATTGCGACCGAGGGCGAATAGGATGCGGCGTCGGTGCTGATTTTGAAGGCAGGTTGGGCTTTGATGGTCGGTGAGGGAGTTGGTTCCGAAGTCATCGCGGATGAGCAGTTGTGCGCGGGTGAGTTTGTCGATGAGGCGTGGGAAGCGGCAATCCAGACGGGCGAGCGCCAAATCCTCGAACAGGCGCGGCACGCGTATTGGAGAACGGAATGATCGAGCCGTTCTGCTTGCCGGCCGAAGCGGGCCAGCCACGACTTGCCGGTTGGCGTTGTTCCGTTCGGCCAGTTCGCGCTCCGCCCGGCTGATCAGGCTCGTCGGCGTGGTGTTGGCGTAGCGCTGATGCGCCTTGCGCATGTGTTCGTTGACACCGGAACTCTGCAAGCAACGCACATGGCAGGCGACGCGCTGGTGATCGTGGAAGATCGCGACCACTCGATCAGTGAGCCGCACGTCGACGGTCCTCCCGATCCGCCGGTGCGGCACCGAGTAGAAGGTCTTATCGACCTCGACATGGTAGTCAGATGGACCTTCGCCGATTTCCACTTGCCGTATTCGAACTGTGCTGGCGGCAGCGGCTTCAAGGCGGACCGCTCGATCTCCTCAGTTCGCGGCGGCTGTGGCCGACATCGAGAAGAGGGAACGATTCTTCAGCGGTGCCAGAATCCAGCGCTGGAGGATCAGCACCGCGCGTCGACTTGCGGCCGCGGGCCGGCTGGATGGGTGGTGTCGAAGTGCTCGGCCATGGAGGCAAAGGTCGCGTTCTGCGTCGGCTCGAACCACAGCGCCTTGACTACACATTCCACCGGCCTTCAGGTTGTCGCAAACGATGGCTCTGGTCAACGCCGCCGAAGAAGGCGAGCGCTCGCACTTGGCTCTCGATCCAGTCCGGCAGCTTTTGGCTGGAAGCGAGAAAAGAGCCCAGATTTCGGGTAATAAGAAATGTAAGCGATACGCGTTCCGTCGCTCGTGGGGACGTACCCAATATATCGCGCGAGACGTCAAACTCAATGAGAGAGTGCGGGTTTCGCAAAGTCCCGGACAAGGAATTCAGTAAGTCGCGGACACGGATTTCAGTAAGTTCGGGACAGGGATTTCAGTAAG